>CALWSM010000143.1 GCA_944384185.1 uncultured Blautia sp. | reverse complement strand
ACTCCGTCCAGGAGATGAAAAAACTGGGAGACATCCGCCTGCTCTGCAGGTTCTGACACAGAATTCCATTTCAGAAATGCAGCTCTCACAAAGCGGGAAGCCGAGGAGGCGTCTCCCGGAAGTCCCAGCGCTCCCATTCCCTGGGAACAGGGCTTCAGATCCAGCCTGTCCGAAAAACGGTTTTCGGGACTCTTGGAAGTAAGATTCAGATAGTTTTCCATATTCATCTGATGGAAGGGGAAAGGAGGATTGTTGGTCAGTACGCCGAAAGGATTTTCATATACTTTCAGTTCATCTTCCACAGCTTCCAGGACAAGGCATTTATGTCGGTCAGCCAGCATCCAGTGAAGCGGGGCGGCCGGCATCCGGGGAGCAAAGGAAAGGTTTACGATCTTCATGTCTGCAAGATACTTTTCCACTTCTTTTACAGAAGCACATTTGCCCAGGATCCAGGCGATGATCTCGAAAGAAGCAAGTTCCAGCCCTTTTCCATCGGGCTCCCGGTAAAAAGCGTTTCCCGGAAAATTCAGGCCTGCCATAGCCAGCCCTTTTTCATTCACCGCTTCTGCATACAAAGGAAAGGTTTCGCTGGCGGAGGCCATGCCGATCATGGCGTAGTGCCGCTCCATCTTTCCGGCTCTGCGAAATTCCAGAAGAAAGTTTCTGGGAGTGACCGTTACGGTCTCCCCAAAGGAAACGTCCAGATCCAGATTCCGTCCAAAATAAAAATCCCCGTTTTCATAAGTGATACAAGTACACATAAAATCCCTCCTTTTACCGGAACGAAAATTTTCAGGTCAGTATTAAGATCAGGGCTTTCGCCCACAGCATTATTCTATGGGGGATCGGAGAAAATAGCAAGGCGGTACATGAAAAAATAATGACAAACCGAAAACCGTGAGATACAATAAAAAAATACCAGGATTGTGAGAGTGCCTGGCACGAAACAATCCGCAGGTATCGTAGTTGGGAGCTTTTGCCCCCAACATCATTAGACTAGAAGCAGGAAAGGAGAACCGAAATATGGGTGATCTGCAGCGATTTAGAGAGGCGCAGGAGCAGGATTTTGACCTGGCGCTGGAGGAAATCCGCAGCGGTTTTAAGAGAAACCACTGGATGTGGTATATCTTTCCCCAGATCCGGGGACTGGGGTTCAGCAGTATGTCGGCTTATTATGGCATTGAGGATCTGAAAGAAGCAGAAGCTTTTCTGAAGGATCCTTATCTGGGAAAAAATCTGAGGACGATCAGCCAGGCGCTGCTGGAACTGGATACCAACGACCCTCACCGGGTATTCGGCAGCCCGGATGATCTGAAGCTGTGTTCCTCTATGACCTTGTTTGAGGCGGCAGAGGGAAAAGGCGGAGTCTTTAGCAAAGTGCTGGAAAAATACTATGGCGGGAGAAGAGATCCGAAGACGTTGGAAATATTAAAAAGACAGTCTGAATAAAAAATAGGAAAGCTGTGGAGGAATTTAAGGTGAGCAGGATCAGGATCATCAAGAAAAATGATGCATACACATCGGAATATGATATCGGAGATATTTTTGAAGTGGAAGGCACCTGGTACGGGGGCGTTCACATTACAGGAAAGACGGGTGTACCCATTTCCCTGGACAGGGAAGAATATATGGAGCTGGATACAGAACCGGAGCCGGAATCTGTGCCGGAGGAACTGCAAAGAGATATACGGCCGGGAGATATTGTCCGGCATTTTAAAAGAGAGTGGGTTTCTCCGGAAACTTCCGAATATCTGTACAAAGTCCTTGCATTTGCCCGGCATACGGAAACAGGAGAAATGCTGGTAGTTTATCAGGGGCTTTATGCGCCTTTTAAAATTTCTGCCAGGCCCTACGCCATGTTTATGAGCCAGGTGGACAAAGAGAAGTATCCGGATATCCGCCAGAAATACCGTTTTGAGAAAGTCCAGGGGTGAGAGATGGGAACACGCCCAGGCAGTGATCAATGATATTTACAGGAAGGTCCTGTAAAAAAAGCATTGACATTATCTTCTGGATAGGGATAATGGTAGAAGGGGCTGCAGGAGTCAGAGATACCGAAGAAAGGATGTCTGTCTGGCTCGCCCCTCTTGGGAATAAAAAGGAAAGATGAGGAAAAAACATGAAGATAGCAGTAACTTATGACAATGGAAATATCTTCCAGCATTTTGGAAAAACGGAATTTTTTAAGGTGTATGAAGTTGAAGATCATAAAGTGATCGCCAGTGAAGTGATAGGATCCAACGGAACCGGACACGGCGCTCTTGCAGGACTGCTGGCAGATCAGAATGTAGATGTTCTGATCTGCGGCGGCATCGGCGGCGGCGCCCAGTCTGCCCTGGAAGAAGCAGGAGTAGAGCTGTGCGCAGGTGCCCAGGGAGATGCGGATCAGGCGGTGGAAGCCTATCTGAAAGGAGAGCTGGTGTCCACTGGAGCAAACTGTGACCACCATCATGAAGAAGGCCACAGCTGCGGAAATCATGAGGAAGGCCATTCCTGCGGAGATCACGGGGAGGGTCATTCCTGCGGAAGCTGCGGCGGTTCCTGCGGCGCCCGTCCTGCCCTTACCGGACGGAATGTGGGAAAAACCTGCCGCACTCATTACAGAGGTACTTTCAATGACGGAACCCAGTTCGACTCTTCCTATGACCGGGGAGAACCTCTGGAGTTTATCTGCGGCGCAGGCCAGATGATCCTGGGCTTTGACGCAGCAGTGGCGGATATGGAAGTGGGACAGACTGTAGACGTGCACCTGATGCCGGAGGAAGCTTACGGTATGCCGGATCCCAATGCGGTCTTTACCCTTGAGATCGCCCAGCTTCCCGGATCTGACGACCTTCAGCCAGGACAGAGGGTATATCTTTCCAACCAGTACGGCCAGCCTTTCCCTGTTACTGTGACAGAAAAGGATGAGACGACTATCACCTTTGACGCCAATCATGAGATGGCCGGCAAGGAACTGAATTTCCATATTGAACTGGTAGAAGTAAAATAGAACATGCGAGAAAAGAAACAGCCCCGGAAAACAGAAGTTCAGGATAGGACTTATGGGACAGCGCCACATCCCGGATCCGTGTTTTCCGGGGCTGTTTTTTATTTTAAGAAAAACCGTACCATTTTTTCATGGAGCTGCCGGTAGGGCTGATACCGCATGGGCAGATCCAGCCAGGTCTTTTTGTCTACAATGCTCTTATAATGGGTAAAGGTGTCAAAGCCGATCTTCCCGTGATAAGCCCCCATACCGCTTTCGCCAAATCCTCCGAATCCCATTTCCGTGGTGGCCAGGTGGATAATGGTGTCGTTGATACAGCCGCCGCCGAATCCGCACCGGGCAGTGACTTCTTTTGCCGCTTTTTTGTCAGAGGTAAAGAAGTAGAGCGCCAGAGGATGGGGCATGGCATTAACCCTGGAGATCGCTTCTTCCAGACTGTCGAATACCAGGACGGGCATAATAGGACCGAAAATTTCTTCCTGCATCACCGGATCAGAAAAGCTTACGTTATCAAGGACTGTAGGGGCAATGCGCAAAGCCTTCCGGTCAGAGATCCCTCCCCAGACCACTTTCTTTTCCTCGATCAGCCCGAGAAGCCGGTCAAAATGTTTTTCATTGATGATTTTTCCGTAATCCGGATTGTCCAGGGGCGTATTGCCGTACTGCTTCCGGATCTGTGCCTGTATCTCTTTTACAAGCTGATCTTTTATGGAACGGTGGCAGTAAACGTAATCAGGAGCCACACAGGTCTGGCCGCAGTTTAAATATTTTCCGAAAACAATCCGCCTTGCGGCAAGCTTCAGATCAGCGGTCTGATCCACGATACAGGGACTTTTTCCGCCCAGCTCCAGGGTGATGGGTGTCAGATATTCTGCGGCTCTGCGCATAACCTCTTTTCCCACGGACTGGCTGCCGGTGAAAAAGATATAGTCGAAATGCTCCCGGAGGAGACAGGTGTTTTCGGCCCTCCCTCCGGTGACCACAGCTACATACCGGGGATCAAAGCACTGGGAAAGGATATCCAGGATCACCTGGCTGGTATGAGGGGAATAAGCGCTGGGCTTTACTACGGCAGTGTTCCCCGCAGCCAGGGCGTCCACCAGAGGAGAAAGGGTGAGCATAAAGGGATAGTTCCAGGGGCTCATGATCAGTGTGACGCCGTAAGGCGAAGGCTTCTGGAAACTCCGGGAAGAAAACTGGGCCAGGGGCGTCCGTCTTCTTTTTTCTCTGGAAAAGCTGGGGATATGCCTCACCATATAGCTGATCTCTTCTAATACCAGACCGGTTTCGCACATATAGCTTTCAAAGCTGCTTTTCCCCAGATCCTTCTGAAGGGCGGCGTGGATTTCTTTCTCATTTCGGGAAACCGCCGCATAAAGACGGCGCAGGCCGGCGATCCGCATGTCTGCGGGAAGAGTGGCTCCGGTCTGAAAATAGTTTCTTTGCTTCGCAACGATATCGTTAATTTCTTTTTCCGTCATTTCAATCTCTCCTTTCCTGAGCCTCTTTATCCCCCTCATTTTCCCCGGTATCCATCAGCCGGTAATAAAATGGCTCCAGCTCGGCGGCATTCATAAGCACAGGTACAGGATAAAGGGGATTGGCCTCCTTGTCTGCATAGTGAGCCAGCTTGGGAATATCGGTTTCCCGGATCTGAGGGATATGGTCGCCGATGCCGAAACGCTGTTTCATATCTTTAATGGCCTGTATGAATCTTTTGGCAGCGTCATAGTCCGGGGTATCCGGCTCTGCCAGACCTGCAGCCACAGCAAGACGGGCCAGCTTTTTATGGATCTTTTCTCCGTAGGCTTCCAGCAGCATGGGCAGGATCACAGCATTGGCCAGACCGTGGGGAACATTATATTCTCCTCCCAGGGAATGGGCGATGGCGTGGACATAGCCTACATAGGATTTGGTAAAGGCGCAGCCGGCGTAAAAGGAAGCGTGGAGCATGTTCCTGCGGGCTTCCACATTGGTCCCTTCCCTGTATGCCGTATCAATATTCTCAAAGATCAGCTGTACTGCCATAAGAGCGTCTTTCCGGGTCCCATAGGTGGTAGAATTCCCGATGTAGGCTTCCACTGCATGAGTCAGGGCGTCCATACCGGTCGTGACCGTGACAAAGGACGGCAGACTCAAGGTGACCTTGGGATCCAGAACCGCATATCTGGGAATGAGACAGAAATCGTTAATGGGATATTTATGCCGGGTCTGGGCGTCGGTGATCACTGCGGCCAGGGTAGTTTCACTTCCGGTCCCGGCTGTAGTGGGAACTGCCATGAGAAGAGGCAGCCTTTTGTGGACCTTTAAGATCCCCTTCATTTTGGCCAGAGATTGTTTTGGTTTAGCGATACGGGCTCCCGCTGCCTTGGCGCAGTCCATACTGGAGCCGCCGCCGAAGCCGATGATACAGTCGCAGCCTTCCTCCAGATACAGAGCCACAGCCTCCGCCACATTATCTGTGGTGGGATTGGCCACGGTTTTGTCATAGATACAATAGGGGATCCCGGCAGCCTCCAGAGACTTTTCCAGCCGTCTGGTCAATCCAAGCTTCCCGATGCCTGCATCGGTAATGATCAGAACTTTCGTGCATTTTTTCTTCTGTATGATCTCCGGCAGAGCCTTTACACTGTTGACGATCTTCGGCTTCCGGTAGGGAAGAAAGGGAAGCGCAGCCTTGAAAACTGCCTGAAAACTCCGGCAGTATACTTTTTTTAATGAATTCATGGGAACAGATCCTTTCCGGCGCAGAACTCCTGCGCTTTTTTACTGATTTTGACTGTAAAAAATATTAGCAGTCGGCGGGGAAATTGTCAAATGGGA
>CALWSM010000142.1 GCA_944384185.1 uncultured Blautia sp. | reverse complement strand
GTCTTTGAGAAACAGATCATGGATGGTATAATGGCAGGAGGAGTAAAAGCCTGACAGTGATTGAAGGAGGAAGAAAGATGTATCATGGATTTGGAGGAAGCCTGTATTCTCTGCCTTTTGCAAAGCATGAGAAAAGCAGGTCTATCAATGCAGAGAACCCTACGGGAGAAAAGGGAAAAGGCGGGATGGCAGCCAGCGAGCTGGGACCCTCCAGAAAGGGAAGCCCCTGCCTCAGAAATATAAAAAGTGGGGAAACGGTGACTCTGGCAGAGATCCAGGGACCGGGAATGATCCATCATATCTGGATCACGGTAACGGATAAGACCACAGAGGCGGACCGCTTTGTGCTCCGGGATCTGGTGCTGCGGATGTACTGGGACGACGAGGAAAGCCCGTCAGTGGAAACCCCTCTGGGAGATTTTTTCTGCTGCGGCTTTGGGGAGGAATGTATCGTAAACTCCCTGCCGGTAGCCGCTGTGCCAAGCCGGGGGCTGAACTGCTATTTCCAGATGCCCTTTAACAAAAAAGCCAGGATCACCCTGGAAAACCAGCATGCCAATGAGATCCCGGCGTTTTTCTATCAGGTTGACTATGGCCTTTATGAGGAACCTTTTCCCTCAGATATTGCATATTTTCACGCCCAGTGGAGAAGAGAGAAGATCACACAGCTGCAAAAGGACTATGTGATACTGGATCAGGTAAAAGGAAAAGGCCATTATGTAGGAACCTACATGGCCCTTACCACTCTGGAGAGATACTGGTGGGGAGAAGGGGAGATCAAATTTTACATTGACGGAGACGAAGAGTATCCCACGATCTGCGGTACAGGAACAGAGGATTATTTCGGCGGTTCCTGGAGCTTTGCAAAGCAGATAAACGGAAAAACGGTGGAGCAGAATTACTGTACGCCCTATATGGGATACCCCTATTATTCCAGCCATGATGAGAAGATCCATAATTTTTACCATAATGACGACTGTATGCCTATGCGGGGATTTTACCGGTGGCATATTCAGGATCCCATCTGTTTTGAGGAAGATCTGAAGGTAACGATCCAGCAGATCGGAGTGGGATACAGAGGACTTTTTGAAAGGCAGGACGATGTGGCCAGCGTAGCGTACTGGTACCAGGCAGAACCCCATAATCCCTTCCCGCCCATACTGAAGAAAGAAGACAGATGGCCCAGATAAGGAGCAGAAGTTGAAAAAATGTGTATTGGGTATTTTGTTCTGCAGCATCCTGCTGGGAACAGGGATCGGCTGCAGGGAGAAGGTCCGGGAAGAAGAAATACCGGAAACCGGAAAAAGCGGACAAGATGAGATCACGATCATGCACGTAGACGCAGACCATCCGGAATTTCAGAAATTTATCGAACAGGCGGAAAAAGAGCTGGACCTGAAGATCCGTATCGTTTCTTATCCGGAAAACGCAGATAACCGGCAGGCGGAGGTATCTACCATACTTTCTGCCGGTGAGGATTCGGTGGATATTTTTTCTGTGAATGACGAGATGGTCAGCGAGTTTAAATATAAGGGTTATCTGGAACCTCTGAACGATACCGTAATGACAGAGGAGATCCTTTCCTGTTATCCGGAAAGCTATATGGAGCATATCGCCATGCTGGACGGGAAGGTGTACTCTGTGCCATATTATATGGATATTATGGTATTCTGGGTCAACAAAAGCATGACCGGCGACATGGAGATCAAAACCCAGGAAGACTTCCAGAGGCTTCTGGAAACAGATTTCGGAGAAGGGCGCTATGGATACGGGAGCGCATGGGACAGCGCTTATGTATATAACGACCTTTCAGAATTTATTAATTTCTTCGGAGGCAGTTATTATGACTGGAACAGCCCCGCTACCCGGGAAGCTCTGACTTTTTTGGCGGATATGGTGAAAAAGGATCAGACGCCTATAGAGCAGGTGACAGACCAATATGAACAGTTGGAACAAAAATTTCTGGAAGGAACCTATGCCAGCATCTTTGTCTATAGCGGCACGCTGGATATCTTTGTGCGGGCAGGGGCGTACCGGGAAGACTTCATACAGCTGGCACCCCTGCCAGAGTTTAAAGAGAATGTAACCAACATTGCCACCTGGCAGTATGTCCTGAATAAATCCTCATCGAATAAGGAAGCTGCGATCCGCTTTCTGCAATATGCAGCCAGCCGTGAAGGAAACATTGCCTATGCAGAATATATGAACCGGCTTCCGGCAAGGCTGGACATTATCCGAGAGGAAGAGCTGGATATTCCCGGATTTGAGCAGTTAAGAGAGTATGTGGAAAATACAGAGCTGAAGGAAAGGCCCTTTTCCAGAAATACTATGGAAGACATTACTTCTATGGGGAATTTATTTCAAAGATATGTGCTGGAAGAGACCGGCCTGGAAGAATTCTGCCAGGGCGCTCAGAAGATCACAGATGGTTTCTGAGAAAACCGTCCCCAGGTATTATTTTCCGTGTATAGGACCAAAACAGCAATAAGGAGAGTGTGCTTCCAAACAGGACACTCTCCTTAATTTACTATTTTTCACTGCATTTAAAATTTAAAGGTCTCCTTAAATCCGTCCCACTTCTGATCTTTTTCACTTAAGTTCAACGGCGTTCCGTCCTTTAAGCAATATCCTTCAGCGGAAGCCGTGCCTTTATATTCTCCAGTAACCTCCGGCCATTCAATGCCGATCTCCGGATCGTTCCAGGCCATGCCCCCTTCGTCTCCGGGATGGTAGAAGTCTGTACATTTATAGCAGAATTCCGCCACGTCGCTGAGCACCAGGAAGCCGTGGGCAAAGCCTTCAGGAATGTAGAACTGCTTTTTGTTTTCTTCCGAAAGCTCCACGCCGAACCATTTGCCGTAGGTTTCGCTGTGTGTCCGGAGATCTACCGCCACGTCAAAGACCGTTCCTTTGATCACCCGGACCAGCTTGCCCTGGGGGAACTGCTTCTGGTAGTGAAGGCCTCTTAACACGCCCTTTGTGGAGCAGGACTGGTTGTCCTGGACAAAGTTCATGGTAAGGCCTGCCTCTTCCATGTCTTTCTGATTATAGGTTTCCATAAAATAGCCGCGGTCATCACCGTGAACCGTAGGCTCTATGATACAAAGCCCTTCGATCGGGCATTTGGTTACTTTGATCTGTCCCATGAAAATCCTCCCTTGCTAGAATAAAGTTTCGTGTCTTCCGACTTAAATCCCCTGTCGTTTCGCTGAGGATTTAAAGTGGAAGACACAGATGTTATGTGCGATTAAAAGTCGATCTCCGCCAGGTAGCGTTTTACCGCATCCTGCCAGGTAGGAAGAAGGTTAAAACCATTGGCGGTAAGCTTGCTCTTGTCCAGACGGCTGTTGAAAGGCCGCTTGGCTTTGGAAACCCCGTATTCTTCTGTGGTCACAGGGGTTACGGTTACTTTCTCGTACTCTTTGTGGCCTGCTTCAATGGCCTGGCGGAAGATCTCTCTGGTAAAATCATACCAGCTGATGTAACCGCCCTCGTTGGTGGCGTGATAGTAGCCGTATTTTTCGGTCTCGATCATGTCTACCAGAAGTACAGCCAGGTCCAGGGTGTAGGTAGGCGTGCCGATCTGGTCGCTGACTACCCGGAGCTGGTCGTGGGTTTTTCCAAGGTTCAGCATGGTCTTGATGAAATTCTTGCCGTTTTTGCCGAATACCCAGGCGATACGGACAATGAAATATTTCTCCAGGTTTTCGGAAACTGCCAGTTCCCCTTCCAGCTTGGTCTCTCCGTACACATTCAGAGGTTTGTAATCCTTGCAGTCCGGCTCCCAGGGTGCTGTACCCTGTCCGTCGAAAACATAGTCGGTGCTGATGTAGACCATCTTGCAGCCCAGCTCTTTGCATACCAGGGCGATATTTCTGGTGCCGTCGGCGTTGACCTTACGGACGGTCTCTTTTTTATCCTCGTCCTCCGCCAGATCTACAGCCGTCCAGGCGGCGCAGTGTACCACAACGTCGGGGTTTACCTCTTTCAGGACCTTTTCTACAGAGGCTTTGTCTGTAATGTCCATGGGAACATAAGGCATAGTTACAACAGCGGTGCCGTCGGGGATGCCGCTGTAGGTATCTTTGATATCAGAACCAATGCCTTCCCAGCCTCTTTTTGCAAGCTCGTTCATTACATCGTGGCCTAACTGGCCGGCAACGCCTGTAACTAATACTTTCATGGGCATATCCTCCTATCTGTTTCCATACATTTTTTCATAATAATTCTGATACTCTCCTGAGATAATGGTTTCCCACCATTCTCTGTTTTCCAGATACCATTTGATGGTCTTTTTAATACCGTCTGCAAATTTTGTTTCCGGCAGCCAGCCCAGCTCGTTGTGGATCTTGGTGGGATCGATGGCGTAGCGCATATCGTGGCCCTTCCGGTCTGCCACGTAGGTGATCAGGCTTTCCGGTTTGCCCAGCTCTTTGCAGATCAGTTTTACAATGTCGATGTTTCTCATTTCGTTATGGCCGCCGATGTTGTAGACTTCTCCTACCCGGCCTTTGTGGATGATCAGGTCGATAGCTTTGCAGTGGTCTTCCACATACAGCCAGTCTCTCACGTTTTCACCTTTTCCATATACCGGAAGAGGCTTGTCGTTCAAAGCGTTGGCGATCATCAGAGGGATCAGCTTCTCCGGAAAATGGTAAGGACCATAGTTGTTGGAGCAGCGGCTGATGGTCACAGGCAGCCCGTAGGTCCGATGATAAGCCAGCACCAGAAGGTCGGCTCCTGCCTTGGAGGAGCTGTAAGGGCTGCTGGTATGGATCGGGGTTTCTTCTGTGAAGAACAGATCCGGACGGTCCAGAGGCAGGTCTCCGTAAACCTCGTCTGTGGATACCTGATGGTAACGTTTAATGCCGTATTTGCGGCAGGCGTCCATAAGCACGGCGGTTCCTTTGATATTGGTGTCCAGGAAGACCTCCGGATTTTCAATGGAACGGTCCACATGGCTTTCAGCGGCAAAGTTTACCACCATATCCGGGTGCTCTTCTTCAAATAATTTATAGACCGCTTCCCGGTCGGTAATGCTTTCTTTTACAAAACGGAAATTGGGGTTGTCCATAACCGGCGCAAGAGTGGAAAGATTTCCTGCGTAGGTCAGGCAGTCCAGACAGATGATCCGGTAGTCCGGATACTTGTCCAGCATATGGAAAATAAAGTTGCTTCCGATAAATCCGGCTCCGCCGGTAACAATAATGGTCATAATGATTCTCCTTTTTTATCATGATATTTTGGGGCAGGCGGATTTATGAATCGGACAGGAAAGAATCCTTCCCGGTAAACCCTGCCCCCCAGGTACGATCCCCGGCATGGGGCATCGTACAAACTCCGCCCTGGATAAATGGCCGGAAAACAACTCCGGGAATCCCCGGAAGCTGTCCGGATATCAGTGGAGGCTGTCCAGATATTTGCCGTCCAGAACGTCTTTTAAATACTGGCCGTACTGGTTTTTCTTCAGAACCTCGTATACCTTCATTACATCATCTTTGGTGATCCAGCCGTTTAAGTAGGCGATCTCCTCCAGACAGGCGATCTTTCTGTGCTGGTGGTCTTCCATGGTCTTCACGAAATTGGTGGCTTCCACCAGGCTTTCATGTGTCCCCGTATCCAGCCAGGTAAAGCCCTGTCCCAGAAGCTCTACGTTTAACTGTCCGGCCTCCAGATAGATCCGGTTCAGATCAGTGATCTCCAGCTCCCCTCTGGGGCTTGGTTTTAAGTTCCTGGCGTAGTCTACCACTTTATTATCATAGAAATACAGGCCGGTAACACAGTAGTTGCTCTTTGGATGCTCCGGTTTTTCTTCGATGGAAACCGC
>CALWSM010000141.1 GCA_944384185.1 uncultured Blautia sp. | reverse complement strand
CTTTTTCCTGAAATAAAGCTTTCATCTCCTCCAGATCCAGACGCTGATGGGAGATTTCCAGCGCCGGGCTTTCCGGCAGGAGCTGCTCCCCATACTCGGTAGCCACGCAGATATATCCCGGTATCTGACGGCGCTCCAGAAATTCTGCCATCTCTCTGCCCTCTGTGGTACCGGCAAAAACAATTACTTTACACATTTCTATATCCTCTGGGAGTTACCATTTTCCCTCCCACATTTTTTGTCTGGGAATTTCCCACGAAAACCGTAGTAAACATATCTACCTTTGCGGACTTTAATTCTTCCAGAGTCAGAACCTTCACAGCTTCTCCCTCTCTTCCGATGTTTCCCACAATACCGCAGACCGTATCCGGCGCCTTATATTCCATCATCAGGCTGCAGGCCTTTTCCAGGTAATCATAGCGCTTTTTGCTGGAGGGATTATAAAGGCAGATGACAAAATCTGCTTTCGAGGCCTCCAGAAGCCTGGTCTCGATCTTCTCCCATGGAGTCAGCAGATCGCTGAGGCTGATCAGACAGAAATCATGGATCAGAGGAGCTCCCAGCACTGCGGCGCCCCCTGTGGCGGCGGTGACTCCCGGGATGATCTCCAGCTCTACCTGGGGATAATCGACCCCTACTTCATACATCAGTCCCGCCATGCCGTAGACTCCTGCATCTCCGCTGCAGATCATGGAAACGGTCTTTCCCTTTACGGCTTCTTCAAAGGCCATCCGGCACCGCTCCACCTCTTTTTTCATGGGTGTAGTCATAAATTCTTTTCCCGGAAAATGGTCTTTTACCAGGTCTACATACACCGTATATCCAATGATCACATCACTGTTTTTTAAAGCCTGGGCCGCCTCGATCGTCATCTTTTCGTAAGCTCCCGGACCGATTCCGACTACATATAATTTATTCAAAGTTCACACTCCATTTCTTCATTGCCAGGGCTACGGTCACCCCGTCCTGGGCAAATTTTCTCAAGATCAGCCGTCCTTTGCCTTCCCTGCTGCTTCCCAGAAGGGCGGCTCTTTCGCAGACATTATCTACGCCGGTAATATCTTTTACAAAGGAAGAGGCGGCGTAGGTTCCCTCCACTTCTTCCAGTTCTTCCTTACTGTAGGTGATAAAGGGAAGGTTTCTTTCCTCACAGTATTCCAGGATCCCGTCTTCATCTTTTTTCAGATCGATACTGGCCACCTGCTCCATCGCCACAGAAGGGATCAGCTGTTCGTCGCAGGCTCTGCGTATCACCCTTTCCACGATTTCTTTCGGCGTTTCTTTTTTGCACCCTACCCCTGTGGTGATCACTCTGGGGATCAGATAGAGGGTATGGACAAAGGGGTGCTCCATATAACTGTTTGTCACATAGATCCCCAGCTCCGGTTTTTCCTGTCCTTCTTCCAGAAGCTTCAGTTCTTCCGGGATCTCCCCAAGCCAGGGGAAATCGCTGGCAAAACCTACTTCCTTCCCTGCCAGAAGAGCCGCGGAAACCTCCTTTGCCAGGCTCATATCCGAGATAAAACAGCCGTTTTTCTTGGCGAAAACATCTACTGCAAATTTATTGTTCAGGTCTGTGGCCGTAGTCACCACCGGCTGTCCATGGACGATCTCTGCGATCTCCTGAGCCAGCTCATTTGCCCCTCCGATATGGCCGGAAAGAAGGGAAATGGCAAATTTCCCCTGTTCATCTACCACCACAACCGCAGGATCCACCTTCTTGCTTTTTACGAATGGGGCGATGCTCCGGACAGCAATGCCGCAGGCGCCGATAAAAATAATAGCGTCGCAGTCAGCAAATCTGGCCTTGGTCCATTCTTTGATAGACTCGTCCACAGGCTTTGCAAAATCCTTTACATTCCGGAAATCCCTGGAATCCTCCTCCAGCTGGGATTCGTCCAGAACCTTCTTCGTATATTTACTTTTTGTATAGGATCTGACCTCATAATCCCGTTCCTTCAGCACCCAGTAGATCATCTCGCTGAGACGATATCCTGCCCGGCTGAAACTTATGATCCCTATCTTCATATTCTTCACCTCTTATCCTTTGTCCGATATCACCTGGAACCGGAGCCTTTCCGGAACTCTGTAGTAAATTCCGGGTGATACAGCAGGGAACGGTCATAAGAGTTGTGGGATACCACATCTCCGATGATCATTAATGCTGTTTTCGTAATGTTATTTTCTTTTGCAGTCTGGGCCAGGGTCCCCACAGTGCACACAAACTTTTTCTCATCCTCCCAGGTGGCCTTATAGACAATAGCCGCAGGGGTATCCGGTTGATATCCGCCTTCGATCAGCCTTCTGGAAAGCTCCTCCAGCATCCCTGTGCTTAAGAACACCACCATAGTGGCCTGATGGGCAGCGAAGGATTCTATACTCTCTTTTTCCGGCACCGGCGTCCTTCCCGCCATACGGGTAATGACCACGCTCTGGGATACGTTTGGAAGAGTATACTCCAGGTTTAAGGCTGCCGCCGCCCCGGAAAAAGAGCTTACTCCCGGACAATAATCATAGGAAATCCCCTTTTCATCCAGCACATCCATCTGCTCCCGGATGGCCCCGTAAAGGCAGGGATCTCCTGTATGAAGACGTACTGTAGTCTTCCCTTCTTCTTCCGCCTGGAAGATCACCTCCAGAACCTCCTCCAGCGTCATTTTTGCGCTGTTAAAGATCTTACAGTCCTCTCTGGCATACTCTAAAAGCTGAGGATTTACCAGGGATCCTGCATAGATGATCACATCTGCCTCCTCTAAAAATTTCTTTCCCCGAAGGGTGATCAGATCCGCCGCTCCGCTTCCTGCTCCTACAAAATGTACCATGTTGTTTTCCTTTCTTCTGTTAGTTTTCTTTCACAATGATCAGCGAATAATATCCGGCCTCCTCCGGGATCTCTTCTGCCGACCGGTATATTTTTTCCGAAGGCATCCCGCAGTTTTCGATCATCACTGCTTTCTGTCCGCTTTTTTCTATACTCTCTTTCACCTGTTTCATTTTCTTTCCTGTCTTCATCAGGACCTTTGTCCCGGGAAGCCTCAGGATATCCTCCATTTCTTCGGCTTTATAGGTAGCCGGTATCACATGGAGAGGCTGATCCGCCTCCACCAGTCCCATGTTCAGCCTGGCCGCCACTGCGCAAAAGGAGGTGATCCCGCTGACGATTTCGGCTTCATACCCTCTGTCCAGGATCCTTTTATGTACATAGAGATACGTAGAATACACCGTCGTATCTCCCAGAGTCAGGAACACTACATTTTTTCCTTCTTTCAGATAGCTTTCTACCTGATCGGCTCCTTTGTCATGATTTTCCTTCAGCACCTGAGGATCCTTCGTCATGGGCATAGCCACGGGGATCAGCGTTTTCTTATCCAGCTCCTCATAGGCGCCTTTTACGATCTGGTAAGCCACGCTGGCCTGGATATCCTTTCCCGGCACAGCGATAACTTCATTCTCCTTTATCAGTCTCAGGGCTTTTAAGGTGAGAAGCTCCGGATCTCCCGGCCCTACTCCTACTCCGTATAATTTTCCTTTCATGTGTGTCTCCTTTATTTTGTATTTCTTTATACTGACGGCTTTTTATACTGTTTCTGCAAAAGCCGGATCAATTCCT
This sequence comes from uncultured Blautia sp., assembly GCA_944384185.1. Lineage (GTDB taxonomy): Bacteria > Bacillota > Clostridia > Lachnospirales > Lachnospiraceae > Blautia. The sequence goes on along the minus strand of CALWSM010000141.1, from coordinate 2,264 downwards.
CTGTGTTTTCTGTCTGCCCCAGATAGCCGTATTCGTTGGAAAATAGTACGGCGCCAAGAAGCATCCGGTCATAAGTCCTGTGGTTCATATAATACAGGATCCTTTTTGTCAGTTCCTCCGTCACCGGCTCCAGAAGGCCTTCTCTCCGGATCACCGCCAGAGCCTCGTCTGTGGTGACCGTGTCCAGGATTTCTCTGGCTCCCTCCAGGGAAATCCCCGCCCGGACAGCATTGGCGGCCAGCAGCTCAGCCCGGCTGTCTGCACATCTGGAATGGGTGTTCATGATCCCTCCGGCCACCTTTACGAACTTGCCGATATGAGAGACAAAAAGGATTCCTTTCACACCCATATCCAGAGCCATGTCCAGGGTCTCTCCAATATAATTGCTGCACTTCATGCTTTCCTCAAAAGGCAGGTCCATATGTTCTTTCAGATAGGCCGCCCCGTAATTTCCCGGAGTGATCAGAAGATATTCCCCTCCGTTTTCCACCTTCTGGCGCATTTCGATCTCGATGCTTTTGATCAGGGCCCTTTCACTCATAGGCTCTACGATCCCCGAAGTTCCCAGAATGGAGATTCCCCCCTGTATCCCCAGCCGGGGATTAAAGGTTCCGGCTCCCACCTGTTCTCCTCCCGGAACGCTGACGGTAAGAAGAAGGCCTCCTTCATAGTCCGCTCTGGAGCAGATTTCCTCGACTTCTTTCAGGATCATAGAACGGGGAACTTTGTTGATGGCCGGGCTTCCCACCGGCAGCTCCAGTCCTTTTCTTGTTACCCTGCCGACTCCTTCTCCTCCTTCCAGCCGGATCCCGGGTTCTCTGGTTTTTTCTGCTTTTACAAAAATCTCCAGGCCGTTTGTGGCGTCCGGATCATCTCCCCCGTCTTTTTTTACGGCGCAGGAAGCCCAGCCGCCGCCCCTGCGGATATGCAAAAGCTCCAGATGCAAAAGGATCCCTTTCGGCGTCATCAGCTCTACCTGCTTCTCTTCTTTCCCTTCCAGGAGGATTCCCACCGCACCCTTGGCGGCGGCTGCAGCGCAGGATCCGGTAGTGTATCCATATCTCATTTTTTTGTTGTTTTTTATACTGTAATATCCTTCTAATCCGGTTTTATGTTCCATATCCTGTTCCCATTAAATAAAAAAACCGTTGCCACCTGACAACGGATCTCTGCAAAGCTATATCAGCCCTGTATCTCATACTTTATCTATGGAGGTATCCGGTTGCCGCAGATAAAGCCTCCACCCCTTCTGAAGATCTTATGTATCTGGCTTTCACAGTAACGGACTTGCACAGGAATTCCACCTGCTTCCATAAAGATTTTCAGCTTATTTTTTCAAGAATGACCTTATTTATTATATAATTTTCTGTGCAAAAAGTCAACGCAAAGCCAGAATCTGCTCCCTTTGCCGGTCAAGATCCAGCATACGATCAGCTCCAGTATAACCCTGTCATTTCCCTGCTGCCTGTATCAGTCTCTCCGTGCCGATCTGAGCCAGTGTAGGCACGCTTTCCGGGTGGGTCCACCGGGCAATGGAATCCTGAAATAGGATGTTGGCGGAAGGGGGAAATTCCTCGTCTCCGTCCCAGAAGATATAGGTCAGTCTGATCTTTGGAAATGGGTAAAGGGTAACGCTTACATCTCCGTATCCTTCCCGGACGCCTCCCATTTTCAGCCCGGCCTCCAAAAGCCGTCCGGGTCTGCCTGCGAAATATCTTTTCAGCGGTTCCAGAGCAGCTTTTTCATAAGCCCTTTCAAATACTGCAGCTTCTCTGATCTCCCGGAAAGGCACCATCCTGCCGTTCTCTTCTGCAAAGCTTTTGCAATACCGCAGATGATGCATGATCGTCAGTCTCTCTGTAACCGGCAGCTCTCTTTCTTCTTCTCCTGTGATCTCCCCTGTTTTCCGGAGGATCCTGCATCTCTCGCCGAAAAAAGGAAGATATGCATACTCCCGGTCAAAATCTCCGCCTACCTTTTTCATAACGTCCTCCTGGGGACATTGCACAAACCAATCCTGAAACTGGGCGTATACTTTTTCGTAATTCGATCCTCTGTCTTCCATAGTTTTTCCTTTCTCCCGGCTCTTTCCATACCGGATACGGCTTTGCTCCCGATATTCTTTAATCAGTTTAGCACAGAAAAAAGCAGACGTACAGAAAAACTTCCCCACGTCTGCCCCTGCATTTTCTATATGATAATACACACCAGTCCGCCTTTGCTGTCGTTGACGATCTTCTGCATGGTATCCTGGAGTTTTATCT
>CALWSM010000140.1 GCA_944384185.1 uncultured Blautia sp. | reverse complement strand
CTCCGTACAATTCATACGCCTTTGTTCCCTCTTTCAGCACACAGGGGTAAGCGCCAAGCCGGAGGGTTCCTCCGATATTCTCCACCCCGTTCTGCTCCGGCATCAGATAGATCACCGGGTGCATGGTGTCAGGATTCAGTTCCGCACTGTTGGCGTCCTTAAATCCCGCTACATCTCTGGCAAATTCTACGATGGCCATCTGCATGCCCAGGCAGATCCCCAGGAACGGGATCTTATTTTCTCTGGCATATTTCACCGCCTGGATCTTTCCTTCCGTTCCCCTGTGACCGAAGCCCCCCGGGATCAGGATCCCGTCTACACCCTTCAGAAGTGTCTCGCAGCCCTGTTTCTCAATCTCTTCCGAATCCACCCAGCGGATATTTACATTTACCCGGCTGGCGATTCCGCCGTGCTTCAAAGCCTCTACCACACTTAAGTAAGCGTCATGGAGCTGGATATATTTCCCTACAATAGCGATCTCTGTCTCAGACTGAGGATTTCTCAGATTCTCTACCATAGCCGTCCAGTCTGTAAGATCCGGTTCCGGACATGGAAGATGAAGACATTCACAGACCACCTGGGCCAGATGTTCCTTTTCCATAGCCAGCGGGGCCTCGTAAAGATATTCCACATCCAGGTTCTGGAGCACATGATCAGAAGGTACATTACAAAACAGTGCGATCTTGTCTTTCAGTTCCTCAGACAGACGGTATTCAGAACGGCACACCAGAATATCCGGCCACAGCCCCATGCTCTGAAGCTCTTTTACGCTGGCCTGGGTTGGCTTGGTCTTCAGTTCTCCGGAAGCCTTCAGATAAGGAACCAGGGTCACATGGATCAGCACAGCGTTTTCCTTTCCCACATCATGCTGGAACTGGCGGATGGCTTCCAGGAAAGGCTGGCTCTCAATATCTCCGGCAGTTCCTCCCACTTCTATGATCGCAATCCGGTCTTCCTCCGGAGTCTTTCCTCTGTAGAACCGGCTTTTGATCTCATTGGTAATATGAGGGATCACCTGTACCGTGCCTCCGCCGTAATCCCCGTGTCGTTCCTTCTGCAGCACAGTCCAATAGATCTTTCCCGTAGTCACATTGGAATTTTTATCCAGGCTTTCATCAATAAATCTCTCATAATGCCCCAGGTCCAGGTCTGTCTCCGTGCCGTCGTCGGTAACAAAGACTTCCCCGTGCTGGATCGGGTTCATGGTACCGGGATCCATATTAATATAAGGGTCGAATTTCTGCATGGTCACCTGGTACCCTCTTGCTTTTAACAGTCTTCCCAGGGAAGCGGCTGTGATCCCTTTTCCAAGGCCGGAAACCACTCCACCAGTAACAAATACATATTTTACCATCACATTTTCCTCCTGCTGTAGTAATAGGGCTGCCGCATCCGTGATATATCGGATACCTGCCGTGCAGGCACGGCGGCCGCCCGACCGGCGTATCACGCAAAAAGGCGCCAGAATCTCCATACAGAAATTCTGACGCCTTCGTCATAACTTTATTCATAACTGTTGTCTACTATAACCGATTTTTTTCGTTTTGTAAATCCCTGTTTTGAAAAAATTTTTACAGCTGGAATTTCTGGATGCTCTGCTGAAACTCCCGGTTTTCCCCATGGCAGCTTACCACCAGGGGCTTTTCCAGCCCCAGGGCAAATACGCCTAATATAGATTTTCCATCTACCACAGCGCTGTTATAAGCCAGATCCACATCAAAGTCGCATTTCCTGGCCGCCCGGACAAATTCCTTTACATCGTCGGGCTTTTTCAGACATATTTTCACATCTTCCATAATCGCAACCTCCTCATTTATGTTATGACGCCAACAGATTCCCGGTCATAAGACTCCTGTTTCCCGCAAGCCTCCTGAACGGATACCTAAGTATTGCCGTCTCCCGTCTTTTTTAAACAGAAAATAACGGAACGGCTCCGTCACCGGAAAAAAATTCAAAAAAGGGGATTGACATTTCTTGTTTTCTCAGTATATACTACATGGCGTAAAGCAAAGGCGCTTTGGATAGAGATATCCAGGGCGCTTTTTCTGTTTCTGAGAAAAAAGATCCTGCAAACAGTATCTGTAAAGGAAAGGAGCATACTATGAAGAAAGATATTCCTGCTTTATACGGAAGCCTGGTATTTAATGATAAGGTCATGAGAAACAAACTTCCGAAAGATGTTTACAAAGCTCTGAAGAAAACGATTGAAAACGGCACCCACCTGGAGCTGGAGGTAGCGAATTCCGTAGCGGTCGCCATGAAAGAATGGGCGGTAGAAAACGGCGCCACCCACTTCACCCACTGGTTCCAGCCTATGACCGGCTTTACCGCTGAAAAACACGACAGCTTCATTTCTCCAACCTCAAACGGCGAAGTGATCATGGATTTTTCCGGTAAAGAACTGGTAAAGGGGGAGCCGGACGCTTCCAGCTTCCCTTCCGGAGGGCTGCGGGCCACCTTTGAAGCCAGAGGATACACCGCATGGGATCCTACCTCTCCGGCTTTTATCAAAGACGGAACCCTGTATATCCCTACAGCTTTCTGTTCCTACGGCGGAGAAGCCCTGGATAAGAAGACTCCTCTGCTCCGCTCCATGGAAGCCCTAAGCAGCCAGGCCGTGAAGATCCTGCACATTCTGGGCAATACAGCGGTAACCCATGTCTCCACTACCATCGGGCCGGAGCAGGAATATTTCCTTATAGATAAAGATTTATACAAACAGCGCCGGGACCTGGTACTCTGCGGCAGGACCTTAATGGGAGCCTCTGCGCCAAGAGGACAGGAGATGGAAGATCACTACTTCGGAGCTCTCAAGCCAAGAGTCGCCGCTTATATGCACGATCTGGACGAAGAGTTGTGGAAGCTGGGGATCCCTGCAAAGACAAAACACAACGAAGTGGCTCCCGCACAGCACGAGCTGGCGCCTATCTTTGATACCGCCAACGTGGCCGTTGACCACAATCAGCTGACTATGGAGATCATGAAGAAAGTAGCCGACAAACACGGCCTTGCCTGCCTGCTCCACGAGAAACCCTTTGAGGGGATCAACGGAAGCGGCAAGCACAACAACTGGTCCATCTCCACAAACACAGGAGAAAACCTGTTGGATCCTGGCAAGACTCCGGATCAGAATATCCAGTTCCTGGTATTCCTGATGGCTGTGATCAAAGCGGTTGACGAATATGCGGATCTGATGCGGGTCTCCGCAGCCAGCGCCGGAAACGACCACAGACTGGGAGGCAACGAAGCTCCCCCGGCCATCGTATCTATTTTCCTCGGGGACGAGCTGACCGCAGTCCTGAAATCCATTGAGGAGGATACTTATTTTAACGAGCACCAGAGCATACAGCTGGAGACCGGCGCTCATGTGCTCCCTCACTTTGTAAAAGACAACACAGACAGAAACCGGACTTCACCTTTCGCCTTTACCGGAAATAAATTTGAGTTCCGTATGCTTGGTTCTTCTGCCTCCGTGGCAACCCCAAACATTATCCTGAACACAGCGGTTGCCGAATCCCTGTCCCAGTTTGCCAAAGAGCTGGAGGGCACGGCGCCGGAGGATATGGAGCATGCGGTACATGAACTGATCAAGCGTGCTATCAAAAAGCATAAAAAGGTGATCTTCAACGGAAACGGCTATACAGACGAGTGGGTGGAAGAAGCGAAAAAAAGAGGCTTATATAACCTGGTATCCACTCCCGACTGCCTGCCTCAGTTTATCGCTGACAAGAATGTAGAGCTTTTCACAAAACACCACATTTTTACAAAAGAAGAGATCTTCTCCCGCTATGAGATCCTTCTCGAGAACTATGTAAAGACCATCGGCATTGAAGCAAAGACCATGAAAGAAATGCTCACCAAAGATTTCCTTCCTGCAGTCAGCAGTTATGCAGCTTCCGTATCAGACAATGCTCTGGCCATGAAAGCCCTGGCGCCTTCTGTTCCTACCGCCTCTGCCGAGAGCCTGGTTGCTTCTCTGGGAGAGTCCTATGAAAAGATTTCAGCCACTCTGACCACATTAGAGGAAGAGATCCAGGAGATCGATCAGAAAGGCTCCATGCAGGAATCTGCAGATTACTGCCATAAGACCGTTCTCGCTACCATGGACGAGCTGCGGGCGGCTGCCGACGAGGCCGAAGGGAAAATACCGGACGAGGAGCTTCCCTATCCTACCTATGATGCGCTCCTCTTCTCCGTATAAAGGAGCATACTCCAAATGGAACTGGACACACAATATGAAATAAAAGAAGCCTGCGGCGTTTTCGGTATCTATGATTTTTCCGGCAGGGACGCAGCGCCTTCTATCTACTACGGACTCTCCGCCCTCCAGCACAGAGGGCAGGAGTCCTGCGGCATTGCCGTAAGCGACACCAAAGGCCCCAAGGGAAACATTGCTTCCCATAAAGGCATGGGACTGGTCAGCGAGGTGTTTAAAGAAGAAAACCTCCACAGTCTTCATGGAAATCTGGGGATCGGCCATGTGCGGTACTCCACCACAGGAGCCACCACTCTGGCCAACGCCCAGCCCCTGGTGCTGAACTATGTAAAAGGAACCCTGGCTCTGGCCCACAACGGCAATCTGGTAAACGCCCGGGAGCTGAGAGAGCATCTGGAAAAAAACGGCGCTCTCTTCCACACTACTACAGACTCGGAAGTGATCGCCTACTGTATCGCCAGAGAACGCATCCATTCCAAAAGCGTAGAGGAAGCGATCCTGAAAACAGCCGGCATGATCCGGGGCGCTTACGGCCTGGTCATCGCCAGCCCCAGAAAGCTTATCGGCGTCCGGGATCCTCTGGGCCTGAAGCCTCTGTGCCTCGGCAAAAGAGACCAGGCCTATATCCTGGCTTCCGAAAGCTGCGCTCTGGAGAGCGCAGGAGCCCAGTTCGTCCGGGATATCCGTCCCGGAGAGATCATCACCATTACCGAACAGGGGATTTCTTCTGACTACACTCTCTGTCAGGAAAAGAACGCCCACTGTATCTTTGAATATATTTATTTCGCAAGGCTGGACAGCACCATGGATAACATCAATATCTACGACGCCCGGATCCGGGCGGGGGCTGCCCTGGCAAGATCCTATCCTGTGGAAGCAGATCTGGTCTGCGGGGTTCCGGATTCCGGTATTCCTGCGGCAAAAGGCTTCTCCGAATCCTCCGGGATCCCCTTCGGCCTTGCTTTCTATAAAAACAGCTACGTAGGCAGGACTTTTATCAAACCTACTCAGAAAGAGCGGGAAAACAGCGTCCGCCAGAAGCTCAGTGTTTTAGAATCTGTGGTAAAAGGAAAGCGTATCGTATTAGTGGACGATTCCATCGTCCGGGGCACAACCATCGCAAATCTGATCCATATGCTGAAAAAGGCAGGGGCCGTCAGCGTCCATGTACGGATCAGTTCGCCCCCCTTTTTATATCCCTGCTACTTTGGCACGGATATCCCTTCAAACAAACAGCTGATCGCCTCTTCCCATTCCACAGAAGAGATCTGCTCCATGATCGGCGCAGATTCTCTGGGATACATGAAGATCGAAGACCTTCAGTCTATGGTTGGAGACCTTCCTATCTGCAAGGCCTGCTTTGATAACCGGTATCCCATGAAGATCCGGTAATCAGGGAAATGATGCCCCGTCATTTTCCGATTACATATATCACATTTTTCTTTATTTTTGTGTGCGGCAAGCCAAGGGGACATGCTCGCATGTCCGTTTGGCAACTGCCGCAGAAGCCGGGCAGTCCGCTGTCCGGCCTTAGCCAAAGGCGGGGTTCCGAAGATATTCAGGCGTATCGGCGGAGCCCTGCCCGCAGAAAAGAAGCAGATCATACAGGCTTTCCTCCTATTGATCTGCTTCTTTTTTATTCTGCTCTATTCAAATACTATAATTGTCTCCGGCCTGACTGCTCCAGCTCACAAGATCCTCCAGGGTATACCCTTCTGTCACTTCCCGGATGGCCTGATCCAGCTTTTTCCAGAAAAGCAGGGTAACACAGTCCGCCGCCCTGGGGCAGGTATTTCCCTCTCCCTCCAG
>CALWSM010000139.1 GCA_944384185.1 uncultured Blautia sp. | reverse complement strand
GCTGCTGCGATCCCGTTAAATCCCATAGCCGGAACTGCGGTCTGGGCGCAGGACCACTGCTCGATCCCGCTTAAATAAAGGAATGAGGCGCCAAGTCCGGAAAGACCTCCTGCGATCGCCATCGTCAGGATCTGGTTCCTCTTTTCTTTCATGCCTGCGTATTTTGCTGCATTTTTATTCAATCCTGTGGCCTTCAGTTCATATCCCAGTTTTGTTTTGCTCATCAGGAACCACACCAGAATAGCGATGATAACGGCCAGAGGGATCGCAATGGTCACGTACCGGTTGTGGGAAAACAGCCTGTCCAGTCCCAGGCTCGGGATCAGGGCTCCAGGCGCATTGGTCTTCAGCGCCATTGTATAGGCGGTGCTGGATTCCTTTACATTTGTCAGAAGCATATTGATACTGTAGAGGCTGATCCAGTTCAGCATGATCCCTGCGATAACCTCGTTTACATTTAAGTACGCCTTCAGAACGCCGGCGATCCCGCCAAGGATCCCTCCTCCCAGCATAGCTGCGATCATGCAGACATACCAGGGCATCTGCAAGGCCAGCGCCAGATACAGGGCCAGTCCTGCTCCCACCGCATACTGCCCGGAAGCTCCGATATTGAAAAGCCCTACCTTATAGGCAAATAAGATGGAGAGGGTACACATAAGCAGAGGCGCTGTTTTGGCCAGAGTGCTCCCGAAATATTCCAGAGCCACCTCCGGTCTTGGGAAATACAAAAAGTTCTTCAGGATCGCTGTCATGGCATTCCAGGCCTCTCCCGGATTGATGCACAAAAGGACAACATACCCGACCAGCAGTCCCAGGATAATGCAGATCACAGAGGCGGCCACCGTCTGCACGCCGGGGATTTCCAGGAAACCCTTCTTTTCATTTTTCGTATTCATATCCTACACCTCCTGTTTTTTAGCGCCGGTCATATAAAGACCTAATTCCTCGACAGTTACCTCATCCGGCTTAAATTCGCCCACCAGCTTTCCTTCATACATTACCAGGATCCGATCCGGCACATCCATAACCTCATCCAGCTCCAGGCTGACTAAAAGCACCGCCTTGCCGGCGTCTCTTTCCCGGATCAGCTGTCTGTGGATAAACTCGATCGCTCCAATATCTACACCCCTTGTAGGCTGCACGGCGATGAGAAGGTCCGGATCTTTATCGATCTCCCGGGCAATAATCGCTTTCTGCTGATTTCCCCCGGACATGGAACGGACGGCAGTTGCCGGGCCCTGCCCGGAGCGGATATCGTACTCCCGGATCAGGCGGTCCGAATATTCCCGGATCTCCTTTCTCTTCAGCACCCCGAACCGGTTGGTGAACCGGGGTTCAAAATACCGCTGAAGCACCAGGTTATCCTCCAGTGAAAAATCCAGGACCAGTCCATGTTTATGCCGGTCTTCCGGAATATGGCTCATTCCCATAACAGAACGCTGGCGGATAGAAGCGCCGGTGATGTCTTTTCCGTTCATTGTGATACTTCCGCTTTTCAGCGGCTCAAGACCTGACAGCCCGTAAACCAGCTCCGTCTGGCCGTTTCCGTCAATTCCTGTTATGCAGACAATTTCTCCTTTCCGCACCTGGAAATTCACATCCCGGACAGCCTCTTTCTTATTCTGCCCTCCAACGGTCATATGCTTTACGTCCAGCACCACTTCCCCCGGTTCCGCAGGCTTCTTCTCTACCTTAAAGCTGACATTTCTCCCCACCATCATAGCGGACAGCTTCTCAGGCGTGGTATCTTTTGTCTCTACTGTACCTACATATTTCCCCTTCCTGAGGACTGTGCATCTGTCGGAAACTTCCATGATCTCATTAAGCTTATGGGAAATGAAAAGGATACTCTTTCCCTCTTTTGCAAGCCCCTTCATGATCTGCATCAATTCTTCGATCTCCTGTACCGTCAGCACTGCCGTAGGCTCGTCAAAAATCAGGATTTCATTGTCCCGGTACAGCATTTTCAGGATTTCCGTTCTCTGCTGCATACCCACCGTGATATTTTCCACGATCGCATCCGGATCGACCTGGAGATGGTATCTGGAAGACAACTCCATAACCTTTTTTCTCGCTTCGTCTTTTTTCAGAAATCCGCCCTGGACCGGTTCCGCCCCGAGAATGATATTATCCAGCACAGAAAAGCATTCTACCAGCTTAAAATGCTGATGTACCATGCCGATCCCCAGTGCGTTTGCATCGTTGGGATTCTTTATCTGCACACTTTTTCCGTCCTTTCGGATCTCCCCTTCTTCCGGCTGATACAGCCCGAACAACACGCTCATCAGAGTAGATTTTCCCGCTCCGTTTTCCCCCAGCAGGGCGTGGATCTCGCCTTTTTTCAGCTGCAGAGTGATATTGTCATTTGCCACGATCCCGGGAAATCTTTTTGTTATATTCAGCATTTCAACTGCATATTCTCCCATTTCTGCTTCCTCCTTTCCGTATATCCTACATGATCGATCCCTGTCTCTCACTTACCTTTACAGATACTTCCGGCATCTTGTCCGTGGAGCTGTCGATCTGGATCTCTCCGTCATAGATCTTCTGTACCAGCTCATGATAATCCTCAACGGTAAAGCCTTCGTTCCACTGTGTAGTGTCTTCCGGAAGTCCTACATAATTCACTGAGGTATCGGTTCCTGACACCAGTCCCAGGTTTTCGATCTTTCCCACATGCTCTTCCCAGGTACCGTCCACAATAATCGAATTCAGCATGGCCTTTACCGTAGCTCCCAGGCCTTTCATGGCCGACGTTACCGTCATGCCCTCTCCATAGGCGTCAATGGTAGGAGACTGGTCGCTGTCTACGCCGATCATTTTTCCGCCTGCCTTTGCAGCCGCTTCCGCTGCCGAAGTAAAGATTCCGCCCCCGCAGGCAAATACGATCTCTGTCCCCTGGCTGAACCAGGTGTCCATAGCTGCGGTAATCTCTGTCGAGCCGTAGAACTGGCCTCCATAAGCATATTCAACAGCAACCTCCTCTGTGATCCCCAGTTCCCTGGCCGCATCATCGATACCCTGCACATACCCGAAGCCAAACCGCATAACCGCCGGCACCGCCTGTCCACCCAGGAATCCCAGGTTCCGGTATCCCAGTTTCACCGCCGCATATCCTGCCATATATCCGGGGATCTCCTCCTGATAAACCGCACAGTATGTGTTTTCTGTATTATAATAATCAGAGGCCTCATAGGAATCCGGATCATCATAATATTTGCTTCCCACAGCCGCCGCAATAATATCTCCCGCCGTCATATCCAGGGCGATAAATTTCACATCCGGATATTTGTAGGTCACCTCCACCAGTGCCGGTGCAAAGATATAACCCGGCATAACGATGATGTTATACCCTTCTGCCACAGCCACATCGATCATGGCGATCCGGGCATAATCGGTATCTCCATCCGGCTTTTTATAAGTAAAATCAACGTCATTTTCTGTACAGTACTCCAGACAGGCTTCATAGGTAGTCTGATTAAAAGACTGGTCTGTGATATCTCCGCTGTCTGTGATCATAGCTACCCGATAGTCCGAATCACTGGTACTCTCTTTGGCTCCCGAAGGTCCGCATCCCAGGGCGGTAACCGCTGTACATACTGCCAGGAGCAGGGCGGCAAGCCTTTTCCGTTTTTTCATCTCTTCATTCCTCCTTTGTCAGAGTTTTATTTTAAATAAGAAAGCAATGAGGTTCCGATAGTCTGTTCCGGCATATCCAGTCCGAAATTTTCAACAATAGTAGCTCCGATCACCGCAAAAGTATCCTGTTCCGGCAGCCTTCCGTTTCCTTCCATGGATCTGGAATACGCCAGGAAAGGTACCTTTTCCCTTGTGTGATCCGTTCCTGTATAGGTAGGATCGTTTCCGTGATCCGCCGTAATGATCAGCAGGTCATCCTCCTTTAATCTGCCCAGTAAGATCTCCAGTTTTTCATCAAACATTTCCAGTTCTTTTGCATAGCCTTCCGGGTTTCTTCTATGTCCCCATTTTGCGTCAAAGTCCACCAGATTTACAAAGCATAATCCATGAAAATCCTTCCCGGCAATGTCGATGGTCTGTTCCATACCATGGACAGAGGACTTTGATTTATAAGCTTCCGTAATGCCTTCACCGTCAAAGATATCCCTGATCTTTCCTACAGAAATCACAGCAAGCCCATGCTCTTTCAACACATTCAGAGCAGTTTTCCCCGGCGGTTTCAGGGCGTAATCATGGCGGTTGCTGGTCCGCTCAAACTCCCCTTTCTTCCTTCCCACATAGGGCCTTGCAATGACTCTTCCCACTCTCCACTCTTCTTTCATCGTAAGCTCTCTGGCAATCTCGCAGCAGCGGTATAATTCTTCCAGTCCGAAGGTTTCTTCATTCCCGCAGATCTGAAGTACAGAATCCGCAGAAGTATAGACGATCATATGGCCGGTGGCGATTTCTTCTTCTCCCAGCTCATCAATGATCTCTGTCCCGCTGGCGCTTTTATTCCCGATCACCTTATGTCCTGTCCGCTTCTCCAGTTCCTCGATCAGTTCTTTCGGAAATCCATGTTCTGTAAATGTTTTAAACGGCTTTTTCGTCTCGATCCCCATGATCTCCCAGTGGCCGGTCATCGTATCCTTCCCGTTGCTCCGCTCTCTCAGGGCGGCCTGATATCCAAGAGGATTTTCCACAGCCGGCACCTGGCGGAGCGGGGTCAGATTAGCTATGCCCAGCTTCTGAAGGGCGGGGATCCGGAAGGTCTCCACGGACTCCGCTATATGGCCCAGGGTATTTACTCCAACATCTCCAAACCTTTCTCCGTCCGGCATAACCCCGATTCCCAGGGAATCGATCACGATCACAAATACCCTTTTATATTCTTTCATTTCTGTCCTCCTTACCTTTCAGTCTGCCAGGTTTTCAGGGCCGAAGCCCAGGGGCAGCAGCTCTTCCAGCCTGTATATTTTATAGTCTTCTTTTCCTTTCGCCAGTATGATCTGAAACTCCTTCGGCCTGCAAAATTCCATCATCACCTGCCGGCAGACTCCGCAGGGCGGGGTATAATCCACCAGTTTTCCTTCAGGGCCTCCCAGAATACAGATGGCCTGAAATTCTCTCACTCCTTCGCTGACAGCCTTAAAAAACGCCGTCCTCTCCGCACAATTTGTAGGCGCATAGGCTGCGTTTTCAATATTGCAGCCTGTATAGATCTTTCCGTTTTTTCCAAGAAGCGCCGCCCCCACTTTAAAATGGGAATATGGTGTATAAGAGTAAGACAGCTGGGCGGTCGCCGCATCGATCAGCTCCTGTATCTTTGCTTTCTCCATAACATTTCCTCCCTTATTTCTCTGCTTTCCGGTCTGCCTTGATCAGATTCCGTATAGCCTGTACCGCTACCTGTATCGCCATATCGGTATCATGGACCACCGGGTTTTCCAGCCCTTCTTTCTCCCTCTCCTGATTTGCCATGACCAGAAAGCAGGAACCTGCCCGGACTCTCAGATGGCTGGCGACAACAAAAAGGGCTGCAGATTCCATTTCTGAAGCAAGACAGCCCAGACGCTTCCAGGCTTCCCATTTGTTCAGCAGTTCATAGCTCACCGGCATCCGTTCCGGGGAATGCTGCCCGTAAAAAGAATCCTTGCACTGGACAACGCCTACATGATAAGGACTTCCCAGTTCTTCAGCCGCCTGGATCAGCGCATTGGTCACCCGGATATCTGCCACAGCCGGAAACTCAATAGGGGCATATTCCCTGCTGGTCCCTTCCATGCGGATGGCCCCGTTTGCAATGACAACGTCTCCGCTTTTCACGTCAAGCTGCATGCCACCGCAGGTTCCGATCCGGATAAAAGTATCCGCTCCCGCCATGGTCAGTTCTTCCATGGCAATGGAAGCAGACGGGCCGCCGATCCCCGTAGAAGTAACGCTTACCTTTACGCCGTCCAGATACCCGGTATAAGTAACATATTCTCTGCTGTCTGCTGCCAGGACCGGATCGTCAAAATATTTCGCAATCTTGGCGCACCGTTTTGGATCTCCCGGGAGGATCACATAACGTCCCACGTCTCCTTTTCCTACCTGAATGTGATATTGTTTATTGGC
>CALWSM010000138.1 GCA_944384185.1 uncultured Blautia sp. | reverse complement strand
TCAGATCCCTGGCCTGTTCCTCGCTCCCGACGATCGGTGCGATCTCTGTCTCGATGTTGGCCCGGATCATATGGATAGAAGGGCTTACCGATCTGATCTTCACCCCGTACTTGCTGCCCTGTTTGATCACTACCGGCTCTTCCAGCCTGATCTCTTCTTTATCCGGCGTCACCACTCCATAACCCTTTCCCCGGACTGCGGAGATGGCGTCCTGGACTTTCACATATTCTTTTTTCATTTTCGCCATTTCCTGCATCGTATGGATCAGTTCATATTCGTCTGAGATGGACACTCCTGTCATTTCACTGAGTATCTCATAGTACCACTTTTCGTCCATATCCACCCGGACCTGTACACGTCCGTTAGAAAGATCGATTTTTTCCGGCGTCATATTTCTTACATATTCCGAAGAAAAAGGCAGACGTTCCCTTGCGGCGTCTTTTACATACTTCATTTTCCCCATCAGTTCCCGGATACCGTCCAGAAGTTCTTCCTTCAGATAGTGTTCCGCCGGCAGCATTTCCACCCATTTGGGCACATAGAATTCCATCTGTACAATGGGAAACTCGTAAAGGATCTTCTCCAGGATCCTGGTAATATCCTCTTTCCGAAGCTGCTCGCAGTTTACACTCATAACCCCTGTCTGGTATTTTTTCTTCAGTTCCCGGACCAGGTTCTGGGTTTCCTCCTTATATGGTTTTTGTGAATTCACCAGGACCAGAAAAGGCTTCCCTGTCTTTTTCAATTCCTGGACGGTTTTTTCTTCTCCTTCTATGTAATTTTCTCTGGGAATCTCCCCAAAAGAACCGTCGCAGGTGATCACAAGGCCGATGCTGGAATGTTCCTCGATCACTTTTCTGGTACCGGTTTCCGCTGCCTGATGGAAGGGGATTTCATAGGAAAACCAGGGGGTTTTTACCATCCGCTCTTTCCCTTCTTCCATATTTCCCGCCGCATCCCGGACCATGAATCCTACACAGTCGATCAATCGTATTTTAGCCTCCAGATCCTCTCCCAGAGGGATGCTGGCCGCCTCCTTGGGAATAAATTTCGGTTCTACCGTAGTGATCATTTTGCCGGAACCGCTTAAGGGAAGCTGATCTCTGATTTCTTTTTTCTGATTTTCTTCCATGTTTGGAAGTACCGCCAGTTCCATAAAGCGTCTGATAAAAGTAGACTTTCCTGTGCGTACCGGTCCTACTACGCCTATGTAAATTTCCCCGTTTGTACGAGCCTGGATATCCTGATAGATATGATATGCATCCATGAACCTGCCTCCTTGATCCTGCTGCCAGGACTGTGGAAAAAACCACAGGGATCTCAGAAATACAGCTGTGCAGTCTCCCAGCCTGACATCATATTAATAATATATATGCAGCCGGTCTATATAAAATACTCTGTTTTTTGTCGAACATTTGTTCTTGACAACAAAACAGATCTATTTTATACTATATACAGAACATACGTTCTGTATTCTGATCTGACCGAGGAACTGTTATGAAAATAAAAAAAGAACCAGACTTAGAAGAAAAATTAAAGATCCTGTCAGACGCCGCCAAATATGACGTGGCCTGTACTTCCAGCGGGGTTGACCGAAAAGGAGAAAAGGGAAGCCTTGGCAACTCCAGAGCCTGTGGTATCTGCCACAGCTTTGCCGCAGATGGACGGTGCATCTCTCTGTTAAAAGTCCTTCTCACCAATCACTGTATCTATGACTGCAAATATTGCATCAACCGCCGCTCCAACCAGCGGATCCGGACCTCCTTTACACCGGAAGAGCTTTGCACCATTACTATAGAATTTTATAAACGAAATTATATTGAGGGACTTTTTTTAAGCTCCGGGGTTATCAAAAACCCCACCTATACCATGGAACTGATGTATCGGACTCTTTTTCTCCTGCGGACCCGATATCATTTCCGGGGCTATATCCATGCGAAAGCCGTGCCTGGAGCCGCTCCCGAGATCATACAGGAGATCGGTTATCTGGCAGACCGCATGAGCGTCAACATGGAGCTTCCCACCAGAGAAAGCCTTCAGCTCCTTGCCCCCGGCAAAAGCCACCAGGCCATCCTCAGACCCATGGGCCAGATCCGGCAGCAGATCCAGGACTACCGGCTGTCTATTGGAAAAACAGCCTCCATGGAACGTCACTTCGGCAATCAGTATCTGGCAGGAAACATTTTTTCCTCATCCGGTGAAAAGAGCAGACTGGCAGAAGCTTTCACAGGGACGCTTCCCGGAGGATCCCGGGGCGCTTCCGAAGCTGCTGTGACCGGCCCTGCACCTTCCCCTGTCCCCATTGGGGGAAAGGCCCCTTCCCCAAAAGACTCCCACCGGCCCTTTGCCCCTGCAGGACAGAGCACCCAGATGATCATAGGCGCTACTCCTGAGAACGACTATCAGCTTTTGAAAGTCACCCAGGCTTTATACCAGCAGTACGATCTGAAAAGGGTATTCTTCTCTGCGTACATTCCCTTAAATGAAGACCGGGATCTTCCGGCTCTGGACACAGCGCCTCCTCTTCTGAGAGAACACCGGCTTTATCAGGCGGACTGGCTTTTAAGATATTATGGATTTCAGGCTGACGATCTCCTCAGCCCCTCCCGGCCGGACTTCAATATTTTCCTGGATCCCAAATGCGACTGGGCCCTCCGCCATCTGGAGCTTTTTCCCATAGAGATTTCCACAGCTTCCTATCAGGAGCTTCTGAAGGTGCCCGGTATCGGAAATAAATCCGCCTGGAGGATCCTTCAGGCGAGGCGCTGCGGCCGGCTGGATTTTTCTTCTCTGAAGACTATGGGTGTGGTTCTGAAACGTGCCCAGTATTTTATCACCTGCCACGGGAAAATGCGGTATCATATCCCTGTCGAAGAGGACTTTATCACCAGGCAGCTGACTCAGAATGAAAAAAGCTCCCTGTGGGAGCTGGAACATCCCCGGACTTACCGGCAGCTTTCTCTCTTTGACGATCATTTTCTGGAAGCAGCGCCTACTGTAGAAGACAGCCGGAAGATCTTAACCGGACAGCTGTAAACGTCTTTCCAGAATACCGGGGCCATCCGGCCCCTTGCACAGGAGGTATAAAAATGGTAGTTTTTACCTGTCACGATGATTTTGAATCTATGATGACCTGTATCTATGACGCCTGGGCTGCCAGACTGGGCCATTCGAATATAAAACTGAGGGTGGAACCCATAGAGGAGCCGGAACTGTTCTGTGAGTACCGGCATATCCATCCGGATCCGGAAAAATACCGGAAAGTGATCCGGTCTATCCGGTCAAAAATCTCAGAAAACGCTTATCAGGACGTTTACCGGGCGTCTATGCACTGGAATCCGGACAAGCTGGATATTATTTACCGCTTTCTTGTTCTGGGCTTCGCCATGGGACCCCGGGTTACCCGTATGCTCGGGGAGCCCTATGTGGCGGCGCTTTTTGACCTGGATCGGAAGGTGACCAATGAGAGCCATCAGTTCCGGGAATTTATCCGGTTTTCCAGGCTGAACGATCAGGCTCTTTTTTCCCTGATCGAACCGAAATGCAATATCCTCACCCTTGTAGCGCCCCATTTTGCAGATCGTATGCCTTCGGAAAACTGGCTGATCGCAGACAAAAAAAGAAGGATCGCTCTGATCCATCCCTCTGATAAGAACTATTTTCTCACTCCCGTCACGCCCCAGGAATTAGCCCATATGGAAGAAGCCAGGAAAGGAGATACCTATTCCTCTCTGTGGAAAGCCTTCTTTCAGGCAGTGGGGGTAGAAGCCCGGGCCAACTACCGGTGTCAGAGGAATTTTCTTCCCCTCTGGTACCGGAAGGATATGACAGAATTTTCCCGGTAGAGCTCCTCTCGCTGCCCTGTTTCACTGGAGCTGTTTTTCTTCCCGGACACTCGATGACCGTTGCCCGTCGGATCCCTGCTCCTGCAAACCCGGCAGGCGCCCGCCGGGCACGTCAAAAGCCCCGGCAGGAATCGTCTTCCCGCCGGAGCTTCGTCTTATATGATACTGACCGATTGCTGTGCGCCGGGCACTTTCACAATCCCTGGCATCACAAATATTTTCTCTTTGCAGCTTCTACCACATGTCCTACCAGCACAGAGGTCGTAACGCTTCCCACGCCTCCTGGAACGGGAGTAATGGCCTCTACCACAGGCTCCGCTTTCTCAAAGTCCACATCTCCGCAGAGCTTTCCTTCTGCATTTACATTGATGCCTACGTCGATCACAACCTGGCCCGGTCTTAAATAGGTATCGTCCACTACCCCTGCACGGCCTGCCGCCACGATGACGATATCGGCTTCCTTTACAACGGACGGCATATCAACAGTTCTTGTATGGCATACCGTAACGGTGGCATTCTTTTTGATCAGCATCATGGCTGCAGGTTTTCCTACTACCAGGCTTCTGCCGATAACAACTGCTCTTTTTCCTGTGCAGTCAATGCCGTAATGATCCAGAATCTCCATACATGCCTGAGGAGTACATGGAGGGAATCCTACTTCTTTGCCTGTAAATACGCCGGTCATAGAACCGTCTGTCATACAGTCTACATCCTTTGCAGGATCCAGGGCATTCTCGATAAGGGCCTGGTCTAAATGTTTTGGAAGGGGACGGAACAACAGAACACCATGGATATTGTCGTTCTTATTCATCTTCTCGATCTCCGCCAGCAGCTCCTCCTGGGATACATCTGCGGGAAGCAGCACCTTCTCACAGGCAACGCCCAGTGTCTCGCAGCGCTTTGTGGCGCCTCTTTCATAAGAAATATCGCTTTCATTTTCCCCTACACGGATAATGCCCAGTGTAGGCTTCACGCCTTTTTCTTCCAGTGCTGCAACATCTGCTTTGATTCTCTCATTCAATGCAGCTGTTACTTCTTTTCCAAGTAATCTCTTTGCCATTTTTTTAAATTCCTCCTGCAACAGTTGATCTTTATTTTAATCTGGATAAAACGCTGTCAAAGGTTTCATCTGCGATTTTTGTATATTTTTCCAGCATTGCGTCAGCCTTTTTGTTTAACTCCTCCGCATATTCTCTGTCTGCCATGGATTTTGTATTGATATAAACATTCAGACTTGCGCCTTTTAAAGCGGCCTTACAGAAAGCGGCTCCCACGCCGGCGTCGCTGATCGCCAGTTTCGAACCTTTAGCAGCAAACTCAACGATCACTTCGATCGCCTCGCAGCATTTTTCCATGATCTCCATGGGAACTGAGCAGGCGTCCTTTAAAACGATCTCCATAACCCGGGCTTTCTCAGCCTTTTCCTCTTCTGTCTCTCTGGGCATACCATATGCTTTGGAAAGCGGTTCAAAAACTTCTGCGTCTCTTTCGATAAGGCGAAGGAAATCTTTCTGAAGCTCATCGCATTTTTTCTTTAATTCCCACATCTCATCTTCTACATCTGCATATTTTTTCTTACCTACAGTCAGGCTTCCCACCATATTGCCCAGGGCAATGCCCACGGCGCCTACCAAAGCAGAAGCTCCGCCGCCTCCCGGCACAGGGGCCTTTGAAGCCAGAACCTCTACAAATTCATTACATGGTACGGTTGAAAATCCCATTTCTTGTATCCTCCTAAAATCTGATAATAATTACTGTAAAAACTCCAGAGAAATCCCCGGCAAGTGCCCATTCATGGAAGCATGACAGCCGCCTGCCGGGTGTATTGCTTAAAACGATCAGAACAGACCTGAAATCTTACCTGTCTCGTCAACGTCGATCCGCTCTGCAGCCGGTACCTTCGGCAGGCCGGGCATGGTCATGATCTCTCCGGTAAGGGCTACGATAAAGCCTGCGCCTGCGGAGATCTTCAGGTTTCTTACGGTTACTTCAAAGTCTGTAGGAGCGCCCAGCTTTGTCTGGTCGTCAGTCAGGCTGTACTGTGTCTTGGCCACACAGATCGGGCAGTTGCCGAATCCCAGCTTCTCAAGCTGCTGAGCCTGCTTCTGTGCGTTGGCGGTGAGCACCACTCTCTTGCCTCCGTATACCTTCTGTACGATATTGTTCAGCTTGTCTTCAATGCTTCCTTCCAGCTCATAAGAATAGGTAAAGTCGTTTGGCTCCTCTACCAGACGGATCAC
>CALWSM010000137.1 GCA_944384185.1 uncultured Blautia sp. | reverse complement strand
CGGTATATAAAGGTTTTTGTAAAATTTACCTTTTAAAACCGTGCTTTTTTTATGCAGCAGATAACGGGAGTCGAACCAAAACGAAAAATGCCTTATTTCCCTTATCTGTAGCCATTTTCAAAAGTCTGTGGGCAATTTCGTGGGCAATTTTATTTTAGGAGCTTTTCCATGTGGGCAACTATAGGCGCCTCCATCTTCTCCATCTGGTCCCCTAAAGCGTGCCGGTACACCGACTTCATCACATTATCCGTTTTCCATCCGCCCGCCTGCATAATATATACGTCTGGGATTCCCAACGAGTGAGACCGGGAGGCATAGTAGTGGCGGAGCTTGTGCAGGCTGAAATGCGGGATCCCCAACCGCTTCAGCGTGCGCCCCAGGTATATGTTGATATTGTCCGGCTTACCCTTGTAAACGTATCCCTGTTTTCTGATCTTATCAGCAAGTGCCGCCGGGATCCGGACGGTGCGGGTACTTTCAGCTGTCTTTCCGCCGGACTTCACGATAAAGTCCCGCCCGTCCGTTATAACCATCGCTTTATTTACTCTGACCGTATCCCCGATCACGTCTGCGGCAGTCAAGGCGCATATCTCTGAGCGACGGAGCCCGCAGGCGGCAAGCTTTATCGGGATCTCATATTTGCTTCCGGATATAGCCATCATCAAGATCTTTATATCCCGGTCCGTTGGAATATACGGTTCCACCCGGGCCGCCTCCGGGAACTTGACGTTGATAACAAACTTCGGTCTGAAATGCCCCATAGTTGCGCTGACAAGGCCAAAGATGTTTTTCACGGATTTAGGCTTCCTTCCCTCTGAAAGATCGGAGATCATCTTCTGCAGGTCATCGTCCGTCACAGAGGCTATTTGCCGGTTTAATATGCTGTCCGGGATCTGCCGGAGGTATCCTTTATAGCAGAACAGCGTGGAAGGGCTCAGAACGGCCCTACGTGCCTCCATATAGCGTTCTATCGCCTGCCGGACGGTCATGCGCTCTACCGACGTTTCGCCGGTCTCCACGAGCTCCGCAATTATCCTCCGGGCCTCCGCCTGTTTGGGCCGGAAGTTGACCGTTTTCCGGTATCGAACGCCCCCGACCATTTCACTGATCCGGTATTTTCCGGACGGTAATTTTTCAATCGTCATATCACGCACCTCCCAAAAAATGAGTATAAAAAATACACCTTTGCAGGTGCCGGAGGTTTGTGGTACAATATTCTTGCTAGGGATTACTGTATCAGGCTCCGGCCTGCAGCGGTATTCTTGCCTCCGGGAAACCGGGGGCGTTTTTTTATTAAAAATCTTGAACTTTATTAATCAATTCTATAAATAGCCTTGGCGATTGCACATATATGTTATGGGTTTTCCTTCCTGATTGAATTGTTAAAAATCCATTTGAAGAATATACACTCGTGATCTTTGTAAGAGGAATATCGAATCCATTTTTATCATTGACAAAAGCAACTCTTTTATTGGTGATAATAAACTTTCCGTAATATTTCTCTTTTACGTCTTTATAAATGGTTTTTCTTCCACTGGAACCGGAGTGAAAATAAATACCCTTTGCTACTCGAACACTGACTCCTGCTCCAGATCCCGTGCTACCAACAGATTTTGTTCTGATTTCTTGAATATAAGTATCCATTTCATAATAGGCTTTTTCTCCATCTCTCAATAATAAGGAGCAATTTGGAATGGGATCTATATTGTTATTATGGATTTCCATTATTGTTGCATCAACAGCCTTTTCTATTTCCATATCCCTTTTGTCATAAATCTTTTTTATGAAAGATGATACAACAATAAAGATAATGCCGGTAGCCATAAGACCAATGCTAACTACTCTGGTACGACTGTCTGAATCTGGTGAAAAGGATCCTAATGCTCCTAAAAAAATAAATACTCCACCAAATACCTTTAGTGTTTGTCTTAAAGTGTAAACCATTATAGCCCTCCATATAACTTCTTTTCCTCCGCACGTCGGAAAAGATAATCATTGAAGTCCATATCAACCATATCGCAATAGTATTGCATATCGCGGAGCTTCTGTTCAATTTTATCCCAGTCCGTTATGCTTGCCCTTTTCTTAGCTTTTGTCTTAACATTTCCTAAAGTAATTACCGGACCTTGTGCTTCAACCCTGTGGGCTGCGGCCTCAATCTTCTGTACATCATCCTTATGAAAGTCCATATTCCGGATATGTGACATAGCATGTTCATAAGCCTCAGCCTGGGCTTCATAAGAGGCCCTGGCATCTATCAAGATGGTATAGCTGCCGTCCTGGTTCAGGATGACCTGTTCATCAATTCCAGTCCCATGAAAATCCACGAAGTGGACGGAAATATCTTCCATATCAATTCCCATTAGCTTTTCTCCTTGCTGATAAATTATTGCGCATTTAATTTATCAGGGAGAAAGTTAGTCCCAATCGATATCGTCGAAAGATACATGGCCGTCCTTCTTAAGACTTTCGTGGGCCTCAGAAATGGCAATCACTTCATCATCGGAAGCAACATCAGTTGGAATGAATTTAATCAAAAGACGATAAATCACATCTGTATCATTTTCGGGAACCATATCAATCAGTTCATGCAATAGTTCTTTACTCATAGAATCCTCCTTAAATCCTGTTATAGACCTGCCCTCTCGGCAGGATAGACTCAATTACGATGGTATCTCCTTCAATAGAAAACAATACTCGCAGATCGCCAACTCTTAAGCGGTACTCATTTTGGTATCCCTGCAATTTCTTGACATCGCCGGCAGGAAGTTTTTGAATTGATTCCTTCAGTCTGATCTTCGTTGGCTTGTCAGAGTATTTTATATACTTTGCAGCTTGCTTTGAAAAAATAATGTTCATATCAGCACCCCTCGTCATAATCCGGATGCTCAGCTTTGTAGAGTTTCTTGATATAGTCCATGTGAATTTTGAATTGTTCCGGATCCATGTTCCTTTTCATATGAAACAAGGAACGCATTTCCGGATCCTCGAACATTTCCTGGGCCTCTTTAGCAGTTTCTGGGTTGGTATAATACACTTCTCCAAAATTATCCTCATTATCAAAATCATTCAATGTAAGACCAAGGACGCGGGCTATAGCTTTTAAAGTTTCCAGCTTAGGATCCTTAGTAGCTCCGCTAAGTATCTTATTTAAAGTTCCAATCGGAACTCCAGACATCTTTGATAGATCTTCAGTGGTAAGACCAAGCTTCTTTTTATATTCTATTATTTTTTCAAGTCCCATGCGTTGTCCCTCCGTATTTATGGAAATATTTTACCGCATAATATAGATGTGGTCAACAGTATTTTACCGTCAAAGGAAAAAAACTTCCAAAACATTGTTGACTTTTACCGTTAACGGGTGTAATATACACCTGTATTTACCGTTAACGGATAAAAAGGAGGAAAAATGCATAGAGTTTTAAGAGCAGAGATGATTCGACTTAACATTTCAATACAGAAGCTTGCTGCGGAGATTGGGATTTCCGAAAAATCGATGAGGAACAAAATCAACGGCTGTACAGATTTCACTCTTCCAGAAGCTCAGGCTATAAGGAGAATCCTCAAAACAGAATTAACTTTAGATGATCTTTTCGCGGTATCGGAAGAAAAGTAGAGGGGAGGTAATTTATGGGACGGCGCAATGATTTCAGAGACCCGTTGGAAGTCTACATTGATAAGAAGACTGGAGAATTCAAGTATTCCAATGAAGATGCTGGGCGTGAATGGTTGGGGATGAACGGAGAGATGTTCCGATACCGCCGAAAGCGTAACAGTTTCACTGTGCCGGAGCTGCGGAGGCTCTTCCGGGAAACTCACGCAAGCCCGGAGGAAGTTCTGAAGATATTCTCAATGATCTAAGGGAAGGAGGTAACAGATGAGATTTCGGATAGAGGTCTATACCACCCGGCGGATGGAATACCGTATGCGGAGACTCAGCAGATGGTTCAGGGACACCGCCCAGCCAGTGCTGATCTGGGGCATTGAGGCTCTGACATGGATCGGAGTGGCAGGCATGATCTTTTTTGCCTGCGGAGTTGACAGCCAGGATCTCACGCCTGTGATCAAGGGGTTCCTGGCATCGGCTGGAATTACAGCTGCTGCAGCAGCTATCAAATGGATGTTAAGGGGGTGAATGCTTGGAAGTAGCAAGAGCGGTCTTCTGGCTCCGCAACCTGGAGCAGGAGCAGATCGATAAGCGGGATCCGGCCTGTCCTGAGCTCTATGATGAGCCGGCAGAGGCGATCCGCATGGCCATTACGGCTTTAGAAAAAGAAAAATCCCGGGTATGAGCTTGGCGGCCACCAGGGATTTCCAATAGGCAACGGAATAATCCGTTGCCCTCATTATACCATTAAGGAGGCGTTATGTCAGTAAAAATCAGCAAATTAGAGATCGAGAACGTCAAGCGGGTGCGGGCTGTGAAGATGGAACCGTCCAAGGATGGTCTTACGATCATCGGAGGCGACAACGGCCAGGGGAAGACCTCTGTCCTGGACTCCATCGCCTGGGCCCTGGGTGGAGATAAGTTCCGCCCTTCACAACCTGGCCGGGAAGGATCAGTAACGGCGCCGTACCTTCACATTGTTCTTTCAAACGGCCTTGTTGTAGAGCGGAAGGGAAAAAATTCAGATCTTAAGGTAACAGACCCATTCGGAGAGCGGGCAGGCCAGCAGCTTCTTAATAAGTTCGTTGAGGCTTTTGCCCTGGATCTTCCCCGCTTCATGGAGGCCAATGACAGTGACAAGGCCAAGACCCTGCTTAATATCATCGGGGTTGGCCCACAGCTTGCGGAGCTTGATCGGAAGGAGAAAGAGATCTACAACGAGCGACTTACCGTAGGCCGGATCGCCGACCAGAAAAAGAAGTTCGCCGATGAACAGCAGTATTTTCCGGATGCCCCGAAGGACATCGTTTCAGCGTCTGAACTGATCAGACAGCAGCAGGAGATCCTGGCAAGGAACGGAGAAAATCAGAGGAAAAGGGACAAGGCCAGGGAAATCCAGCAGGAATATAACAGGCAGTATGGCCTGGTAAAGTCCTTGGAGGCTGAACTTTCAGAAGCCAGAACGAAGCTTTCGACTCTGGAAGAGGACCTGACGGTTGCGAATAAAACGGCCGAAAACCTGCAGGATGAGTCAACCGCTGAGCTGGAGCGGAACCTGGCGGAGATCGAAGAGATCAACCGGAAGGTCCGCGTAAACCTGGACAAGGACAAGGCCGAAGAGGACGCCCAGATCTACAAAAATCAGTATGACACTCTCACGGTTGATCTGGAAAAGGTCCGCGATGACAAAAAGGCCCTTCTGGATCATGCGGAGCTTCCGCTTCCTGGCCTTTCTGTCCGGGAAGGAAAGCTGATCTACCAGGGGCAGGAATGGGACAACATGTCCGGCTCTGATCAGCTGATCGTGGCCACCGCCATCGTCCGGAAGCTTAATCCTGACTGCGGTTTTGTTTTGATCGATAAGCTGGAGCAGATGGACCTTAAGACCCTGCAGCGGTTCGGCGGATGGCTGGAGCAGGAAGGCCTGCAGGCCATAGCGACAAGGGTATCTACCGGAGATGAGTGCAGCATCATCATTGAGGATGGGTATGCGGTAAAAAACAAAACGCTACATGAAGAACCGAAGACGCCGGCATTCACACCCGGGACTTTTTAAGGAGGTAATCAATGGAAATCATAAAGGGAAAAATCCCCTGTGCAAAGAAAGTAGTCATCTACGGGCCTGAAGGGATCGGCAAGTCCACCCTGGCATCCAGATTCCCGGATCCGGTGTTCTCTGACACCGAGGGAAGCACAAACTCAATGGATGTCGCCCGGTTCCCGAAACCGACCAGCTGGCAGATGCTGAAAGACCAGATCGCTTATGTGAAAGCCAATCCGACCTGTTGTAAGACCTATGTGATCGACACCATAGACTGGGCAGAGCAGATGTGCATTGAAAGTATCTGCGCGCAGCACCAGAAGAAGGGCATTGAGGATTTTGGTTATGGAAACGGCTATGTCTACGTAAAAGAGGAATTCGGCCGGTTCCTGAACAGCCTGTCCGAGGTGGTGGAAAAAGGAGTGAATGTAGTCCTTACCGCCCATGCCCAGATGCGGAAGTTTGAACAGCCTGATGAGCTGGGTGCCTATGACCGGTGGGAGCTGAAGCTTGGAAAGAAGACCAG
>CALWSM010000136.1 GCA_944384185.1 uncultured Blautia sp. | reverse complement strand
GAAGCCGTGCGGATCGCCAGGCTTTCCAGAGAAGTCTGCGGCAGCGACCTGGTAAAGATCGAGATCATGCGGGATACCAGATATCTGCTCCCGGACAATCAGGAAACCATAAAAGCTACAGAGATCCTGGCAAAAGAAGGCTTTACCGTTATGCCCTATATGTATCCGGATCTGAATGTGGCCAGAGATCTGGTCCAGGCAGGCGCCGCCTGCATCATGCCCCTGGGATCGCCCATCGGTTCCAATAAAGGCCTGTGTACCAGGGAATTTATCCAGATCCTCATTGACGAGATCGATCTGCCGATTATCGTAGACGCCGGTATCGGAAGACCTTCCCAGGCCTGCGAGGCTATGGAAATGGGGGCGGCGGCAGTGATGGCCAACACCGCCATTGCAACGGCAGGAGACGTGCCTCTTATGGCAGATGCCTTCCGCAAGGCTATAGAAGCAGGAAGAGAGGCTTACATTTCAGGACTGGGAAGAATTATGGAAAAAGGAGCCAGCCCTTCCTCACCTCTTACAGGATATCTTCAGGACTAGGAGGCAGAGATCATGAGTCAGGAAAATCACGTAAACGAAAGTATCATCAATGAGGAAGTAAAAGAATTTCTGGAAAAAGGAAAACGGACGGATCACATGAAATATCTGCCGGATATGGAGGTGATCCAAAGCGATGTGATGGATAAAGTCCGGGAGGCTGTGAAAAATTATGACTACAGTCTGTATACCGAGGCGGATGTAAGAAGGGCCCTTGCCCATGATTACAAGACGCCGGAAGACTTTAAGGCGCTCCTTTCTCCCGCAGCCCTGCCTCTGCTGGAGGAGATCGCCCAGTGCGCCCAGAAGGAGACCAGAAAGCACTTCGGCAATTCCATTTATATGTTCACGCCTATCTACATAGCAAATTACTGTGAAAATTACTGCATCTACTGCGGGTTTAACTGCCATAACAGGATCAAAAGGGCTCAGCTTACCTATGAGGAGATCGACAAGGAAATGGCGGCCATCGCCAAGTCCGGCCTTCAGGAGATCCTGATCCTTACAGGAGAGAGCCGGAAAAAATCTACGGTGGAATATATCGGAGAGGCCTGTAAGATCGCCAGGAAATATTTCCGGGTCATCGGCCTGGAGGTTTATCCGATGAATTCGGATGAGTACGCTTATCTCCATAAATGCGGAGCAGATTATGTGACTGTTTTTCAGGAGACCTATCATGCAGACAAGTATGAGACTCTTCATCTGGCAGGCCATAAGAGGATCTATCCCTATCGTGTCAACGCCCAGGAAAGAGCTCTTATGGGCGGTATGCGGGGCGTGGCCTTCGGCGCACTGCTGGGACTGGACGATTTTCGGAAAGACGCCTTTGCCACAGGGATGCATGCCTGGTATCTGCAGAAAAAATATCCCCAGGCAGAGATCTCTTTCTCCTGCCCGAGGCTCCGCCCGATCATTAACAACGATAAGATCAACCCTATGGACGTCCACGAGGCCCAGCTGCTCCAGGTAGTATGCGCCTATCGTCTGTTTATGCCTTTTGCCGGGATCACCATTTCTACGAGGGAGTGCGCCAGAGTAAGGGATAACCTGGTAAAGATCGCCGCCACCAAGATCTCCGCCGGCGTGAGCACGGGTATCGGCGAGCATGTAGAAGAACTGGAGGACAAGGGGGACGCTCAGTTTGAGATCTCGGACGAACGGTCCGTCCGGGAGGTCTATGACAGCCTGCTGGCAGAAGATCTCCAGCCGGTAATGGCGGAGTATGTCTATGTATAGAGAAGAGAAAAAGACCGGGGGCACAGAAACAGAGCTCTGGTCCCGGATAACAGTTGTGACAAACCGGAAATTGTCTGCCCGCCCCTTTCTGGAACAGATCGAGATCCTGTGTAAGAAAAGGCCGGAGAGGATCCTGCTGAGAGAAAAAGATCTGGATCTGCTGGAATATGAGAAACTTGCAGAAGAGGTAAAAGAAATCTGCGACAGATATCAGGTGCCTTTTTACTGTCATACTTATCCGGAAACGGCAGTAAAAACAGGGGCCAGGGGCCTTCAGCTTCCCCTGTCTGTCTTCCGGGAAACTGGAAGACAGGAACTGGACCAAAAGATAATTCTGGGCTGTTCTGTCCACAGTGTCCAGGAAGCCCGGGAGGCAGAAACACTGGGGGCGGATTATCTGATCGCCGGTCATATTTACGCCACAGACTGTAAAAAAGGCCTGCCTCCCCGGGGACTGGATTTCCTGGAAGAAATCTGCCGGTCGGTTTCCCTGCCGGTGTACGCCATCGGCGGGATCCGTCCGGATCAGGAACAGATAGAAAAAACCCTGGCCGCCGGGGCCAGGGGGCTATGCGTCATGTCCGGAGCCATGACCTGTGAACCCTGATCGCCTGATCCAGAAGACTCAGGCGTTGAATACGTATCTGTCCAGCCGTTCCATAGCTTCTTTAACAAGGCTGTGGGGAAGGGCCAGGTTCATGCGGATCGAGCAGGGGCCGTGGAAAGGCCTGCCGTCCTGCCAGATGACGCCTGCCTGGATCCCGGCGGCTTCCAGCTCGTCCAGGGTCTTTCCATGCTCCCGGCACCAGCCGGTGCAGTCCAGGAAGAGCATATAGGTTCCTTCCGGTCTGGACAGTTCTACGCCGGAAAAATGGGCGGTGATGTAGTCATAAGCATAGTTTACATTGTCTGTCAGTACCTGACAGAGCTGATCCACCCATTCATAGCCTTCCGGCTTGTAAGCGCCGATCAGGGCGTGCATGCTCAGCACGTTCATGCTGTTGTAATGGGAAAGAGAAGCCTCTTTCTCCATACGGTCCCGGATCCACTTGTTATAAACGATATGATAGCTTCCCACAAGCCCGGCCAGATTGAAGGTTTTGCTTGGAGCGTAGAATGCGGCGGTGCGCATTCTGGCGTCGGGGCTTACAGACTGGGTGGGGATATGTCTGTGTCCCTCCAGGATCAGGTCTGACCAGATCTCGTCGGAAACTACATAAACGTCATATTTCCGGAAAAGATCCATGGCTTTTTCCAGTTCCCAGCGTTCCCACACCCGGCCGCAGGGATTGTGGGGGGAACAGAAGACGGCGGCGTGGATATTTTCAGAGGCGAGCTTTTTCTCCATATCCTCGAAATCCATACGCCATACGCCCTTTTCATCACGCTTTAAAGGACTTAAGACCATGTCGTAGCCATTATTTTTCAGACTCCCGGTAAAGCCTATGTAGGTAGGAGAGTGGAGGAGTACCTTGTCTCCCCTAGAACAGAAAACGTTCAAGGCAGAGATCACCCCGCCTAAAACGCCGTTTTCATAACCGATACATTCACGGGTCAGGCCGGAGACGCCGTTTCTGGTCTGCTGCCACCGGATAATGGAGTCATAGTACTCCTGAGACGGGGAAAAATAACCGAAGGCCGGGTGCTCTGCTCTTTGGATCAGCGCCTCCTGCACAGTGGGGACTGTAGGAAAATTCATGTCCGCCACCCACATGGGGATCACGGAAAAGCCTTCCCTGACCTTTACATTTTTCACGCCCAGCATGCCGCCTTTTACGGCGTCTTCCACATCTAAAGCAATGGCATCTTTGCCTTTTCGATCCATGATCGTGGTAAAGTCATATTTCATGTCATAAACCTCCTAATACCTGGTCTAACACATCGGTAACTTTCTTTACCGGAATGATCTCCAGCTTTTCTTTGACTTCTTCCGCAACATCTTCCAGATCCTCAATATTGTCATAAGGGATAAATACCTTCTGGATGCCGGCCCGCTGGGCTGCCATCAGCTTCTCCGGAAGTCCTCCGATGGGCATAACGCAGCCCCGGAGGGAAACCTCCCCGGTCATAGCATATTCGGTTCCTACAGCCTTTCCTGTTACCAGAGAGGCCAGTGCCGTCACCAGGGTAATGCCGGCAGAGGGCCCGTCTTTCGGAACGGCCCCTGCAGGGACATGGATATGAAGATCCCGTTTCTCCAGGATCTCGGTCTCTTTCGGAAACAGAGATTTTACCAGGCTTAGTGCGATCTGGACAGATTCCTTCATGACGTCCCCCAATTGTCCGGTAATGATGAGCTCTCCCTTTCCCTCCATCAGCTTGCTTTCAATAAAGAGGATCTCTCCGCCGGCAGTGGTCCAGGCAAGGCCGGTAACCACCCCCGGCACCTTTTCTTCCAGCCGGGTCTCATGACGCATGCGCTGATGGCCAAGATATTCCGGCAGGTTTTCCTTGGTGACCGTCAGGGTCTCGTTTTCTTTTTTTACCAGCTTTACAGCGGCGTTCCGGCACAGGATGTCGATGAGCTTTTTCAGACTCCGGACGCCGGCTTCCCCGGTATATTCTTCGATCATTTTGTGAAGCGCACTGTCCGTAACCTCCAGATTTTCTTCCCGGATCCCCATAGTTTCCAGGGCTTTTGGCAGGAGATGGCGTTTTGCGATCTGGAATTTTTCCAGAGCGGTGTAGCCGGGGAAAGAGATGACTTCCATACGGTTCAGCAGAGGCTCCGGAATGGTGTCGGTGGTGTTGGCGGTGCAGACAAACAAAACATTGGACAGATCATAAGGAACATTCATGTAATGATCGGTGAAGGTATTATTCTGCTCCGGATCCAGAACCTCCAAAAGAGCGCTGGCAGGGTCGCCGCTGTAGTCTCTGGACAGCTTATCCACTTCGTCC
This sequence comes from uncultured Blautia sp., assembly GCA_944384185.1. Classification (GTDB taxonomy): domain Bacteria; phylum Bacillota; class Clostridia; order Lachnospirales; family Lachnospiraceae; genus Blautia. Next base: position 1,549 of record CALWSM010000136.1, on the reverse strand, counting down.
AGGACCATAACAGGATTGGAAGCTCCGCTACGCTTCATGCCTTCCATGATGCGCCCGGGCATAGCCCCCACATAAGTACGCCGGTGTCCCCGGATCTCTGCCTCATCCCGGATCCCGCCAAGGCTGATCCGGACATATTTCCGCCCCAGAGCCCTGGCGATGCTCTGGCCGATACTGGTCTTTCCGGTACCGGGAGCGCCTACAAAAAGCAGGATCGAACCGGACTGTTTTTTATTAAGGGCCATAACGGCCAGCTGCTGGATGATCCGTTCTTTGACTTTTTTCAGCCCGTAATGATCTTCATCCAGGATCTCTTCGGCCTCCTTCAGGTCGATAGCAGGCATTTTCGGGGGCTTCCAGGAAAGGCTGGTGACAAAGTCCAGGTAATCGTAGAGCATGCCGTATTCATGGCTTTCCTTGCCCTCCTGCTTCATACGGTTCAGCACCTTTTCCGCTTCCTGCTTTGCCTCTTTGTTCATGCCGGAACGGGCGATCTTTTTTTCAAATTTTCTTACATCGGAAACATTCTCCGGGTGCATGTCGTCCAGCTCCCGCTGGAGATATTCAATCTGTTTTTTAATAGCGGCCTCCCGGTAAAGCTGCTCCTGGTCGTCCTTCTGGGCGGAGGAGGCTTCCTGGGAAACTTTGGATACTTCAATAAATTCATAAATGGCTTTTTCAATGAGAGAATCCCTTTCTCTCCGGGAATCTGCAGCCAGAATCCCATATTTTTCCTCTGTGTTCAGATTCAGATAGTCGGTGAGGGAGCAGGCCATATCATGGATGTTTTTTCTCTGCAGGATATAGCTTCTGGCCCAGACGCCCCACTGATATCCCTGGACGAATTTCAGAAGGGCTCCTCTGAGCCTTCCGAAAAGCTCCTTTTCTTCTTCATCGGTAATATCGTTGATCTCTCCCCGGATAGAAGCCGTAGCCGTGATATGATCGCCGGTTACTTCAATATCTGAAATATCCACCCGCTCCATGGTCCGGATCTGCACGTTTTCAGAATCATCGATCCCTTCTACCTTTGCAGATATTCCGATCGGATAGAAATCGTCGGCAGTCAGTTCCTTTTCGCTTTTGTCATCCTTCAGAAGCATAAAGAGTACCTCGTCATCCTTTTTCATAGGTTCTGTACTCCAGCCGCTGAAGAAATCCTTTTTAAAATAATAGGAAACATCGGGAAGTAAAAGTATATTATGTACAGGTCTTACAATCATATGAAATCCTCCTTTATCAGCAGTCTGATTAAACGAGTGCTAAGAAGTTTATAAAAAATATAGCGAATAATCCATTATCCGCTTTTCCCGTTTAAAATCTACAATAGTTCTGGGACACAGGAACAAATTCCGCCGCTGTGTCATTAGTTATACAGTAGCATGCACACAACGGAATGTCAATATGCTTTGAAAAAAATGAAAAATAAAGTAGACGGAAAAGGGAAAATCCGATATGATATTTTTTATCGGGCAGCTTTGCTCTGCAAAGGAGAATATGGGATGAACATGATCAACATAGAACATATCGATAAAGTATTCGGAGATAA
>CALWSM010000135.1 GCA_944384185.1 uncultured Blautia sp. | reverse complement strand
GCTGCGGAAATCGTAAAAAAGGTGACCCAGGAGACGAAGCTGGTATACAGCGATTATTTCAGTAGCCAGACAGGAAATAAAGTTTATTTAAAACCGGAAAACATGCAGGTTACCGGGGCATACAAGATAAGGGGGGCTTATTATAAGATCAGTACCCTTTCCCGGGAGGAAAGGGAAAAAGGGCTGATCACAGCTTCTGCGGGAAATCATGCCCAGGGGGTAGCCTATGCGGCAAAAGCCTTTGGGGTAAAGGCGGTGATCGTTATGCCTACCACGACCCCTCTGATCAAAGTGGAAAGGACCAAAAGCTATGGGGCGGAAGTGGTCCTTTACGGAGATGTATATGACGAGGCCTGCGATCACGCATACGAATTAGCAGAAAAATATGGATATACCTTTATCCACCCCTTTGATGATCCGGCGGTTGCCACCGGACAGGGGACCATTGCCATGGAGATCATCAAGGAGCTTCCTCTGGTAGATTATATCCTGGTTCCCATCGGCGGGGGCGGTCTGGCTACAGGGGTTTCTACTCTTGTGAAGCTGCTGAATCCCAACATTAAAGTGATCGGCGTAGAGCCTGCAGGGGCAAACTGCATGCAGGCCTCTCTGGAAAAAGGGGAGGTAGTGACCCTTCCTGCGGTGAATACCATTGCAGACGGAACTGCGGTAAAACGTCCGGGAGATCATATTTTCCCATATATCCGGAATAATGTGGACGAGATCATTACAGTGGAGGACGACGAACTGGTGGTTGCTTTTCTGGATATGGTAGAGAATCATAAAATGATCGTAGAGAATTCCGGCCTTCTTACAGTTGCGGCATTAAAGCATCTGAAATTTCAGAATAAGAAGGTGGTATCGATTTTAAGCGGGGGAAATATGGATGTGATCACCATGGCTTCTGTTGTGCAGCATGGACTGATCGCCAGAGACAGGATATTTACCGTTTCCACCCTTCTGCCGGACAGACCGGGAGAGCTGGTGCGGGTAGCCGGGATCATTGCTGAGAAACAGGGCAATGTGATCAAATTGGAACACAATCAGTTTGTCAGCACCAACCGAAACGCTGCGGTGGAGCTGAGGATTACCTTGGAGGCCTTTGGAACCGGGCACAAGAAGGAAATCCTGGACGCCCTGGATGAGGCGGGACTTCGTCCAAAGCTGGTTACCACAAGCCTGTAACCGGAGATTTAAAATATACTAAAAAGAGACGGGGCTTTCCGGAATCTATGCCGGAAATCCCCGTCTCTTTTGCGCAAGCACGCTGGCCAGGCGGCCGCCGTGCTTACACAGACAGAAACTTTTATTTTACAGTGATCAATTCGTATTCCTTATTTCCGATACCGATGGCTACGCCATGCTCGATCGCAGATTCCCAGTTGGTATCCGGAAAGATGCTGTGGAAATGGTCGTGGTGATGAGCGGCCCGTTCCTCTTCCCCGCAGTCTCCTAATTTGCTGTTCTGGATCACCGGCTGGGCGTTTACCGCATCGGCACAGGCCATATCCAGAGCAACCGGGTCAAAGGAGGCGAACATGCCTACATTTGGAACTATGGCGGCGTCGTTTTCTCCGTGACAGTCGCAGTATGGAGAAACGTCAATGACCAGATTGATATGGAAATTCGGACGTCCCTGGATCACAGCCTTGGCGTATTCTGCGATCTTGCAGTTCAGGATATCGTTGGATTCATCGGAAGCAGGCAGCACGGCATCCTTTGGACAGACGCCGATACATCTTCCGCAGCCCACACATTTGTCATGGTCTATGTAGGCTTTTTTGTTTTCAAACTGAGGAGCGTCATGGGCGCAGATCTTGGCGCACATTTTGCAGCCGATACACAGATCCTGGTCCACGTGGGGCTTTCCGGCAGAATGCATTTCCATCTTACCTGCTCTGGAGCCGCAGCCCATACCCAGGTTTTTCAAGGCGCCTCCGAAACCGGCGGCTTCATGCCCCTTAAAATGATTCAGGGAAATCACAATGTCTGCGTCCATGATAGCCCGGCCGATCTTTGCCTCTTTTACATAAGTGCCGCCTTCTACCGGCACGAGAGCCTCGTCGGTCCCCTTTAATCCGTCGGCGATCAGAAGCTGGCATCCGGTAGTGGTGGGATTGAAGCCGTTAAGATTGGCGCTGTCCAGATGATCCAGGGCGTTTTTCCTTCCTCCTACATACAGAGTATTGCAGTCGGTAAGGAAGGGCTTTCCTCCCAGCTCTTTTATAACATCTGCCACGGCTTTGGCATAATTGGGACGGAGAAAAGCCAGATTTCCCGGTTCTCCGAAATGGATCTTAATCGCTACATACTTATTTTCGAAATCAATATTTCCGATCCCTGCTGTTTTGATCAGACGCTGAAGCTTCTGGAGCAGGTTGTCTCCGTTTTTGGCCCGGAGATTGGTGAAATATACTTTTGAAGCGCTCATTTTATTCTTCCTCCTTCTTGGGCTTTTTTATATATTTTAGACACTGGAGGGCAATTATTCAATATAAAAAATTGCGGAATTGCTAAAATCCTTTGCTTTATGTTACAATGCAGATAAAATGCCGGGAGGAAAAGGCTTATGAGAGAATTATATATACAGGGAAAAGGAAAAATAAACTGTGAGAGGATCCTTTCAGCGCTTTTAGGCCTGGGAGCAGATCCGGAAAAGATCCGGGATAGACTGGAAAAGCTTTTCTTTCTGCCTGTCCGGCTGGAACCGGAGAAGCAGCCTCACAAGAACGGCATCGGACCCTTTGTCCTGTCCTCCAAAGAGACAGTAAGCCTGAAGCAGGCAGAGCAATATCTGGAAAATCCGGAGATCGAAAACCGGGTAAAAGAAAAAATCCTGAAAATGACGGCGCTGATCTGCAGGGCGGCAGATACGCCGGAGGATCAGCCTTTTCTGCCACTGGCTGTGGGAGAGACTTCTCTGTTTTCCCTGGCTGCGCTGGCGGTATCTATGGAGCTGCTGGGCTTTTCCGGGTGCAGAGTCTGTCAGCTGGAAGAAGGCCTTGGAACTGGGGGAGAGGGACTGATCCCTTCAAAAGAGATCCTGGAGATCCTGGGAAAAACCAGTCTTCTGATAAATTTTTCTGCCGGCCAGGATGAAAATCTTACTCCCGGAAGCGCAGCTTTTCTTGCTGTTTACGGAGAGCCGGCCGGGAAGACGGGAGGAAAAAGGATTGCCGCCTGGTCTCTGGGCGCTTCCGGGGAAGGAAAGGAACAGGGAACGGTCAGGGCAATGGTCCTGGAAGAAGAAAAGGAAGTCCCAGAGGAAATGGAGAGAGATCAGGTGCAGGTTCTGGAAACAAACGTAGACGACTGCTCCGGGGAGCAGCTCGGTTACGCCATTGACCGGCTGATGAAGGCAGGGGCCCTGGACGCCAGCTGTTTTCCGATTTTTATGAAAAAGGGAAGACCTGCTTATATGCTCCAGGTGATCTGCAAAAAAGAAAACCGGGAAAAGCTGGAAGATATTATTTTCTGCGAGACCACCAGTATCGGCCTGCGCAGATATGAGGAAAACCGCAGGATCCTGCCCAGGTCTTTTGAAGAGGTGACCCTGGGGGACGGACATAAAGTAAAAATCAAGATCTGCACCCATCATGGACAGAAATTCTGTTATCCGGAATACGATACGGTACGAAAGGTCTGCGAAGAAACGGGAAGACCTTACCGAAGCGTCTATGACGAGGCTGCGGCTCTGGCAGGAGGCTTTGATCATGACATATGAAGAAAAGAAAAATAAATTTTATGAAACAATGGGAAAGTATACCCGACAGGATCTGTGTATTGCCTTTTCCGGAGGAGTAGACAGCAGTCTTCTTCTTATGGCGGCAAAAAAATGTATGGAAGATGAAAAGAAGATCTATGCAGTAACCTTCGATACCATGCTCCATCCTTCCTGTGATCTGGAAACAGCCAGAAAAGTGGCCGGGGAGGCGGGAGTGCTCCATGAGGTGATCTATCTCAACGAGCTGGAACAGGCCCAGATTCGTTTTAACCCGGCGAACCGGTGTTATCTCTGTAAAAAAGCCCTTTTCCAGAGATTAAAAGATTTTGCGGCCCAAAAGGGAGTCTCGGTGATCCTGGAAGGCACCAATGGGGATGACCTCCATGTATACCGTCCGGGGCTTCAGGCCATCCGGGAGCTTGGGATCCTCAGTCCTCTGGCAGACAGCGGTTTTACGAAAGAAGAGGTAAGACGGCTGGCAGGAGAGCTGGGAGTCTCGGTGGCCAGCCGGCCTTCTACCCCCTGCCTTGCCACCAGGCTGCCCTACGGCGCTGAGATAAGACCGGAGCTTCTGGAACGGATCGCCAGAGGGGAGGAGTTTCTGAAGAATGCAGGATTTCCCGTGGTCCGGCTGCGGCTTCACGGGGATATCGCCAGGGTCGAGATCCCCGGCGAACAGTTTCCGGAGTTTTTGAAAAACCGGGAGAAGATCGCAGAAAATCTCAAAAGTATGGGATTTTCATACATTACTTTGGATATCCAGGGCTTCCGCAGCGGGAGTATGGACGAGAATCTGGAAAAAAATCCGGAAAAAAACTGAAAGTGTCAAGAAAAAATACTTGACACTGCCTGAAACCTGGTGTATGATAGCCAAGGTGATTGTCAGTGGAAAAAATAGTAGAACAGACGCTGCTGTATGATTTTTACGGCGAGCTTCTCACAGAACATCAGAGAAGGATCTATGAAGATGTGGTGTTAAACGACTATTCCCTCAGTGAGGTGGCCCAGGAACTGGGAATCAGCCGTCAGGGCGTCCATGACAATCTGAAAAGATGCAGCAGGATCCTTGAGGACTATGAAGAAAAGCTTCATCTGGTGGAAAAGTTTGTTTCCATCCGGGAGAAGATCCGGCGTATCCATAAGCTGAGCCAGGCATGTGAAAGCCTGGATAAAGAAGAATTGGTGTCCCGGATCGAAAGTATTTCCCAGGAGATTTTAGAGGAGTTATAGCAGATGGCATTTGAGAGTTTAACGGATAAACTGCAGAATGTGTTTAAAAATTTAAGAAAAAAAGGCCGTCTGACAGAAGCAGATGTAAAAGCGGCTCTGAAGGAAGTAAAAATGGCCCTCTTAGAGGCGGACGTCAGCTTCAAGGTGGTAAAACAGTTTATGAAAGCCGTTCAGGAACGGGCGGTGGGACAGGATGTGATGTCCGGCCTGAACCCCGGCCAGATGGTGATCAAGATCGTAAACGAAGAGCTGGTCAAGCTTATGGGAAGCGAGACCACGGAGCTTGCCTTAAGACCGGGTAATGAGGTGACGGTCATTATGATGGCAGGTCTTCAGGGCGCCGGTAAGACCACCACTGCCGCAAAGCTGGCAGGAAAGCTGAAATCCAAAGGAAGAAAGCCCCTTCTGGCAGCCTGCGACGTTTACCGTCCGGCAGCAATCAAGCAGCTCCAGGTAAACGGAGAAAAGCAGGGCGTAGAAGTGTTTACCATGGGGGATAAGAACAGCCCGGTGGATATTGCCAAGGGAGCCTATGAACACGCAAAAAATGAAAAATACAATGTTTTGATATTAGATACCGCAGGACGTCTTCACATAGATGAAGATATGATGCAGGAGCTGGAAAATATAAAAGCGGCTCTGACTGTGGATCAGACTGTTCTGGTAGTAGACGCCATGACCGGACAGGATGCGGTGAATGTGGCGGAGACCTTCCAGAACAAGGTGGGCATCGACGGCGTGATCCTGACAAAGATGGACGGCGATACGCGAGGCGGTGCGGCCTTATCGATCAAGGCGATCAGCGGAAAGCCTATCCTTTATGTGGGTATGGGAGAGAAGCTTTCCGATCTGGAGCAGTTTTATCCGGAGCGAATGGCTTCCCGTATCCTGGGTATGGGAGATGTGATGAGCCTTATTGAGAAGGCCCAGGCCAATCTGGATGAAGAGAAGGCCAAGGAGATGGAACAGAAATTCCGGAAAAATACCTTTGGCTTTGACGATTATCTGGAGAGCATGAACCAGATGAAGAACATGGGCGGCCTGTCCAGCGTTCTGAGCATGCTTCCCGGTATCGGTTCCCAGGTAAAAGATATAGACAGTATGGTAGATGAGAAAGAACTGGCTAGAAAAGAGGCTATGATCCTTTCCATGACTCCGAAGGAACGGTCCAATCCGGATATCCTCAATCCTTCTAGAAAGGCAAGGATCGCAAAGGGAGCCGGCGTAGACATAGCGGAGGTCAACCGTATGGTGAAACAGTTCGAGCAGGC
>CALWSM010000134.1 GCA_944384185.1 uncultured Blautia sp. | reverse complement strand
GAGATGTGAAAAATAAGGAAGCAGCGCTATGTATGATGAAAACACCATGAAAATTTTATTTCGCTTCAGCCAGATCCCTACGGCGATCTATACTCCGGAATGGAAGAAGCTGGGAGAATTCACCTGTATTTATGAGGAACCGAAAAAATTTGAGGCGGAACGGCTGAAAGAGGCAAAGGAAGGTCTTGCCGGGAAAAAATTCTTCTTTCTTTCCTACGATCCTCTGGTGCCGGTGGCCTTGTGTACCTGCAGGGGAGAAGAAGAGCTTTTTGTCCTGGGGCCTTTTTCTTATGGAAGAACTGATACTTTTGAATGCAGAAGCTTTATACGGAAAAACAGGATCCGGGAATGTCCAAAATGTCAGCTGGATGATATTCTGGCTATGGTGTCTTTTTTAACCGGAGAAGAGTTTCAGGAAGACCGGAGAAGAGATATCCTGGGGGAGCTTCTCCCTGATAAAAAGCAGAAGGAGAACCAGGAACTGATCACCAGGGAGGAACTGCGTCAGATCGATGCTTTCCAAAAGAATCATACCTACATGGATGAACAGATTTTATACGATCATATTAAAGAGGGAGATGTAGAATATCTGGAAAAACAGGCTTTTTATGAAACGCCTTCCCATCCGATCCTCATGGATGATCTGAAGAAAAATGAGGAATATATGACAGCTATCGGCATTTCTCTGGCTGCAAGGGCCGCCATAGAAGGGGGGCTTAGCTCTGCAGAAGGGTTTATCAACAATGATATTTACCTGAAAAAGCTGTCCGAGTGCAAGACAGTTTTCGAGATGGACCGCCTGCGCAGAGAAAGCCAGATCTACTTTGCCCAGCTGGTGGCGGATCATAAGAAGAAAAGCGGCGTGAACTTCCATGTGGAGGAAGTGAAGAAAAATATCCTTTCCAAAAGATTTGCAAAAATATCCATACAGGAAATTGCAGAGGAGCTGGGAATCTCAAAGGAATATATGCAGAAATTGTTCAGAAAATATGAGGGGATCTCCATTACAGAATATATTTCCAACATTAAGATCGAGGCGGCCTGCAATCTGCTCCGGTATTCGGACAGGAAAATACAGGATATTGCGGAATATCTCCATTATGGAAGCGTAAGCCATTTCAGCACGGCTTTCCGAAAGAAAATGAACCAGTCCCCCAAAGAATACCGGGACCAGAACCGGAAGACCACCTTCTGATTTAAAAATATATCCCGAAAAGTGAAAGAAATATCCGGAATAGTAAAAGCTTTTTTCCGAGAAAACAAATAGAATAAGACTATCAGAAATTATATCATAGGAGGAATCGGATCCATATGAAAATTTATGTAGACGCAAAGGCTTCCCGTCAGGGAAACGGAAGCAGAGAAATGCCTTTTAAACACATTAATGACGCAGCGCAGGTGGCAGTAGCCGGGGACGAGGTGCTGGTTGCTCCGGGTATTTACCGTGAATATGTAAATCCCAGAAATGCAGGAACCGAAGACGCCCGGATCACCTACCGCAGCACAGAGCCTTTAGGAGCTGTGATCACCGGCGCAGAGGAAGTGAAAGACTGGGAACTCTATCGGGACACCACCTGGGTAACCCGGATCAACAATTCTATTTTCGGAAATTATAATCCTTATACTACATATGTATACGGCGACTGGTATTTTGCCGGACGGAGCAAACACACCGGAGCGGTATATCTTAACGACAAGATGCTTTACGAGGCAGAGAGCCTGGAGGCATGTGTAGAAGGAAAAGTTTATGAATGCTCCTGGGAACCGGAAGCCTCTGTTTATAAATGGTACGCACAGCAGGACGGGGACGAGACGGTGATCTATGCAAACTTCCAGGGTAAAAATCCTAATGAGGAAAATGTGGAGATCAATGTCCGCAGAGAATGCTTTATGCCTTCAGAAACAGGTATCGGATATATTACCGTCAGCGGCTTTAATATCAACAAGGCAGCAACTACCTGGGCGCCGCCTGCAGCTTACCAGGACGGTATGATCGGACCTCACTGGTCCAAAGGCTGGATCATTGAAGACTGCGAGATCAGCAACAGCAAATGCGCCGGTATCTCTCTGGGCAAGTATCTGGATCCGGACAACGATCATTACTTTACCTATAAACATGTGAAGAGCCCCACACAGATGGAGCGTGACGCCGTATGCCGGGGACAGTATCACGGCTGGCTGAAAGAAAAAGTAGGAAGCCATATTGTACGCCGCTGCAATATCCATAACTGTGAGCAGGGCGGCATCATCGGCCGTATGGGCGGCGTATTCTCCATTATCGAGGACAACCATATCCATCATATCAACAACATGATGGAGCTGGGCGGCGCAGAGATCGCCGGTATTAAAATGCATGCGGCTATTGATGTGACCTACCGCAGGAACCACATTCACCATTGCACTATGGGAATCTGGTGCGACTGGGAAGCCCAGGGAACCCGTATCACCCAGAACCTGCTCCATGACAATCAGAAGCCGGAGTTTGCAAAACAGCTCAAGGGCGGTATGATGAGCCAGGATATTTTCGTAGAAGTAGGCCACGGCCCCACACTTATTGATAACAATATCCTTCTGTCCGACGCCTGCCTGCGTATGGCTACCGAAGGCGTCGCTATGGTACACAACCTGATCTGCGGCGCTCTGACCTGCGTTGGAGGCGGTACAGGCCTGCGCTATACCCCTTATCACATGCCCCACAGGACAGAGGTTATGGGCTTTATGACCATTCTTCACGGAGACGACCGCTTCTATAACAATATTTTCGTACAGAAATGGCCCTCCGAACCATTCGTCACTCTGCGGGACAGCTCTGAGGGAACCGACGAGGAGAACCGGGAGGTAGGCACCCATGTTATGGACGAGTATCCTACTTATGAAGAGTGGATCAAAATGTTTGACATGGATACCGATACGCCGGATATGAAGAAGCTGGAGCCGGCTCATGGCGCAAAGCTTCCGGTATGGGTAAAAGGCAACGTATATTTCAACGGCGCCAAAGCCTATAAAAAGGAAACCCATCATTTAGTGGATACAGAGCATGAAGTAACCGTTGACCTGAACATGGAAGACGGCTGCCCGGTACTGTCCACAAATCTCTATGAATACCTTGGAGACTTTGCAGACAGTATGGTAAACAGCGATATCCTGGGCTATGCCTTCGAGCCGGAAGAAAGATTTGAAAATCCGGACGGAACAGACATTGTCTTTGACAGTGATTATTTCGGAAACCACAGAGGTGTCCGTGTCCTTCCCGGACCATTTGCCAATGCAGAAGACGCAGGAAAAAAGCTTTTTTCCTGATCCCGGAACGGTATATTGAGCATAAAATTACATAGGACTGCCGATCAATGAGAAATTAACCCATGGGCACTGTACAGAAAAGTGCGCCATGGGTTAATTTTTTTGAAAATATTAGCTCTGACTAATGAAAGAGACGGCCCCGGATCTGCCCGGATCTGTCCAGGGGCTTTGGCTCTTGTAAGCGGAAAAAATCGGCTGTATAATATTTTTATATTTTCTGTGGAGTCCAGAACGTCCCGGGAATTGGCAGGGCGCTAAATCTGCAGCGCAGCAGCCGCAAACGGATGTGCGGCGTATCTGCCCGGCCCGCTGCCTGCAGGAATAAACAGACGGATTAAGGAGAGAACCATATGACGAAAGATATGACAGAGGGACCGATCATTCCCCAGCTTACTAAATTTACCATACCTCTGATCCTGGGGAACCTGTTTCAGCTTACCTATAATGCTGCAGATTCTGTGATCGTAGGCAAGTTCCTGGGGGATGACGCCCTTGCGGCGGTAGGAACCGCAGGCCCTATCATGAATATGGTCATTTTGTTTATCAGCGGAATGTGCATGGGGGCCGGTATCCTTATGAGCAGCTACTACGGGGGAAAAAGATACGACAGGCTGGAGCGGCAGATCAGCACCGCCATGATCGGAGGACTGATCTTTTCCGCAGTGATCGCTGTCCTGCTGATACTTTTTGCCCACCCCCTTCTGGAGCTGCTCCAGGTTCCCGCCGATATCATTGACTCTGCCAAGGGATATCTGCGGATCATTTTCCTTGGCCTGGTCTTTACCTTTGTCTACAATTTCTTTTCCAATACCATGAGAGCCCTGGGAGACAGCAAGGTTCCCCTGTATTTTCTCATTGTCAGCGCCTGTTTAAATGTGATCTTTGATCTGTTTTTTGTAGTAGTCCTGCACTGGGGCGTTCCGGGAAGCGCAGCGGCTACCGTATTAAGCGAAATGCTCTGCTGTCTCTGCTGCCTGGTTTACATAAAGAAGAGAATCCCCCTTCTGTGTCTGGGGAAAAAATGGCTGCTATTCGACGGTTCTCTTTTGTGGAAGACCTTTTCCTACGGCATTACCAGCGCTCTCCAGCAGATGTGCGTACAGCTGGGAAAAATCTGTGTGCAGACTGTGGTGAACGTGCAGGGAGTGGAATTTATCGCAGCTTTTACAGCCATTAACCGTGTGGATGATTTTGCCATGACCCCGCAGCAGAATATTGCCCACGCCAGCACCACTTTCATGGCACAGAACCGGGGAGCAGGGAAGATCACACGAATGAAGAAGGGATTTTTCAGCTCCATCCTGCTCCAGGCAGTCTATACGGCGGTTATTGCGGCGGTCACCTTTTTCTTTTCCAGACAGATCATGGAACTGTTTGTGGGAGAAAATTCGGAAGAAGTAGTTTCCCTGGGAATTTCTTATCTGGTGCTGATCGCACCGATGTATGTTATGCCTGCGGCTACCAATATCATTCAGGGATATTTCCGGGGACTGGGGGATCTGAAGGTCACGCTGATCAGCACCATCCTGAATATGTCCGCCAGATTTTTCACCGCCTGGCTGATGATCCATATCATGCACGGAAGCTTTGACCGGCTGGCCTGGGCGAATTTCTTCGGCTGGGTGGCTATGCTGGCCTTCCAGATCCCCATGATCACCCACAGGTGGAAGAAAATGAAATAAAAAGAGAGGAGATCCTGAAAAAACTCTTTTCTGCAGCCGCCTGTTCAAAAAGGAGAGTTTCTCTTGCACCCTGCAGCCAGATGTGTTATATTGAGAATAGAAAAAGGAACAACTGTCCACAAAGTGGTTGACCTTAAAAATATTAGCGACACATAGAATTGCCACCCTACCGGTCAAAGTTTGGGGTGGTTTTTCTATGCCTTAAAACATCAATGACAAATCATATAAACGAATGTCAGTAATGCCAAAATGAACATACCAAAGGTCATAAGATCTTTAAAATCAAAATGATTTCTGTTATTGTCCATCAGCACCACCCCCATTCTATGTAAGAATAGAGGTCAGCCACCCTGAAACACGGTTATTCCCTGTCCATATTCTATCATGTCGCTGCTATTTCTTCAATGTCATTTCTGCGTCCGGACGGCGTAAATATCGGTTGGCGAAAGGTGCAGAGTCTGATAAAATGAACTGCAGGAGGGTGAAGGATGACAAAGGAAACGATGGAACAGGTATTAAAATTCAGAGATGAGAGGAACTGGAAACAGTTTCATAACCCCAAGGATCTGGCCATATCCATCAGCCTGGAGGCAGCGGAGCTCCTGGAGGTTTTCCAGTGGAGTGCAGAAGACGTCTGGTGCGGGGAGAAAAAAGACAAGATCAGAGAAGAGCTTGCAGATGTACTGAATTATTGCATTTTAATGGCGGATGCCTGCGGGCTGGATATGGATGAGATCATTCAGGAAAAAGTCAGAAAAAACGCAGAAAAGTATCCGGTGGAAAAAGCATACGGACATAAAGAAAAATATACAGAGCTGGGAGAATAAAAATATGACAAAGTTTGAAGAATTTGAAAATATCGTTGCAAAACTCCGTTCTCCACAGGGCTGTCCCTGGGACAAAGAGCAGACACATTCCAGCCTTAAAAAGCCCTGCATAGAGGAAGCCGCAGAGGTGGTCTGCGGGATCAATATACTGGAAGAGACAGGAAATCCGGATAACCTGAAAGAAGAGCTGGGAGATCTGCTCCTGCAGGTAGTGATGCACGCCCGGATAGCAGAGGAAGAAGGGTATTTTACCATGGACGATGTGATCCAGGGGATCATGGATAAAATGGTGCGGCGACATCCCCATGTATTCGGCGGGGCCGCAGTTTCCGATTCCGGAGAAGTGCCGGCCAGATGGGAGGAAATCAAAAAAAGGGAAAAAGAAGGAAAAGAATGGACAGAGGCTTACCTGCCGAAAGCTTTCGAGGAGGCGAAGGAGCTGATCGATGCGGCCGCCAGGAGAAAAGGATTTCTCTAGGCGGCTTT
>CALWSM010000133.1 GCA_944384185.1 uncultured Blautia sp. | reverse complement strand
AAAAACAGATCCTGCCCCTTCACAGCATAGGGAAGAGGAGACCGGCACAGGCGGCTTTTCCTACGAGTCTCAGACCGATGTTCAGTCCATTGGCAGCGCCCCGCCTTCTTACACCTCCCGGACAGTCCTCTCTCTGGAATCGGATAAAGCGATCTCCCAGCCTCTGTATTTAAGAGGTTTTATAGGCGCCGATTACAGAAATTATCAATGGAGTCCTCCGGGGGATGACGAGTGGTATGCCTACGCCCAGGCCGACGGTCTCCCGGTGGAGCAGGCGGAGGATGTCTATAACATGCCTCTGTACGGGACCCCTGTGGAAAATACCTTTTCCCTGTCTATGGAATTTCCCGCCGCCCCTGCTTTCAATTATCTGCCTCTGGCCGGCAGCGGCAGCAATATTTTCCAGTCTGAGAGCAACCGTCTGGAGGGCAGGACAGCCCGGAACATCAGCGGCCGGTGCTTTCCCCTCACCATAGACAATGTCCATGAAGTATCTATGGAAAATTTCAACCAAAGCAGCCAGGAGCTGATCGGGACCTATGAAACCTTCTGCAGGAACCGTTATACCGCCTGGGAAGAGCAGCCGCCGGAAAATCTTCTGGCAGAGCTGGAGCAGCTCCCGGTTTATTCCTCCATCCAGGAAACTCCCTCTGACCAGGATATCCAAAGGGCTGCAGAAGAGATCCAGAGTTTCCTGTGGGAGCATGCCTCCTACAGTCTGTCCCTGGAGCCCTTTTCCTCAGAGGTTCCCTTATCCCAGGAACTCCTCTATGAGCAGAGGGAAGGCTTCTGCATACATTTTGCCACTGTGGGGACCCAGCTTTTCCGCATGTACGGCATCCCTGCCCGTTATGTCAGCGGCTATTTCCTTCTCCCGGATATGCTGAGGGAAACTTCCCAGGGAAGTTTTGCCGCCGATATTCCCGACTCCCGGGCCCACGCCTGGGTGGAGGTCTACACCCGGAGCGCAGGCTGGATCCCTGTGGAGGTGACTCCGGGCTCCCAGGTTTCTGAGCTCCAGACCGGAGAAGCCAACGCCCCTCTTCCCCAGGACACAGATGGGGAAGAACGCTCCACTGAGGATACCGACGAAGAAAAGGGCCGTAACGCCGAAGGTATGGAAAGCGCCTCCGGTATTCTGAAAGCTCTGGCCCGGATCGGAAAATTTCTTCTTATTGCCGTCCTGATCCTTGGCCCGCTGCTTCTCCTCCTGCTGTTTGTCCGGCATCTGCTGTTTCGCTTTCGTCTGGGTTATTTTGCCGGCAGCCCTGCCCAGGCATATGAGACCGTGTTCAGAAATCTGATCCGGCTCTGGGAGCTGGAATTCTCCATCGAGATCCGGGCCTCCACAGACCGGGAATATTTCCGTCTTTTTGCAGAAAAGCTCCCTGAGCCTCTGAAAGAAGAATTTACCGCTCTGTACACGGAAGCGGAAGCCTTCGCCTACGGTGAGAAAAGACCTTCCCCCTCCCAGCTTGGCGATCTCCGCCGTTACTACCTGCGGCAGCGAAAAAACTTGCTCGCCGGAAAAAAAGGACTGAAAAAACTCCCCAGGCTGCTGGTATAACCTCTTCCCGCTGCCAAAACCTAAAGGAACCGCCATCTGTTTTATGCGAATTTGCCGAGCATTCCTTGAGACCTCAGGCTCAAGGAAGCGCAGGCTGAGCAATAAAACAGATGGCGGTTCCTGAAAACTTTGCCACCCCGGAAGCGTTTATACCGCTTCCGCCTTTTCAAACTGGCTGTTATAGAGATTTGCGTAGAACCCTCCGGCTGCCAGCAGTTCCTCATGGGTTCCCTGTTCGATGATATCTCCTTCATTCATGACCAGGATCAGATCTGCGTCACGGATGGTAGAGAGGCGGTGGGCGATCACAAAGCTGGTCCTTCCTTTCATCAGGTTATCCATAGCGCTCTGTATCCGCTCTTCCGTTCTGGTATCCACAGAAGAAGTAGCTTCGTCCAGGATCAGGATCTTGTTGTCTGCCAGGATCGCTCTGGCAATGGTAAGAAGCTGCTTCTGTCCCTGGGAAATGTTATTGGTTTCCTCATTGAGGACCATCTGATATCCTCCCGGCTGGGACATGATAAAGTGATGGACATGGGCTGCTTTTGCCGCAGCGATGACTTCTTCATCTGTGGTATCCAGTCTTCCATACCGGATATTCTCCATAATAGTCCCATGGAACAGCCAGGTATCCTGAAGGACCATACCGAACATTTCCCGCAGTTCGCTTCTGTTAAAGTCCTTCACATTATGTCCGTCGATGAGGATCTCCCCGGAATTCACGTCGTAGAACCGCATGAGCAGCTTGATCATGGTGGTCTTTCCAGCTCCGGTAGGACCTACGATAGCCACCTTCTGGCCCTCTTTGACCTTCATGTTGAAATCATGGATGATCACATGGCCCGGGTCATAGCCGAAAGCCACATGACGGGCTTCTACATTCCCGTCCAGCCGGTGGATATCCACAGGGTTCTCCACAGTCTGATCTTCTTCCTCCTCGTCCAGGAACTCAAAGACCCTCTCCGCCGCTGCCGCCGAGGACTGGAGCATATTGGTCACCTGGGCGATCTGCTGGATCGGCTGGGTAAAGTTCCGGATATACTGGAAGAATGCCTGGATATCTCCTACCGCCACGCTGCCCCGGATCACCATATAGCCGCCTAAGAGGGCTACCATTACATACCCCAGGTTTCCCACAAACTGCATAATGGGCATCATCATGCCGGAGAAAAACTGGGATCTCCATGCAGAGGTATACAGCTTATCGTTGGTCTTCTCAAAATCACGGATCACATCTTCCTGTTTATTAAAGGCCTGGACTACGTTATGTCCTCCATAGATCTCCTCTACCTGGCCGTTTACTTCCCCTAAATATCGCTGCTGGTCACGGAAATATTTCTGGGAATGTTTCATTACATTTCCGATAATGATCATGGAAACCGGCAGGATCAGAAGGGAAGCCAGGGTCATCCATACATTGATGGACAGCATCATAACGAACACGCCGATCAGGGTGGTCACGGAAGTGATCATCTGGGTAAAGCTCTGGTTGATGCTGATCTGAAGGGTATCCACATCATTGGTGATCCTGGAAAGGATCTCTCCGTGGGTCTTTGTTTCATAATATTTCAGAGGAAGCCGGTTCAGCTTCCCGGAAATATCTTTTCTCAGACTATAGGTCACATTGTTAGAAATCCCGGACATGATAAATCCCTGTATAAAGGAGAATACCGCACTGACCAGATACAGGCACATGGCTCCGATAAGGATCCGGGCGATCTTTTCAAAATCGATCCCCGCTCCGCCTCCGATCTTGGATACCAGTCCGTTGAAAAGCTCGGTAGTGGCCTTTCCCAGTATTTTGGGTCCGATAATATTAAATATGGTGCTTCCCACGGCAAAGAGCAGCATGATAAAAAGCTGGATCCGGTATCTTTCCATATAGATAAAAAGTCTTTTCATCGCCCCTTTGAAATTCTTGGCTTTTTCTCCGGACATTCCCCGTCCGTGTCCGCCCATGGGGCCTCTCGGTCTTCCATTACTCATTGGCTAATTCCTCCTCTGACAACTGTGACATGGCGATCTGGCGATATACGTCGCAGGATTTCAAAAGCTCCTTATGAGTTCCCTGGCCAACCACACGTCCCTCGTCCAGTACCAGGATATGGTCTGCATGAAGGATGGTGCTGATACGCTGCGCCACGATCAGCGTGGTGGCGTCCCTGGTTTCTTTTTTCAGCGCCCTTCTCAGGGCCACGTCGGTCTTATAGTCCAGGGCGGAAAAACTGTCGTCGAAAATATAGATTTCCGGATCCTTGGCAATGGCCCTGGCAATGGACAGACGCTGTTTCTGGCCCCCGGAAACATTGGTTCCTCCCTGGGCGATAGGATCTTCCAGACCCTCTTCTTTTTCCCGGATGAAATCCCAGGCCTGTGCGATCTTCGCAGCTCTTTCTACTGCCTCCGCAGAAGCGCCGTCGTTTCCGTAACGGATATTGGAATCAATAGTCCCGGAGAACAGGACTCCCTTCTGGGGCACATAGCCGATCTTATCCCTAAGGCTCTTCAGATCCATTTCCCGGATGTCCACGCCGTCCACCAGGATCTTTCCTCTTGTCACATCAAAGAACCTGGGGATCAGATTTACCAGGGTGCTCTTGCCGCTTCCCGTACTTCCGATAAAGGCCACAGTCTCTCCTTTTTTCGCAGTAAAGCTGATATCAGAGATCGTCTCCTCATCGGCTCCCGGATAGGCAAAGCCTACCTGATCAAAAACCACTTCCCCTTTTCTGTCCTCAGAAGGTTCTGCATGGCTTTCTCCGTCCCGAATGCTCACTTCCGTCTCCATAACTTCATTGATACGCTTTGCGGAAACGCCGGCCCTTGGGATCATGATCGACATCATAGTGATCATCAGAAAGGCCATAATGATCTGCATGGCGTACTGCATAAAGGCCATCATATTTCCCACCTGCATGGTTCCGTCATCTACGGCATGGGCGCCGTTCCACACGATCAGAACTGTGATCCCGTTCATGATCAGCATCATCACCGGCATCATAAAGGTCATGCACCGGTTTACAAAAAGGTTGGTCTTCATCAGTTTATAGTTGGCCTCTTCAAAACGCTCTTCTTCATGCTTCTCTGTACTGAAAGCACGGATCACGTAAACGCCGGTAAGGATCTCTCTTGCCACCAGGTTCAGGTTATCGATGAGATACTGGAGCCTGGTGAACTTGGGCATGGCGATCTTAAAGAGCAGCCCCACCAGCAGCATGATCAGGATCACCGCCAGAGCCAGGATCCAGGTCATAGATACATCTGTCTGGAATACCTTATACACGCCCCCGATCCCCAGGATAGGCGCATAGAGGACGATACGGAAGATCATGGCAAAAAGAAGCTGGATCTGCTGTACGTCATTGGTACTTCTGGTAATAAGGGAAGCTGTAGAAAAATGGTTCAGCTCTGCGCCGGAAAAAGAAAGGACTTTCCGGTACACGCTGTTTCTCAGATTTCTTCCCAGAGTAGCCGCCACTCTTGCAGACAGGAAAGTAACGGTGATCGCCGCCGCCATTCCCAGGGAAGCAAGGCCCAGCATCTTTCCTCCGGTGAGAAGGATGTAATTCATCTGCATCTGGTCCAGATCCTGCCCCTGGGCGCTGTACTCCTCCTGGACAAACAGCACGGCGGACTGGGTCACGATAGAATCCGGCATTTCTTCAAACTGTCCCTCCATGCCGGAAAGCATCTGGGAAAGCTGTTCCTTGGGAAGCTGTTCCAGGATCTGGAAAATATCATCCTCCGGATCCAGCCCCATCTGTTCCTTTATCTGAGCCACTTCCCGGGAAGAAGGATCGGAAAGGCCGGTTACGATCAACTCCGGCACCCCTAAGATACGGTTCAGTTCTTCCCGTTCTTCAGAACGGATATCCTTCAGCTCATACATCCCATCGGTCAGGGTATAGTCTTCCCGGACCTGTTCCTGGTCCTCCTGGTCCATAAACAAAAACAGTTTATCTGCGGATTCTTCCCGGAGTTTTTCCGGCACTCCGTCTTCTATGCCCTTTTGCTGGATCCCCACATTGATGATATCCGATGTGTAATCCGGCAGAGACAGGTCGCAAAAAGCCTGGACAAGCAAAAGGAGAAGGATCATCACAAGATAATACCATCTCTCTTTCATATAACGAAACATTTTTAACATACTGTCACCCCTTATTTTGTCTTTCTATATCTTTTTCATTGCCGTCTTCCTCCAGGTTCTGGATCATCTGAAGAAAAAAACGGCGAAGGAGACAAATCTCGCTTTCCGAGAACCCCTGGAAAAGTAATTTCTCTTTTTCCCTGATACATTCTCTGGCCTTTTCCGTCACAGTCTTTCCCTCTTCTGTAAGGTATATGCGGCTTAACCGCTGGTCTTTCTCGTCTGCCTTCCGCTCTATGATCCCGGCTTTCTCCAGCCTTTTGATCGAAACGGCCACTGTAGGGGGACTGATCTGCAGAGCCTGGGAGATCTCCTTCTGGCTGATCCCTTCCCTGTGATAAACCAGGCCGATCAACGGAACCTGTTTGGGATGGATCCCTGTGTCCTTCAACATATCAAAGGCCTTTTTGAAATAAAGGTGGGTAAGGCGGATGAACAGAGTCTGCAGGTTTTCCTCCTTTTTCTCTGTTGCCATTTTTTCATCTCCTTCCATTTAGTTAGTTGACTAACTTATAATATGGCAATCTCCTGAAATTATCAACCCTTACTCCCTCATTTTCAATAATTTTTATGATTAATTCACAAAATTTTAATTAGTCAGCTAACTTTTGTGC
>CALWSM010000132.1 GCA_944384185.1 uncultured Blautia sp. | reverse complement strand
TCGAAATCATTATACCTCAAGGAACCAATACTCTTTTCATTTATTTTTTATCAACTGACTATTTCTTTACTCCAACGTCTTAATTGACTATTGACTTTATTTCCCGGGGATATTATCCTAAAGTTACAGATAATCTCAAGCAGGAAGCCGCAGCTTCAAATATCTCATTATTCTTACATGCACAGCCATGCATGATCTATATTTCCAGTCCTTTTCGGACAGTTTTCAATCTTAAAACTATTCATTATCAGAATCAGTAAAACGCATTGTCTGTCTTTGTATTTTCTGCTATAGTAATCATAGCAGATCAGGCTTCTTGCATGCCGTTTTACGGAAAGGAGTCTATGTCAAAAAATCCAACTCAGAAATCTGCTCCTACTAAAGAAAAATCTTCCTTCCCTATGGCCGAAACTCAGCTTCAGGCTCCGGCCAGGGTCTTCCAGGAAGAAGACGCCGCATTGAAAACCATGATGCAGTTTTTTGCAGAGGAGGTTCTCCCTTTTCTGCATATTCCCGGAAAGGTGGTAGGGTTTGCCCCTACGGAACTGATCCGTCTGGATATCCAAAAATTTTTTCAGGACTTTAATCTGATCATGGAAGACGGTTCCTGGAAACACTTTGAATTTCAGAGTACAGACGGCGGGATTGAAGACCTGAAACGTTTCCGGGTCTATGAAGCAGTCACCAGCTACCAGAACGGCGTCCCTGTGACTACCTATGTCCTGTACTCCGGAAATATCCGGCAGCCTGTAACTCAATTTACAGAGGGAATCAATACTTACCGGGTACAGCCCATCATCATGCAAAGTAAAAATGCGGAAAAAAACTTCCGGGAGCTTAAGGAAAAAGCCCAGGCCGGGCGCCTTACCAGAACGGATCTGATCTCTCTGGCCCTCTGTCCTCTCATGGGCGGAGATATGCCCCAGAAAGAGCGGATCAAGGGCGCCTTTGAAATCCTGAAGGAATCCGGCGGCCTCCTGGATCCAGATGAAGTACAAAAGATAGAGGCGGTGATCTATGCCATGGCGGAAAAGTTTTTAGAAAAAATGGATTTGGAAGAAGTAATGGAGGAGATCAGTATGACGAGACTTGGAGAAATGTTGGTAAAAAAAGGATATGGTGAAGGGTATGATATTGGACACAGTAGAGGCGTAGAAGAAGGAAAACTGGAGGCAGCCAGAAATCTCCTTGGTCAGGTAAGCCCGGATATTCTGGCAAAGACTTTGGGACTTCCCCTTGAAACCATTTTAAAATTAAAAGAAGAGCAGAAAACCCTTTCCAGATGAGCAAATCCCCCGAAGGAGGCCTTATGCCAGAAGCGATGCCTCCCTCGGGGGATTCTGCCGGGGAATCCTCTTTTTACTCCCCGAGCTGATATTGTTTCAGATCTTCATCAATGATATTATAATGTTCCCGGATCGCCTTCATTCCTTCCTGGATATCGTTTCTTATCAGACAGTCATAGACTCTCCTGTGGCATTCCAGCAGCCGGTCCCAGTTTTTCTGGGTAATGCGGAGGGTGTAGTCGTTGATCATAGTTTCAAATAATTCGGAAAGCGCTTCATTTAAAAGGGTCAGCAGATGGTTTCCAGAAATCTGGATCAGATAATCATGAAACTGTTTGTCCAGCTTTACCCGTTCCTTTACCTGGCATCTGTCGATCTTGTCCAGGATTTCTTTCAGCCCTTCCCGGTCTTTCCGGTCTGGATTTTTTGCAGCCAGAAGAAAAGCGCCGATCTCGATAAACCGGCGGAGCTGGCTGATCTCCACGTAATTGCTCTCTTTCATAAACAGTAGCAGGGAAAACAGACTGCCAAGGCTCTGTCCTACGTGGTTTACCAGAAAATTCCCCTGTCCCTGCCGGCATTCCAGCAGCCCCATATTTTCCAGAGTCCGCAAAGCTTCCCGGATAGAATTTCTGCTCATGCCCAAAGTTGACATAAGTTCCCGTTCAGAAGGGATCTTTCCTCCGAATTTTACTTCTCCCTTCTTTACCAGCTCTTTGATATATTCAATAACCAGAAAATAGACCTTTTCATTTTCTCCTGTGTTTTCCGGTTTTTGTGCTCTTTCACTCATGTTCTGTAAATCCTCTGTTTTTCAAATACGCCATGATAATATCCGCTGCCGTTTCGGTCCCGGTTACGCCTGCATCCAGGCAAAGGTCATAGTCGTTAACATTCCCCCAGCTTCCCCCTGTATAAAATCTGTGGAACTGGGCTCTTTCCTCTTCCACTTTCTCGATCAGCCTTCTGGCCCTGCGTACAGAGACATTTTCCTGCTTTTCGATCCACTGGATTTTTTTATCCATATCTGCATAGATAAAAATCTTTACACAGGACGGGTCTTTGCGGAAAATATAGCTGCCGCATCTTCCGATCAGTATACAGGAACGGCTGCCGCAAAGCCTGCGGATCCTCTCAAAGGGCACCTCTCCTGTCCGGTTTTCTCCCTGTCCCATGGCGATCGCATACAGCAGGCTGTTTACCGGCTGTTCCTCATAAAAGGCCCGAACCTCTTCATAGTCCGGCTGATCCCTGGCTATTTTCATCAGTTCTTCTTTATCATAGAGAGGGATCCCCAGCCTTTCCGAAAGGATCCCTCCTATTTCTTTACCGCCGCTTCCATATTGCCGTCCAATAGTAATCCTGAAATTTTCCATATCTGTTCTCCTGCTTTTCCTTCCAATACTGCTGAGAAAAATTTTTACTTACGGTCACAGCGGAAGCCCGGCAAATACCGAAGCTCCCAGAACCGTGAGAAGGCCTGCTACCGCAATGGCCAGGCTGCTCATGGCGCCTTCCACCGGCCCCATTTCCATGGCTTTCGCAGTTCCGATGGCATGGGAGGCCGTCCCCAGCGCCAGTCCCTTTGCAATCGGTTCCTGTATCCGGAATATCTTGCATACGCCTTCTGCAATCACATTTCCCAATATACCGGTAATGATGATAACCGCTACCGTGATTGTTACCACCCCGCCCAGCTCCTGGGAAACGCCCATGCCGATGGCTGTGGTGATGGATTTTGGCAGAAGGGTCACATACTGTTCCCGATCCAGTCCGAAGATCTGGGCCAGAAGATAGACGCTTCCCAGACTTGCCAGAGTCCCGGAAAAAATCCCGGCGGCTACTGCTTTAAAATTCTTTTTTAAAAGTGTAAGCTGTTCATAAAGAGGGATCGCCAGGCATACGGTAGCCGGGGTCAGCAGATAGCTGATATACTGAGCCCCTTCGTTATACTGCTGGTAGTCTATGTCCAGCACGGCCAGGCTCCCCATAACGCAGAGGATCCCGATAAGCAGAGGATTCAGCACGGCCAGCTTAAAACGCTTTTTCAGAAGCAGTCCGATCTCATAGGCCAGAAAGCTTAATACTGCGCCGAAAAACACTGAATTAATGAGAAACTCTTCCATTCTTTTTCTCCTTTCCGATCATTGCCTGTGTGACCCTGCCAGTCACTGCCATTACCAGGATCGTTGTCACAATGGTGATCAGGATCACCGGAAGCCACACCGGCTGAAGGGAAGACCAGGATTCCATCAGTCCCACTCCCGCCGGAATGAACATCACCGGCATGATCTCTATGAGAAAACCCGCCGTCTCCCGGACCTGCCCAAGCTTCAGCACCCCTGTGACCAGCGCTCCCAGCATAAGCACCAGGCCGTAAACACTTGCCGGTACCGGAAGAGGGATCAGCATATGAAGGATCTCTCCCAGAAATGAAATAAATAAAATAATACTGAATTGCTTTAAAAACTTCACTTTTTCCTCCTCATTAGTGGTAGTACCAGTTTATTATAAAACCCTCTCTCTTCAAAGTCAATGCCGCTGGAAAACATAGACAGGATTTCTTCCCTGTGATAGGATAATATAGTAATATCCGCTATACCGAAAAAACTATGAAAGAGAGGTCAGAAAATGACAGTTGCAGAACGATTTCTAAAATATATTGCTGTGGATACCACTTCGGATCCTTCTTCCGATACTTTCCCCAGCACCAAAAGCCAGTTGGACTTTGCCGCTATGCTGGCTGAGGAAATGAAGGCAATGGGGCTTAAAGATGTTACCATAGATTCCTATGGTTACGTCTTTGGCACCATTCCCTCTACCATTGAAGATCATCAGGGAAAGATCCTGGGATTTATCGCCCATATGGATACTTCCTGTGCGGAATCCGGCAGGAATATCTGTCCCCGGATCATTGAAAAATACGACGGGAAAGATATTATTCTGAATAAAGAAAAAAACATTATCATGAGTCCCCGTGACTTCTCCAACCTTTCCCAGTATCAGGGGCAGGATCTCATCGTCACAGACGGCACTACCCTTCTCGGAGGAGACGACAAGGCCGGGATCGCAGAGATCCTTACCGCCGCAGAATATCTCCTGGCTCATCCGGAAATTCCCCACGGGCCTGTCCGTATAGGTTTTACTCCTGACGAAGAAATCGGTCAGGGCACCGATCATTTTGATGTGGAAAGATTCGGCGCCGACTTCGCCTATACCATGGACGGCGGGGAATGCGGTGAGCTGGAATACGAAAACTTCAACGCCGCCGGCGCTGTCGCAGACTTCTGGGGAGTCAGCATCCACCCCGGCTCCGCCAAGGATAAAATGATCAATGCGCTCCGCCTGGCTATGGAGTATGAAGCTCTTATGCCCGCTGATCAGCGCCCGGAGTGTACGGAAGGCAGAGAAGGCTTTATTCATCTGGACGTTCTTCAGGGCTCTGTGGACCACGCCCGGTCAGAATATATTATCCGGGATCATGATATGGCCCTGTTCCAGGAAAAGAAGAATCACATGGAGGATATGGCCCGCAAGCTGAATGAAAAATACGGCTATGAGGCTGTCTCCCTGAAAATTGAAGATTCTTATTTTAACATGAAGGAAAAAATAGAGCCTCACAGGTTCCTGATCGACAACGTTTTAAAAGTCTACGAGAAACTGGAGATCCGCCCCCAGATCCAGCCTATCCGGGGAGGCACCGACGGCGCCCAGCTTTCCTTCAAAGGACTTCCCTGTCCCAACCTGGGGACCGGAGACCACAACTGCCACGGGCATTTTGAATTTGTCTGTATCCAGGCAATGGAGAAATCTGTGGAAGTTATTATTGAATTGATCAGACTGTGGTAAGGCAGACAGAAGACCCGGGCCGGCTTATAAGTTTCCGGCCCGGGTCTTCCCGGCTTCCTTTTTCTTCTGTAGTTTCTGGTTCTGTTGTTTTTTCTTCCCGGTCGCTCTCAATATCAGAATCCTCTCCTACAGGCTCTGCTCCCAGATACTCTTCCAGGGTAATATCCTGCTCATAGATTTCCTTCGCCGCTTCCTTTCCAACATACCGGTAATGCCACGGCTCGAAAATAATCCCCGTAATGTTGCTTTTGTTCAAAGGATAACGGAGGATAAAACCATATTTCCAGGAGTTCTCCATCAGCCACTGCTGATCCTCTGTCTCCATCTGCTTCTCATCCAGGTTCATATATTCGGAAGATACAATATCCAGCGCCAGACCGATCTGATGCTCGCTGGTTCCCGGCACCGCCACCACAGTCCCCGCTTCCACTGCGGCCTCTTCCTCTGTCAGGCCTTTCTCAGCCATTACCCGCTGGATCTTGTTCTGATAAAGGTATTCCTGAGTATCCCAGGCTCGGAACGCCGAACAGATCACCGGATTCCTGCCGGCCTCTCTCGCCGCTGCAAACATTTCTTCCAGATCCTTCATGATCCTGGCGTCTACCTGATAGCCGTTAGCGTCAATGGTCTCTGCGGCCACCTCCGGCACATCTTCTTTGGTCATAGGGTTTTTGGCGTTTACCAGCTTCAGATACCACTGATCCTTTTCGCTTTCATCTGCCAGTTTCAGGGCATTCTCCTCTTCCTCTTTTTCTTTTTCTTTCGCTGCCTCCTGGCTTTCTTTTCTGGCCTGCTGCTCTGCATAAGCCTGGGCGGCCTGGGCGGCGGCTTCCTTCTGCTTTGTCCTTATCGTATTAACTGCGCATGCACCCCCCACAAGCAGCACCAGCAGGAGGAGCACCACCCGGCGGTTTCTCTGCCGGATCCTCTTTATATTTCCCCGGCGTCTGGGTCTGGTTCTTCTTCTCCCAGATCTGCGCTCTGTACTTTCCCCGGCGTTCTTTTCATATGGACTATCCTCCGCTGGTCTCTGTCTGCGCCCCCCTCCTTCCGCTGGTCTCCGCCTGGACTCTTCATCCTCTCCTGGTCTCTGTCTGCGGCCTGGGCTTTCCTGGGATCTCTGTCTGCGTTCTGTATCTTCCGGTTTCCGGTTCCTGTACGCTCTGTCCTCCGGCGGACGTGGTCTGCTCTGCCCGCCTTCTACCGGCCTCCTTTGGTATTCTCTTCCTTTCCCTGACTCCATATCTATAATCCCACCTTACCTGTCTGGCATATTTTTTCTATTAAAGGTTTCCCCGTTAGTATACCACGTTTTTATCTATTTTTCTTCATTTTATTACAAATTTATGAATAAAAGATTTCTAAAATCTGTTTTTT
>CALWSM010000131.1 GCA_944384185.1 uncultured Blautia sp. | reverse complement strand
AAAAAAGAAAAATATGGATTTCAGGATCGGGATTTTTCCCTGTAAAGGCAGGTGAGTGAGATGGAAGAAAAACAAAAACGCCGGGAAACGCTGGGGATCCGGATCCTGCAGAACTGTCAGAACGAGTTGTATTCCTATTTCCCTTATCTGGACGGAGCTTTTGCAGGACTGAGATATCACCCGCAGGAGGGAGCCGTGACCATAGGGACCGATGGAGAATTCCTGTATTTCTCCCCGACGTTCCTGCTCAGAACCTACAGAGAAAATCCCCGGCTTGTCCCAAGGGGCTATCTCCATATGCTTCTTCACTGCCTCTATCTTCATCCCTTCTACGGAGAAGCTTTTTTCAAAGAAGGGAAGAAGGAAAAGGATCTTCGGGATCTGGCCTGGGATATGTGGGTGGAGGAGATCATAGAAAGAGAGCAGATACCGGGACTTTCCCCGGGAAGAGATCCGGTCCGGGAGCAGTGCTTCTGGATCATGAGGGATCAGTCCCTTTCTGCGGAAAAGATTTACCATATGCTGACGGGAGGGAGATTTCCCTATACTATCGAGGTCCTCAGAAAGGCTTTTGCCTTCGACGACCACAGGTTCTGGGAAAAAATAAAACAGGAAAAGCATGGCGTTGGCACCCGGAAGAAGTGGGAAGAGCTCCGAGCCCTTACCGGACAGAAAAAACAGCAGAGAAAGAAACGGGCGGGAAGCAGCCGGGGAACCTCTGAGGAAGATATGGAGGCCAGGCCCCGGGGAAAATTTGATTATCGGAAATTTCTCAAAAGGTTTGCGGTGCCAAGGGAAGAGGTAGAGCTGGATACCGAGAGCTTTGATTATATTTTTTACAACCTGGGCATGGAGCGGTATGGAAATACGCCTCTCATCGAGCCTCTGGAATATAAAGAGGTGAACCGTCTGGAAGAGCTGGTCATCGCTATCGACACTTCCAGCTCCTGTTCTTCGGAAACCGTCCGGGGATTTCTGGGGGAAACTTACCGGATCCTGGAAGAGAAGGAAAATTTCTTCCGGAAGATGAAGGTATACCTGATCCAGTGCGACTGCTGTGTCCAGAGCGTGAAAGTGATCCATTCCGAGGAAGAGTGGAAGGCTTACAGTAAAAATATTAAGATACAGGGGAGAGGGGGCACAGACTTCCGCCCGGTGTTCCAATATATCAGCCGGCAGCAGGAGAAAAAAGAGATCCGGAACCTGAAAGCCCTGATCTATTTTACCGACGGGGACGGGATCTATCCCCAGAGCAGGCCGGATTACGAGACAGCCTTTGCATTTCTGGAGAAGACAGCCAGAATGGATATGGTGCCGGACTGGGCCTATAAGCTGATCGTTCCGGCGAAAACAGAGAAACAAGAGGAAGAGCTATGAACATAAAAGAGGCAAAAACAGAGATCATCAATACCATACGGGCATATAACAAGAAGGATCATGAGGGATGTTATACCTTTCCTCTGGTGAGGCAGCGGCCTATTCTCCTCATGGGGCCTCCGGGGATCGGGAAGACCGCTATTATGGAACAGGCGGCCCGGGAATGCGGCGTAGGGCTGGTAGCTTATACCATTACCCATCATACCCGGCAGAGCGCCATCGGCCTTCCCCATATTGAGACAAAGGTGTATCAGGGAAAGGAAGTCGGCGTCACAGAATATACCCTCAGCGAGATCATCGCTTCGGTATACCAGTGCATGGAAGAGACCGGAAAAAAAGAGGGGATCCTTTTCATTGACGAGATCAACTGTGTGTCAGAGACCCTGGCCCCCACCATGCTCCAGTTTCTCCAGAATAAAACCTTCGGAAGCCATAAGGTGCCGAGGGGCTGGGTGATCGTAGCGGCGGGAAATCCTCCCCAGTATAATAAATCTGTCCGGGAATTTGACATTGTGACCCTGGACAGGGTCCGGAAGATCGACGTGGAGGCAGACTGCGACGTATGGCTGGAATACGCCTGCCGGCAGGAAGTCCATGAGGCCATCCTGTCTTATCTGCGGATCAAAAAGGACAATTTCTACTGTGTGGAAAATACCGTAGACGGGAAATTTTTCGTCACAGCCAGAGGCTGGGAGGATCTGTCCGAGATCCTGAAAAGCTACGAAGAATTTCAGATCCCGGTAACGGAAAGCCTGGTAGAGGAATACCTGCAGAGAGAAGAAACCGCCCGGGATTTTGCGGCCTATTACCAGCTGTACCGGAAATACGGCACAGATTACGGGATCCCCCGGATACTGGAAGGCAGCCTTTCTTCTGAAGATTACAAAACAAAGACAGAGATGGCGGGAAAGGGAGGCTTTGAGGAGCGGTTTACCGTGGTAAACCTGGCGCTTGGAGCTCTGCATACCGGCTTTTCCTGGTTCGCTGGAAAGGAAGAGAGACGGATCTGCCTTCACGAGGCTCTGGGCTATCTGAAAAATTATGTGCAGGACCATGAAGAGATCCAGGATATCCAGGCCTTTATCCGGAACCGGAAAAACAGCCTGGAGGTCAAGGCCGAGGCAGGACTCCTGAGAGAAAAAGAGATCCGAAAGGAAGCCTGGGTGATCCGAAAACTGGAGGAATACGACCTGAACCTGAAAAAGGACCATATACGGAAATCAGCCCTGGGCTTTGAAAAGATCAAAGGATATTTTCAGGAGGAACTTCAGGAGAGAGAGCAGGAAGCCCAAAAACTTCTGGACCAGACAGAAAGGGCCTTTCAGTTCCTGGAAGAGGCCTTTGGGGACGGCCAGGAGATGGTGCTCTTTGTATCCGGCCTGACCCAGGACGATAAAGTGATGGATTTCCTTACCGTCCATGAAAGCCCCCTGTATCTGAAGTGGAGCGAAAAACTTCTCTACAGGCGGGAGGAAGAAAAACTCCTGGAAGAGTGCTGGAAGGAAGAGGACCTGCTGGGGGAATAAAGATATATCATAACACAGTAAATGCTCCCCTGCATACCTGTAAGTCGGGTAATGCAGGGGAGTTTCTTTGTCAGGACATCTTTCTGATATTTCACATTGAAAATCATCCCCATAACAACTATAATGAAGACATAAAGGAGAAATTGCATATGAATAATGAACTGTCCAGGGAATTATCTTATGCAAAAGAGAAAGTACAGTACGATACCCAGTGCAAACGTGTATTAAGCCAGAAACAAATTCTGGCCTGGATACTGAAACGTACTGTAAAAGAATTTACGGATTTGCCTGTAAGACAGATTATCCTGTGTATTGAAGGACTGCCAGAGATATCTTCTGTGCCGGTATACGCAGGAAAAGACAAAGAAATTTCTGCAGAGCCAGAAACAGTCCGGAGAACAAATGAGAAAATTTCAGGTATGCCTAATGAAGACAAAGTTCCGGAGGAGGGAACCGTTTACTTTGATATCCGTTTCCGGGTATCGGTTCCCGGAGGAAAGCATGTACAGATGATCATAAACGTGGAAGCTCAGAAATCCTTTTATCCCGGCTATGAAATTGTTACAAGAGGAATATTCTATAGTGCAAGAATGATCTCTGCACAGTCCGGCGTAGATTTCAGTGCTTCTGACTATGACGATATCCGAAAGGTTTATTCTATCTGGCTTTGCATGAATGCTCCTAAAAGAATCGGGAACGCTATTTCTGAATATTCTTTTGGAAAAAGGGATCTGTTGCCCGGCCTGCCGGACCGCCCTCGAGCCTATGACAAAATTTCTGTGATTGTCATAGCTTTAAATGAGAATGTTCCTTCGGAGGATCCGTTTATCGGTATGATCAATACATTGTTTTCTGTAACAATCCCATATCCTGTTAAGAAGAAAAGGCTGGAAGAAGAGTACCATATTTCAATGTCCAGTGGTCTGGAAAAGGAGGTGGATCTGATGTGCAACCTATCTGATTATGTGGAGGAACAGGGAATCCAGAAAGGAGTCCAAAATGTGATCATTAAACTGCTCAGGCTGGGAACGGTCAGTGACGAGGATATTATGAAAGTGGGGAATCTTTCCCGGGAAGAGCTTGGAAAGCTCAAGAAAGAACTAAAGAATGGTAAGGTCTAAATAAGAATACGGACGATTGGTGATTTTATCACCGCAGATATAAAGGCTCTGTTCACAATTTAAACAGTGAGCAGAGCTTTTTTAATAGAAAATATTTAAAGTGCTATAGAAATGCTGTAGAACTTATTATATATTATAAGAAAGCAGGATAAGGGGGGATTTTATGTCTTATCTTTTAGGTATTGACCTGGGAAAGAGCTGGATAGGGAGGCCGACTTGTGAAAAAACAAGTAGAATAACAAGCATACAAGCACTATAATAATAATCAGAATGTTAATAAACCGTAAAATTCCGCCGGAATGCGGATAAAAGAAAATAGGAGGGTATTTACATGAGCGCAGAAGAGAACAAGAAAATTATTGAGGAAGGCCGGGCGGTACTGGGTATCGAGCTGGGCTCCACCAGGATCAAGGCCGTGCTGGTCAATGAGAAAAACCAGCCCATCGCTTCCGGAAGCCATGAGTGGGAGAACCAGTATGTGAATAATATCTGGACCTACAGCGAGGAGGCTATCTGGACAGGTATCCAGGACAGCTATCAGGACATGGCCAGAGATGTGAAGGAAAAATACGGAGTAGAGATCACGAAACTGGGAGCTATCGGGTTCAGTGCCATGATGCATGGCTACATGCCTTTTGACAAAGAGGATAAGCTGCTGGTACCTTTCCGTACCTGGAGAAACACCATGACAGAGCAGGCCAGCGAGGAGCTGACGGAGCTTTTTGCTTATCATATCCCTCAGAGATGGAGCATCGCCCATCTGTACCAGGCTATGCTGAACAAAGAAGAGCATGTGAAAGACATTACCTTTATGACCACTCTGGAGGGTTATGTACACTGGAAGTTGACCGGAGAGAAGGCTCTGGGAGTAGGCGAAGCTTCCGGTATGTTCCCGGTAGACATGAACATTAAGAATTACGATCAGAAGAGAATGGAGCAGTTTGAAAACCTTGCCGCTCCTTACGGATATCCCTGGAAGCTCCATGAGATCCTGCCGAAAGTCCTTCTGGCAGGAGAAGAGGCAGGCCGCCTTACAGAAGCAGGTGCAAAACTGCTGGATACCACCGGAAAACTGGAAGCGGGAGTTCCTTTCTGTCCTCCGGAAGGAGACGCAGGGACCGGAATGGTGGCTACCAACAGCGTTGCCCAGAGAACCGGAAACGTATCTGCAGGAACCTCGGTATTCTCCATGGTAGTCCTGGAAAAAGAGTTGTCTAAGGTTTATCCGGAGATCGACCTGGTAACTACCCCGACAGGAAACCTGGTGGCTATGGTACACTGCAACAACTGTACTTCCGACTTAAACGCCTGGGTAGGGATCTTTAAGGAATTCTGCGAGGCCATGGGTATCCAGGCAGATATGAACCAGCTTTTCGGAACCCTTTACAGAAAAGCAATGGAAGGGGACGCAGACTGTGGCGGACTGCTGGCTTATAACTATTTCTCCGGAGAGCACATCACCGGATTTGAAGAAGGCCGTCCGCTCTTTGTCCGCACGCCGGAGAGCCGGTTTAACCTGGCAAACTTTATGAGAGTCAACCTGTTTACTTCCCTGGGAGCTTTAAAGACAGGTATGGATATCCTTCTGAAAGAGGAAGGGGTGAAACTGGACAAGATCCTGGGCCATGGAGGTCTGTTCAAGACCAAAGGCGTGGGACAGAATATCCTGGCGGCAGCCATCGATACTCCTGTAACGGTTATGGAAACTGCAGGAGAAGGCGGCGCCTGGGGAATCGCCGTACTGGCTTCCTATCTGATCAACAAAGAAGAAGGAGAGACTCTGGAAGAGTATCTGGACAATAAAGTCTTTGCCGGACAGGAGGGCGTAGAGGTACAGCCTGATGAGAAGGATGTAAAAGGCTTTGACGAGTTTATGGTAAGATATAAAGAAGGGCTGGCTATCGAGAGAGCGGCTGTGGATCATTTGAAATAAAAAAACGAAAACCAGAGGGCCGGGGCATGAAACAGTATCAAGAATGTTTCATGCCCCGGCCCTATCAGCTGAAGGACTTCCGGTATCTGCCGGGAGTCTTTCCTGTATAATCCCGAAAAGCTTTGATGAAGTGGCTTTCGCTGGAAAAACATAGAGCGGCGCTGATCTCGGAAAGGGGATGATCGGTGTACAGCAGCATGGATCTTGCGGTTTCCAGCCGTTCCCTCTGCACATAGGCCATAGGCGTCATACCGGTTTCTTCCCGGAAGAGATGGGAGAACCGTCCGCAGCTCAGCCCCGAGGCCCGGGCCAGCTGGGAAAGGGAAAGCTTTTCCTGCACATGGCTGCGGATATAGCCGATAGCCCTGCGGACCGCCCTGGAATAGGGAGGCGATTCTTTTTTATGTTTTACTGCGCTGACAAAATCTCCCAGCGCCCGGTCTTTCAGGCCGTCTATCTGGGAAATGGAAGTACATTTTTCCGAGGTCTGGATATAACTGTCGCTCATAGCGTAGGCCAGATCTTCTTCTACGCCCCCATCTATGGCTGCCCTGGTGATCTGGGTGATATAGGTGATAAAGATGATCTGAGCCTGGCGGAGCGG
>CALWSM010000130.1 GCA_944384185.1 uncultured Blautia sp. | reverse complement strand
GAACTGGCAGACGCACAGGACTTAAAATCCTGCGGGACTTATACTCCCGTACCGGTTCGATTCCGGTCTGCGGCAGTAGGCAAAAGAGGGAGAAATGTTGATCTTACAGCGTTTCTCTTATTTTTTTACGCTATAAAAAGAAGACAAGGAGGGCTGAAGATGAGATTTGGGATTGTCAGCGACAGCTCCTGTGACCTGCCTCTTCAGTATACAGAACAGGAGCAGATCAGGATCGTATCATTTTATGTATCCTTTGACGGGGAAACGTATCTGAGAGAGGGCAAGGATATCGGGATTACGGATTTTTATCAGGAGATGGCAGATCATCAGGACTGCTATCCGAAGACTTCTATGCCTTCGGTCCAGGATTATATAGATGCTTTTCTTCCTTTTGTAAAAAAAGGAATGCCAGTGCTGTGTATTTGTCTGACAAAGAAATTCAGCGGTTCTATTCAGTCTGCGTTAAATGCCCGGGAAGAGATTATGGAAGATTATCCTCAGGCAGAGATCAGGGTAATGGACTCCCAGTTGGTTACTGCGATACAGGGACTTTTTGTTCAGGAAGCGGTGCGGCTTCGGAATAAAGGGCTTTCTCTGGAAGAGGCTGCAGAAGCCCTGGAAAAGATCCGGAATACAGGCCATATATTTTTCACCACGAAAGACCTGAAATATCTGGAGCATGGAGGAAGGATCGGAAAAGCGGCTTCACTGGCCGGAAGCGTCTTGAATATCAAGCCTCTTCTCCAGTATTATGACGGAGAACTGGGACCTGCAGAATTATGCCGGGGACGGAAAAAATCTCTTTTCAAGGTAGTGGATATGTTTGTAGAGTATCTGGAAAAGAAGAAAATAAATATGGAAGAATATTTGCTGGTTACCGGCGTGGGGCTTGACGTGCCGGAGTATAAAACTTTTAAGGACTACTTGAAAGAAAAAATGGCGGAAAAAGGATATCCGGCAAAGGAATGGCTGCAGATCCAGATCGGAGCTACGATCGGGGTGCATACAGGCCCTTATCCTATAGGAGTGGGAATCCTGAAAAAGGCGGAGGACTAGGCCCGCCGCCCGCTGGGATCAATAGAAATAAATCGCTGTATTTCACTGCCCGATTTCGGGAATTGGGAAATACAGCGATTTTTTTGCGGCATAGAACCGGGATTGTTTTTTGAAACAGAGAATTTTATCTCCGGTACCGGTTAAAACAGGAATAAATTTCCTGTTTCCTTGGCATGGCAAGACCGCAGGGGGTATAAGAGGAAGAACAGATCCCTGACAGCCCTTCTTTACTCAGTTTCTTTTCCAAAAGATCCACGATCTGGGAAAGACTTTTTTTGCCATCGATGAGATGCTCTCTGGCGTATTTCAGCAGATGGCCCAGGGCAGCTGTCTGCTCGGGATCCACAATCTGCTCGATATATCTTAAATCTATGGTCTCTTTTCCCAGGGAAAAAGAATCTTTGCCATGGACTTTCAGTTTCAGATCCTTATAGCCATCTCCCTTCACAGGGGGAGCAGTCATGATCCGGTTGGAATCCGGCATGGCAAAGGCAGGGACATGGCCGGAGGAGAGGGGATATTTTCTACACAGTTCTTTTACCTTCCGGGTGATGTCCAAAACCCGATAGCTGTCCATCTGGATCACCGTATCTGCAATATGGAAGAAGGCGCCGGAACTGCCGGCGACCAGAATGGTGGAGATCCCGGCTTTTTCATACAGCTCCCGGGCCCGCTCAAGGAAAGGGGTGATCGGCTCTTTTTCCCTGCTGACCACTTCCTGCATAAAGGGATCCCGGACCATAAAATTTGTGGCGGAGGTGTCTTCGTCCAGGAGAAGGAGCCGGGTTCCGGCCTCCATGCCTTCCACAATACCGGCGGCCTGGGAGGTACTGCCGCTGGCGTCCAGGGTAGAGAAACAATGGGTATCCTTTTTGTTCGGAAGATCATTGATGAACAGGGAGATATCTACGTCTTTAATAAAACGTCCGTCCTCGGACCGGAGCTTCAGCGCAGAGGAGTCTGTGATCACATATTCTCTTCCGTCGCCGGAAATATGGTTGTAGACACCTCTTTCCAGGGCGTTCAGCAAAGTGGATTTTCCATGGTATCCTCCTCCGGCAATGAGGGTGATGCCCTTAGGAATCCCCATGCCCCGGATCCGGCCTTTGTGGGGAAGCTCCAGCTGGATTTCCAGGGATTCCGGAGAAAGAAAAGGAATACTTCCCTTCATAGGTTTTTGAGAAATACCGCTTTGCCTGGGCAGGATAGAATGATCGGCCACAAAGGCGACCAGATTTCTTCTGGAAAGCTCCTGGCGGATATATTCCTGATCCTCTGCCAGAAACACCGTATTTTCTACAGCCTTGGCGGAAAGATTTTTATAGTACAGACTTTTTGATACACAAACAGGAAGAAAATCAAAAAGAATCTTTTCCAGCTCCGGAGCATTTATGGTTCTTCCGTTTGCCGGAAAGCCTACTGTGAACCGGAGGAAAATTTCCTCCTCTGTGATCTCGCAGGCCGTCCGCTCCAGGACTTCCTGTCCGCAGCGGGTGATGGAGATCAGGCCGCTTTTTCCGGAGCCTTTTGCACGAAAACTGTAACCAGAGATCTGCTCCTCAAATTTTCTGGTGAGATAGTCTCCCAAAGCGATGACAGCTGCCGGGGTACGGAAGCAGAAATCCGGAAATCCGGCTTTTTTTCTGGAAACCGAGACGCTTACATGAGAAGGGGAGGCGAAAGGATCCCCCTGCACATGGTCGATGGACAAAAGATAATCGGGAAAACGATAGATCCCTTTCAGGCTTTTATAGGCAGGATAGCTTTTTCTGTTTATAGAAGAAAGCTGCTGCCGAAGCTGTGTGGATGTAAACATATGGAACTCCTTTCATGATTCATAAGTTGACAAGCAGGGCAGATAAAACAAAAACCCTTATGTCCTGAGACATAAGGGTCAGTACCGTGCGTTAGAGGATTCGAACCCCCGGCCTTTTGATCCGTAGTCAAACGCTCTATCCAGCTGAGCTAAACGCACATATGATCTGGTTGCTGTTCTTAACAACAGGGATAATTATAAGGGATAAAAAGTTAAATGTCAATAAAAAATTTTAAAAAATTTGACTTTTATACAGACCCAATACATGGTAGAATAAAGTGTAAGAGCATACTTAAGAGGAGGGATTTTATGTATTGGAATCGTGCAGATCTGAAAGCGGGAGGGAAAGAAAAATTCCGGAGAAATTATGGCAGCTGCGTTTTAGTCAGCCTGATCATATCCCTGATAACAGGAAGCGGGGGAACTGTCCGCATAGCGGAAGATGTTTCGTTTCCGCAATGGATCCTTATATTTGGGGCTGCACTTTTTTTATTACAGATCCTGGTGTTTTCCGTACTGGAAACAGGCGCCTGCAGGTTTTACGTGGAAAACAGAGATTATCAGGCGGGGATAGGAAAGCTTTTTTTCGGATTCCAGTCCGGCCATTACGGAAATGTGGTGCTGGTGATGTTCCTCAGAGATATTTTCATATTTTTGTGGACGCTGCTTCTGATCGTTCCGGGTATCGTAAAGGCGTATGAGTACAGAATGATTCCTTATATCCTTGCGGAACAGCCGGATATCAGCAGCAAAGACGCTTTTGCCATCAGTAAGGAAATGATGACGGGACAGAAGATGGATGCTTTTATTCTGGACCTTTCCTTCTTTGGATGGTGGCTTGGGGCTGCTCTTACCTGCGGGATCCTGGGGATTTTCTGGGTGGCGCCTTATCGGGATGCGACAAATGCAGAGCTTTATGCAGTATTGAGAGACGACTGGCTCAAGAGACACTCCGGTACAGGAGAACATACTTAATAAAGATGAAAGGGGAGAATGGATAATGGGAGAAGAACTGGAATTCAGAACTGCGGTAGGCGGTTTTAAGAAGGATGATGTTCTGGAATATGTGGAAAATATGAATGATAAACTTGATCAGATGACCAGGAGCCATGAGGAAGAAACGAAGGGCTATCAGGAGCGGATCAAGGAATTGGAAGAACTGCTGAAACAGGAAGAGGAAAACAGCGTAGCGCTGACGGAAGATCAGGATAAACGACTGGAAGGCCTGGCAAAGGAAAACAGCCGTCTTCAGGATGAGCTGGCGATGGCCAAAGAAAAGCAGAGGCGTACACAGAAGGATTATCTGGAGACAAAACAGATGAAGAATCTGATCAAGGATAAGCTGGCCAGAGAGATCCTCCGCCTGAGAGAAGAAAACAAGGGTTTGAAGGAAAAGCTGAAAGAAGCAGAGCGGCAGGTAGGCAGCAGGGCAGACTATGAGGGCGTGCGCAGCGCAGTCTCCGAGGTCCAATATAAGATCGCAGAGTATGTGAATATCCTGAACAAGACCCAGCAGAAGCTGGCAGGAACCTATCAGGATATGAACAGTATCAAAAAAAAGATTGCCGGGCAGATCGAAAAGATTGAAAAAGAAGTGACCCAGGAGAGGGTGCAGGAAGCGGATACCGGGGCTGAAGAACCAACAGACGTATGATAAAGAAATACAGGAAAGAAAGCCGTTTCGTAAAGGCTGGATCAGATCCGGCTTTTACGAAACGGCTTTTCTGGAATCTAAGCCTTTTCCCGGGAAGCCCGTAATTTTTCCTCCATAAGGAGGGTATGCCGCTTGATAGCCTCAAAGCTTTCTGCGCTTATCACATGCTCCATGCGGCAGGCGTCCTCTGCGGCTACTTTGGGGTCAACGCCCAGCTGCTCCAGCCAGGAGCTGAGAAGACGGTGGCGTTCATATATTTTATCAGCGATGGCTTTCCCGGAAGGGGTAAGTGTGATGTACCCTTCATGATCCATTTGGATATATCCGTTCAGACGGAGATTTTTCATGGCGACACTGACGCTGGGCTTGGAAAAATTCAGTTCATTGGCAATATCAATGGACCGCACCTGAGGTTTGCGGTTTCCGATGATCAGAATGGTTTCCAGATAGTTTTCTGCTGATTCCTGTATCTTCATGGCAGGGGCTCCTTCCTGAAAAATGTTTATAATAGAATAGCATATTTCCAGGAGAAGTTCAAACATAAGAAAAAGTTTGTGTTTACATATAACGTTATTTGTAATAAAATAAAAATCAGAATTTAGCTGCAGTACAGCAGCGGAAAATAAAGAATACTAAAAATTATTGAAATAGAACAGACGGATAGTGATATCCGGACTGAACCGGTTACGGGAGGAATGTGTATGGCCAATGTAATGATACCGGAAAATTATCACTCCTGCTTGTCCAGATATGAGACTCAGGAGGCCATCGGGGTGATCAAACATCTGATGGAAAAGAAACTTTGTATGGCTTTGAAGTTAAAAAGAGTGACAGCTCCGTTGTTCGTGGATCCGTCTTCCGGATTAAATGACGATCTGAACGGGGTGGAGAGACCTGTTACTTTTGATATCCCGGATGCAGGTACCCGGGCGCAGGTGGTGCACTCTCTGGCAAAATGGAAACGGATGGCCCTGTACCGCTATGATTTCCATGTGGGAAAAGGACTTCTTACGGATATGAATGCGATCAGAAGAGACGAAGAACTGGATAATCTTCACTCGGTATATGTGGATCAGTGGGACTGGGAAAAAGTGATAACAAGAGAAGAACGGAACCCGGAATATCTGAAGAATACAGTGAACCGTATTGTAGGCGCTATCTGCAATGCTCTGGATGAGGTGAAGTACCAGTATGAAAATCTGGATACCGAATTATGCCGGGAGGTTTCGTTTATTACATCTCAGGAATTAGAAGATATGTATCCGGACATGACGCCAAAGAACAGAGAAAATCTTTACGTAAAAGAACATAAGACGGCTTTTGTTATGCAGATCGGAGACCTGCTGGCCTCCGGGCAGAAGCATGACGGCCGGGCGCCGGATTATGATGACTGGAAATTGAATGGGGATCTGTTATTCTGGCATGAACCCCTCCAGTGCGCATTGGAAATTTCTTCTATGGGAATCCGCGTAGATGAAAAATCTCTGGATGAGCAGCTTACAAAGGCAGGATGTGATGAAAGGAGA
Source organism: uncultured Blautia sp. (assembly GCA_944384185.1). Lineage (GTDB taxonomy): Bacteria > Bacillota > Clostridia > Lachnospirales > Lachnospiraceae > Blautia. The sequence goes on along the minus strand of CALWSM010000130.1, from coordinate 536 downwards.
AACCTGCCTTTCCATAAGATGCTTTTGGAAGGAAAGCTTCCGCTGACTATCGGCGGAGGGATCGGGCAGTCAAGGATCTGTATGCTGCTCCTGCAGAAGGCCCATATCGGAGAGGTACAGTCTTCTATCTGGGATGAGAAGACGATAGAAACCTGCGAGAAGGCAGGAATTGAGATTTTATAGCGTAATAACAGGAGGTTATCTAAATTGAAATTAAAAGAATTGAAAAAGGCACTGGCGTTATCTGTGGCTGTCTCTATGGCGGCCCCCGGAAGCGTCTGGGCGGCAGCGCCGGGAGAAAATGGAAGTGCTGCTATAGAGCAAAATGTGGAGGAACAGGCAGAAGAGGGGTCTGAGAATCCGGAACCAGAAAATCCAGAGCCGGAGAACCCGGAGCCGGAGAATCCGGAACCAGAGAATCCGGAGCCGGAAAATCCAGAGCCGGAGAACCCGGAGCCGGAGAATCCGGAACCAGAAAATCCAGAGCCGGAGAACCCGGAGCCGGAAAAACCGGAACCAGAAAATCCAGAACCAGA
>CALWSM010000129.1 GCA_944384185.1 uncultured Blautia sp. | reverse complement strand
ATGTGGCGGGAGCGGCAGCGGCGGGGATCGCAGCCTACTTCTGCATTGATAAAATAATGAAAGTATTGCAGACAAAAAAATTTTACAGATTTTCTGTCTACTGCTTTTTGATCGGAGCGGCGGCAGCGGCAGGAAGTTTTTCTTTTGTATAGGAAATGTACCGTTCTGATAGAAAATATAAGAGGGAGAATAAAAAATGGCAGCAAAAAAAGGGGCTACGGGAAGGAAAAAAGGAAAGCCTGCAAGGAGAGGAAAAGGGATAAGAAAAAGAACGGAACCAGACAGGAGTATGGAAATTGAGATCATCCTCTGGATCGTACTGGCCTTGTCCGCAGTTCTTCTGATCAGTAATTTTGGTTTCGGCGGAGCCGTAGGAAACGGGATCAGCAGTTTCTTTTTCGGTCTGGTGGGGCTGGTGTGTTATCCCCTTCCTTTTGTTCTTTTTCTGGGAACCGCATTTTTGATATCAAATAGTGGAAATGCCAGGGCTTATCGAAAAATGGCAGGCTTTGTCCTGCTTTTTGTCACAGCGTGTATGTTCATGCAGATGGTGACAGAAGGAGAGGTTCTGGAGGATAATCTGGGAGCTTATTTTAAAATTTCTGCGGAGTATAAAACAGGGGGAGGCATCCTGGGCGGCGTTTTGTGCCGCATGTTTGTCATCGCTTTTGGGGCGGCAGGAACCTATGCCATCATTCTGGCCGCCTTTATGATCGCTTTGGTACTGATCACCCAGAAATCCATCTTTGATATGATCCGGAAATTCAGCCGGGAGATTTATGAGACAGCAGAGAGAAGACAGGAAGAGAGAATGGAAGCTGTAAAGCTCCGTCAGGAAGAGAGAGCAAGGCAGGAGGAATTAGAGGAAAAACGTCGGCATCGCAGAGTGAGAACTGCGGAGGAAAAAGAAAATATCCTGAAGACGGGAAGAAGAAAGAAGAGAACAGAAGAGGTATCTCCGGAAGAAGAGATCTTTGCTTCCACAGAAGCAGCTTCTGAGAAAGCTTTTGAAAATCTCACGGCAAAGGAGCCGGAGGAAGCACCGCCATTTATTCCGGAGAAAGCCTTTCCGATCCACCGGGGAGAACATCTGGTACAGGATCTGGAAGAAATCGCAGCGCCAGAGAAAGAGGCCGCCCAGGAGAAGGAAGAAAAAAGCAGAAAAAATCCGAAGTCATCTCCTGAGGAAATCCGTCAGGGCGTAGACGAGGTGAAATCCCAGATCGCTGAGGAAGAGACGAAGAAAAAAGAGTACGAGTTCCCGCCGATCTCTCTTTTGAAAAAAGGGAAGATCACAGGAGGAGATTCCAATACCCATCTCAGGGAAACTGCCAGGAAGCTGCAGGATACCTTACATAATTTCGGGGTGAATGTGACCATTACCGACGTAAGCTGCGGACCTACAGTTACCCGGTATGAGATGCAGCCGGAACAGGGAGTAAAGGTCAGCAAGATCGTCAGCCTTACCGACGACATCAAACTGAACCTGGCAGCCACGGATATCCGCATCGAGGCTCCCATACCGGGAAAAGCAGCGGTGGGAATCGAGGTGCCCAATGAAAATAACAGTACCGTCATGCTCCGGGATCTGATCCAGTCGGAGGCTTTTAGGGACTGTCCTTCCAAGCTGGCATTCGCAGCAGGAAAGGACATCGGAGGACGGCCGGTGATCGCAGATATCGGGAAAATGCCCCATCTTCTCATCGCAGGGGCTACCGGTTCCGGTAAATCTGTATGTATTAATACAATTATCATCAGTCTTCTTTACAAAGCCACCCCGGATGAGGTAAAATTAATCATGATAGATCCGAAGGTGGTGGAACTGAGCGCATACAATGGCATTCCCCACCTGTTTATCCCAGTTGTGACAGATCCTAAGAAAGCGGCGGGAGCCCTGAATTGGGCGGTGGCGGAGATGATGGAGCGTTACGATAAATTTGCTCAGTATAATGTGAGGGATCTGAAAGGCTATAACGCCAAGGTGGCGGCTTTGGACGGGATTGAAGACGAAAATAAGCCGAAAAAGCTGCCTCAGATCGTAATTATCGTAGACGAACTGGCTGACCTGATGATGGTAGCGCCGGGAGAAGTGGAGGATGCGATCTGTCGTCTGGCTCAGCTTGCCAGAGCGGCGGGTATTCATCTGATCATTGCCACCCAGCGTCCTTCTGTAAACGTCATCACAGGTCTGATCAAGGCAAATATGCCTTCCAGGATCGCTTTTTCCGTATCCTCCGGCGTAGATTCCAGAACCATTCTGGATATGAACGGGGCAGAGAAGCTTCTGGGAAAGGGCGATATGCTGTTTTATCCTCAGGGCTATCAGAAACCCTCCAGAGTCCAGGGAGCTTTTGTATCCGACCAGGAGGTAAGCGCTGTGGTGGATTTCCTGTCTGCTCAGCATCCTGAGACGGAATATGACCGGGAGATCCAGCAGAAGATCGAAGCGGCAAAGGATGTGGGAGGACAGAATCCCCAGAGCGGCTCAGAGCGGGACGATTACTTTGCCGATGCAGGGAAATTTATCATTGAAAAGGATAAGGCTTCCATCGGCATGCTCCAGAGAGCCTTTAAGATCGGCTTTAACCGGGCGGCCCGGATCATGGAGCAGCTTTGCGACGCTGGCGTCGTGGGCGAGGAAGAAGGCACAAAGCCCAGAAAGGTTTTGATGTCTATGGAGCAATTTGAACAATATATAGATGAGTATTTGTAATAGAATGAGGATTTGATATAGATGAAATGTAGAAGCTGTGGAGCAGATCTGGGCGAAGGCGCCTTGTTTTGTCCTGTGTGTGGGAAGGAAGTCCAGTGGGTGCCGGAATACAATACCCTTGAGACTCTTATAAGACAGAGAGAGATCCAAAAGCAGGAAAAAAAGCGCAGGGAAATGGAGGCAAGAAGGGAAAGAGAAAAAGAAGAGAAAAAAGCAGAACTGGAAAGAAAAAAGAAAAGGCATAAAAAACAGGTGATCAACGGCGTCATAGGAACCGTGATCCTGTTAGGGGCCGCAGCCTTTTTTGTTGCCTATCAGACCCGGATCCATTCTTTTTCCTATCAGATGGACCAGGCCCAGACAGCCTACGTCCGGAAAGATTTAGAAAGCGCCCTTTCCTATGTGGCCAAAGCCAAGGAACTGGAACCGGATAATCTCCATGCCCAGATCCTGGAGGCAAGGATCTATGCAAGAGACAATAACGTATCTGCAGCAGAGTCTATACTGGATTCTGTGATTGAAACAGATCCGGGAAATGCCGCTGCTTACGGAGAACTTTTGAGGCTGTATGAGCAACAGAAAAAATATACGGAAATCCGGGATCTGATGGATAACGCCAGCCGGAAGATCCAGAAAATTTATTACAATTATGTCTGTACGCTGCCGGAGATTTCCCAGAAAGGCGGCTCTTACAACGAAGAAGTGTATCTTGAGTTTACAGATATCCCTTCCGGGACAAAAGTCTTTTATACCCTGGACGGTTCGGAACCGGATTCCGACAGCGAGAAATATCAGGATCCCATAGAATTGGCGGAAGAGGGAACTTTTGTCTTTAAGTATGTGGCTTATAATCAAAAGTCGATTCCCAGCAATATAGGGGAAGAAGAATATGTGATAAGCTTTGATGCGCCGTCCCGTCCCCTCATCGCTCCAGTGTCAGGCAGGTATGAGTATCAGGAAAATATTATTGTAACGGTACCTGAAGGATGCACGGTATATTATGCTTTTGACGAGACGCCCACAACAGAGAGTACGGAATATACAGGACCGGTGCCTATGCCGGAAGGAGAGCATACTTTTTCTGCGATCTCTGTGGATGGCAGGGGAAAGATCAGTCCGGTGGCCAGTGAAGTCTATGTATATTACGGATAGAAAAGATAAAAGGAAAACCATATGAGGCAGATTGCACAAAATTCATCACTTTAATCAGAAAGTGGATTGAATTTTTATGCGGTTTGTCTTATACTTACTTTTAGCAATCATAACAAAGATATCGACAAAAGCCAAAAGAAAGCTGTGTCCCTGCTGCCTGTTCAGCAGATAAGCCGATATTTTGTAAGAATATGAGGAGGAGACTATGTATAAGATTCTAAAAGCACAACAGCTCAATGAGGTTGTTTATCTCATGGATGTAGAAGCGCCTATGGTTGCAAAGCACTGCATGCCGGGCCAGTTTGTCATCGTAAAGTTAGATGATAAAGGAGAAAGGATCCCTCTGACGATCTGTGATTACGACAGAGAGGCAGGCACGATCACCATTGTATTCCAGCCGGTGGGAGCTTCCACAGAAAGATTTACAAAGCTTAAGGCAGGAGACGCTTTCGAGGATTTTGTGGGCCCTCTGGGATGTCCATCTGAACTGGTGGATGAAGATTTAGAGGATCTGAAGAAAGAAAAGCTTTTGTTTGTTGCCGGCGGCGTAGGTACCGCACCTGTTTATCCCCAGGTAAAATGGCTTCATGAGCAGGGGATCGACGCAGACGTTATCGTAGGCGCCAAGACAAAAGACCTGATCATTCTGGAAAAGGAAATGGAAGCTGTAGCAGGCAACTTATATATCACCACAGACGACGGTTCCTATGGCCGCAGCGGTATGGTCACCAAGGTGATCGAAGACCTGATGGCAGAAGGAAAGACTTATACGAAATGTATCTCCATCGGCCCTATGATCATGATGAAGTTCTGTTGCCTGACAACCCAGAAATATAACATTCCCACTATCGTCTCCATGAACCCCATTATGGTAGACGGAACCGGCATGTGCGGCGCCTGCCGTGTGATCGTAGGCGGCGAAGTGAAATTTGCCTGTGTAGACGGACCGGAATTTGACGGCCATAAGATCGACTGGGATCTGGCTATGAAGAGACAGCAGATGTATAAGACAGAAGAGGGAAGAGCATTGCTGAAAGAACGTGAGGGTGATACCCATCACGGCGGATGCGGAAACTGCGGAGGTGACGAATAATGGGTAACGTATTAGAAAAGGTTCCGGTAAGAGAACAGGATCCGAAGGTAAGGGCAACCAATTTTGAAGAGGTCTGCCTTGGATATAATAAAGAAGAAGCTATGGAAGAAGCAGCCCGCTGCTTAAACTGCAAGAATGCAAAATGTATCAAGGGATGTCCGGTTTCTATTAACATTCCGGCTTTTGTACATGAAGTAAAGGAAGGCAATTTTGCAGAAGCCTATAAGATCATCAGCCAGTCCAGCGCCCTTCCTGCTGTATGCGGACGTGTATGTCCTCAGGAGACCCAGTGCGAAGGCGTCTGCATCAGAGGCGTAAAGGGCGAAGCGGTTTCAATCGGAAAGCTGGAGCGTTTCGTTGCCGACTGGGCAAAGGAAAACGGCATTAAGCCGGAAGCTCCTGCCGAAAAGAACGGCCACAAAATCGCCGTGATCGGTTCCGGTCCTTCCGGACTGACCTGTGCAGGAGACCTGGCCAAAATGGGCTATGATGTAACCATCTTTGAAGCCCTTCATCAGCCGGGGGGAGTTCTGGTATACGGTATCCCGGAATTCCGTCTTCCAAAGGATAAGGTAGTAAAAGAAGAAGTGGAAAATGTAAAATCCCTGGGGGTTAAGATCGAGACAAACGTGATCATCGGTAAATCCACCACCATCGACGAGCTGCTGGAAAAGGGCGACTTTGAGGCTGTATTTATCGGATCCGGCGCAGGCCTTCCAATGTTTATGGGAATCCCCGGAGAAGTATCCAACGGCGTATTTTCCGCAAACGAATATCTGACGAGAAGCAACCTGATGAAGGCCTTCCGTGAGGATTATGACACCCCGATCAAGACCGGAAAGAAGGTTGTGGTAGTAGGCGGCGGAAACGTTGCTATGGACGCTGCAAGAACAGCTCTCCGTCTTGGCGCAGAGGTACATATCGTATACAGAAGAAGCGAAGAGGAGCTTCCGGCCAGAAGAGAAGAAGTACACCATGCAAAAGAAGAGGGCGTGATCTTCGATCTTCTTACCAACCCGGTGGAGATCATCCCGGATGAAAACGGCTGGGTAAAAGAAGTGAAATGCGTGCGTATGGAGCTGGGCGAGCCGGATGCTTCCGGAAGAAGACGTCCGGTTGTCATCGAAGGCTCTGAATTCACCATGGAGGCGGATACAGTGATCATGTCTCTGGGAACCTCTCCAAACCCGCTGATCTCTTCCACCACCATCGGTCTGGATACCAACCGGAGAAAATGCATCATCGCCGATGAAGAGAATGGACAGACCTCAAAAGAGGGCGTGTTCGCCGGCGGCGACGCCGTGACAGGAGCCGCTACGGTTATCCTGGCTATGGGCGCAGGAAAAGCGGCTGCAAAGGGAATTGACGAATTTATCAGGAACAGAAAATAAGTAAAATATAAGAGCAAAAACAGAAGAAACTGCCGAGGGCGCAGGATCAGAAAACAGATCCGGTCCCGGCAGTTTTTTTATTCCTGCAGGCGGCTGGCAGGCTGCCCGCAGGACATGACAAGCCTATTTGGCAGCTACGGCAAATATTTCAGCACAATTATAACAATTTATAAATATGCATGAAGATGAATAAAACGACAGAATAAATATGAATTGCATATATCAAGGAAATAATTTAGAATATAAGCAGATTTTCAGATAAAAATCGGAAAGACAGAG
>CALWSM010000128.1 GCA_944384185.1 uncultured Blautia sp. | reverse complement strand
GTCTTTGACGGAATCTGTCATCTGATCGTGCCCGGAAAGCCAAGAGGAAAGGAATTTGTAGAAGCTGCGCTGCAGAAGGCCAGGGGGGCCTGCCCCTGCGGAGCCTGGGGGATCATGTTCCTGGAAAAGGACCAGATGGTCCCGGTGGTATATGTAGAAAGTACAGATTCTCTTGTCTGGGAAAGCAGCTGCGGCAGCGGAAGTATGGCGGCGGCAGTCTATTTGTCAAAGGAAGAGAAAGACGGCGTTTTTGCTTATAATCTGTACCAGCCGGGAGGAACCATCTGCGGAAAAGTCTACAAAGAGGGCGGACGTATCCTGCGGTGTGCGCTGGGAGGGCCGGTGCAGCTGTCAGAAGAGATGGAAATAGAATTAGGAGAGGATGAGATTGACGCAGTATGAAGATGGTTCGTCTGAGATATCCTTATATAGCGGTGATGAAAGACGGAGGGCTTTCTTACGGGGGAGATCAGGGCTGGCTTTCCGGAAGTCTTCTGAAAAAATACGGGTGCGGAGTGATTGCCGGAACAGATGCCCTGCTGTATTTAAGCCTGTATAAAGATTATTGTCATGGCAGAGAATTTGACCAGGAAGAGGGAAACGGCATCTGGGAGGAGGACAGATACCGGGAACTTGTCAGAGAGATGCACCGCAGATATTTTCCTGTGATCCCCGGTTTTGGGATGCCGGTCTGGTTCCTGGCGGCAGGCATGAACCGTTATTTTCGGAAAAACAGGATCCCTCTGAAAGCCTCTTTCGGAGTCCTGGGAAGAAATATCTGGATCCGGATGGCGGCGATGCTGGCCCATGACATACCGGTGATCCTGGCTATCGGCCCCAATCTCTCTTTGTTCCGAAGAAAAAATAAGCTGAATTTTTATGTGAAACAAGGGGAATCCTATGTCTGCGCCTGCCAGGCCGCCGCTCATTTTGTGACGGTCACCACTGTGGAGGGGAATTATCTGAAAATATCCTCCTGGGGAAAGGAGTATTTTCTGGACATTCAGGAATATATGGATTATGTAAAAAAATACAGCAGTTATTTTGTAAGTAACATCTTTTATATCCGGAAAAGGTAAGAAAGATGAGAAAGAACATTGACAAAGTCCAGCCAAGTGCTATAATGTAGTTCGTTGTAACAAGGACGGAGGATACTTCGTCTGCATATCGTGCCAATTGAAGGGTGCAGGAAAGCGGCAAAAGCCCACCGAAGGAGTAATACTCTCAGGGGTTTCCGAAAAGGGAACAGGACTGTATCTGGATGGCTCTCTGGAGAATCCCGCAAAGGGTGCCGAAGGTGTAAGCAGATACCGGTTATCTGTGAATCTCTCAGGCAAAAGGACAGTGAGATCAGAAAAACGGCCAGGCGCTGGTCATATTTTGGAAAAGTTTCAGAGAGTTATTGCATCAGGTTCATGCGATAGCTCTCTTTGTTTTTTTCTGTGCTTTCACAGAGATTTCCCGGAGAGGAGCATGAATCAGAAAATAAGAAGAAAGAGGGAGACAGACAATGGAAATGTTATCGCAGATCGTAGAGAGCGTAAATTCCTTTTTATGGGACGGTGCGCTGCTGGTATTGCTTCTGGGAACGGGGATTTTTTATACCATAAACCTGAAGTTTATCCAGATCAGAAAGTTTGGACAGGGGATGAAGCGGATGTTCGGGGGCTTTTCCCTTCACGGAAAAAGCACGGAAAGGGGGCTGAGCTCTTTCCAGGCCCTGGCTACGGCCATTGCCGCACAGGTAGGCACAGGAAATATTGCAGGGGCGGCTACGGCCATCGCTTCAGGAGGCCCGGGAGCTATTTTCTGGATGTGGGTCAGCGCTTTTTTCGGAATGGCGACCATCTATGGGGAAGCCGTTATGGCCCAGCTTACCAGGAAAAAGGAGAACGGAGCTATTGTAGGAGGACCGGTTTACTATATACAGTATCTTTTTAAGGGGAAATTCGGAAAATTCCTTTCCGGCTTTTTCTCCGTAGCGATTATCCTGGCTCTGGGATTTATGGGAAATATGGTGCAGTCCAATTCCATCGGAAGCTCTTTTCAAACCGCATTCGGGATCAAGCCATATATTATGGGGATCATCATTGCAGTGATCTCCGCCGTGATCTTTCTGGGCGGGATCAACCGGATCGCCAGAGTTACGGAAAAGATCGTGCCTTTGATGGCGCTGATCTATATCGTAGGCTGCGTGATCATCCTGGGAATGAACCTGGAGGGCCTGGGGAAAGCCTTTCATGATATTTTTGTAGCGGCATTTTCTCCATCTTCCGTATTGGGAGGAGCTGCAGGAGTCACCGTTCAGAAGGCTATGCGGTTCGGCGTGGCCAGAGGCCTTTTTTCCAATGAGGCCGGTATGGGTTCCACCCCTCACGCACATGCCACAGCTGATGTAAAGCATCCGGCGGATCAGGGGATCATTGCCATGATGGGAGTTTTTATCGATACCTTTGTGATCCTGACTCTTACCGCATTGGTGATCCTTTCCACAGGAGCCCTCTCTACAGGAGAAACGGGATCGGCCCTTGCCCAGGCGGCGTTTAATTCTTCTTACGGTTCTTTCGGAGATGTATTTATTGCAATATGCATGCTGTTCTTCGCATTTACTACCATAATCGGCTGGTATTACTTCGGCGAGGTAAATGTCCGCCATCTTTTCGGAAAGAAGGCGGTCCGGGTCTATGGCTTCCTGGTGGTCATCTTTGTTCTGATCGGATCCACCCTGAAGGTTGACCTGGTATGGAATATGTCGGATATGTTTAACGGCCTGATGGTGATCCCTAACCTGATCGCTATATTAGCGGCGGTAGGCATCGTGAAAAAGCTGAGCCGGGAACACGAAAAAACAGGGGAAGAAACCCTGGAAAAAACACAAAAATAGTAGTTGAAATTTTCTGAAATATGTTTTATTCTAGTGGCTGACAGATAAAAGCCAATTTCCATAGCAGGTATAAATGGAAACGCAGGAGGATAAAGATATGAAGGAAAAGAAGGTATGTTTTCGTCATATTGAAGAGATGAAGGAATTTGTCAGCGCCGCATGCCGCTGCGAATTCGATATAGATGTTGTGGATGACAGGATCGTGGTGGATGCAAAATCTATTTTAGGGGTTTTGAGCCTCAGTTGCGGACAGGATCTGCATGTGAAGTATGACGGCACGGAGCCGCATTTCGAAGAGATCCTGGGCAAATATGCAGTTGCGTAAACGCCTTTTAATTGAGTGTTTACAAATATGCAGGAATGTGTTAGCATGGATTACAGAAAAACACAGAGACGGAGAGAGTACCTGTATTTCCGGTCTTACAGAGATGCTTTTGCGGATGGCGGAAGCCGCCGGGCTGAGAGAAAGCGGATCCGGGGTATAGGGAAGATGGCTCCTGAGAGGCGCACCGAAGCAGGGAAAGCAGAGGCTTTTCTGTCTAGGCTGCGACAGGTTCCGCCTGTTACAGCGGCAGGGTATAGGATATACGGATCTGTACCTGATAAGGTCTGTGCCGTGAGGTACAGATGAACAGAAGTGGTAACACGGGCAGAGCGCTCGTCTTCTTTGGAAACAGAGGGGACGGGCTTTTTCTATGATGAAGGAAATTAAGGAGGAAAGTGAAATGGATAAGAAGAAGTATTATATTACTACAGCGATTGCCTATACTTCAGGGAAGCCTCATATCGGGAATACTTATGAGGCGGTTCTGGCGGACAGTATTGCCAGATTTAAAAGACAGCAGGGGTATGATGTGTTTTTCCAGACAGGAACAGATGAACACGGACAGAAGATCGAGCTGAAGGCGGAGGAAGCCGGAGTCAGCTGCAAGGAGTTTGTGGATAAGGTATCCGGAGAGATCAGGGATATCTGGGATCTGATGGGGACTTCCTACGATAAGTTTATCAGGACTACAGACGACTACCATGAAAAGCAGGTTCAGAAGATCTTTAAAAAGCTTTATGACCAGGGAGATATCTATAAAGGTTATTATGAAGGGCTGTACTGTACTCCCTGCGAGTCCTTCTTTACCGAGTCCCAGCTGGTGGATGGGAAATGCCCGGACTGCGGACGCCCGGTGACTCCTGCAAAGGAAGAGGCTTATTTCTTCAGAATGAGCAAGTATGCGCCAAAGCTTATTGAATATATCAACGAACATCCGGAATTTATCCAGCCGGTATCCAGGAAGAACGAGATGATGAATAATTTCCTTCTTCCGGGGCTTCAGGATCTTTGTGTGTCCAGGACTTCCTTTAAGTGGGGGATCCCGGTAGACTTTGATCCCAAGCATGTGGTCTATGTATGGCTGGACGCTCTGACCAACTATATCACCGGGATCGGCTATGACTGTGACGGAAACAGCACAGAGCAGTTTGAGAAATACTGGCCTGCAGACCTCCATCTGATCGGCAAGGACATTATCCGTTTCCACACGATCTACTGGCCTATTTTTCTTATGGCCCTGGGCCTGCCTCTGCCGAAACAGGTATTCGGTCATCCATGGCTGCTCCAGGGAGACGGCAAGATGAGCAAATCCAAAGGCAATGTGCTCTATGCAGACCAGCTGGTGGATTTCTTCGGCGTAGACGCTGTCCGCTATTTCGTTCTTCATGAGATGCCCTTTGAAAACGACGGGGTGATCACCTGGGAACTGATGGTGGAGAGATTAAATTCCGAGCTGGCCAATACACTGGGAAATCTGGTGAACCGGACCATCTCCATGTCTAATAAATATTTCGGAGGCGTGGTAAAGAGTACCGGAGTGACCGAACCGGTAGACGGAGAGCTGAAAGGAGTTGTCCAGGGAACAAAGGCAAAGGTAGCGGCTAAGATGGAAGACCTTCGGGTGGCCGACGCTATCACGGAAATCTTCACTTTATTTAAAAGATGCAACAAATATATTGATGAGACCATGCCATGGGCGCTGGCAAAAGATGAGGAGAAAAAAGACCGTCTGGCTGAGGTCCTCTATAATCTGGTGGAGGGTATCTGCGTAGGCGCCTCCCTTCTGGAATCCTTTATGCCGGACACGACCAGGAAGATCCTTGCCCAGTTAAACGCTCCCGGGAGAACTTATGAGGATCTGGATTCCTTCGGCCTGTATCCTTCCGGAAATAAGGTGACAGAGAAGCCGGAGATCCTTTTCGCCCGTCTGGACGTAAAAGAGGTTATGGAAAAGGTAGAGGCCATGAGAGCCGGCGAGGCGGAAGAAGAGGAAGCAAAAGAGGAGGAAGCTCCCGTTATCGATATTGACGCAAAACCGGAGGTGACCTTTGAGGATTTCATGAAAATGCAGTTCCAGGTAGGAGAGATCATCGCCTGCGAGGAAGTGAAAAAATCCAAGAAGCTTCTCTGCTCCCAGGTAAAGATCGGAAGCCAGGTAAAACAGATCGTTTCCGGGATCAAATCCAATTATAAACCGGAGGACATGGTAGGAAAGAAAGTGATGGTACTGGTAAATCTGAAACCGGCCAAGCTGGCGGGAGTCCTTTCTGAAGGTATGATCCTTTGCGCAGAAGGCCTTGACGGAGAGCTGGCCCTGATGACCCCGGACAAGGATATGCCGGCAGGCGCAGAGATCTGCTAGTAATTTAGGGGTTGACAAGACTTTTTTTATCGTATATCATCATTTTAAATGAAAGGGAGTAGCTGGCACCTGTACAGGTGTTTACGGCATCGTCAATCTCGATGAGAGATCTCTCATCCGTGTCGTGATGAAACAGCGAGACTTTTATTGCATATATCAACGTGCAGTAAAGGTCTCGCTTTTTGCATGGTATGCATATAAAGACCTTTACGAAACAAACTGTGAGTAAAGAGTCCGGAAAGAACGGCTCGGAAAAACAAATGGAGGAAGAAGCATGAAAGAGTATTACCAAATGTCCAGGACAGAGGCGCAGAAAGCGGTCAACGGCAGCACACAGCCTCTGACAGAGGAGCAGGTGAAGAAGAACCAGGAAAAATACGGCCCCAACGCTCTGGCCGAAGGCAAGAAAAAGACCGTACCCCAGATCTTTCTGGAACAGTACAAAGACTTTCTGGTCATTATCCTGATCATCGCAGCTATTGTATCCGGTATCCTGGGAGAAACCGAGAGCGCCATCGTTATCCTGATCGTTATTACCATCAACGCCATTCTGGGAACGGTCCAGACTGTAAAGGCGGAACAGTCCCTGAACAGCCTGAAGGCCATGTCGGCGCCGGAGGCCAAGGTTGTCAGAGGGGGAGATGTGATCAAGATCCCTTCTTCCCAGGTAACCGTAGGAGATATTGTGATGCTGGAGGCAGGAGACTATGTGCCTGCTGACGGACGTATCCTGGAAAACGCCAGTCTGAAAGTAGACGAGAGCGCCCTGACAGGGGAAAGCCTTGCTGTGGAAAAAATGGAAGACGCTATTGAGGGAGAGGTTCCTTTAGGAGACAGGACCAATATGGTCTTTTCCGGAAGCTTTGTTTCTTATGGAAGGGGCTCCTTCCTGGTAACCGGCATCGGTATGGATACAGAGGTGGGCAAGATCGCCAGCCTGTTAAAAAGCACTTCTGAGAAAAAGACGCCTCTCCAGATGAACCTGGATAATTTCGGACAGAAGCTGTCTATCCTGATCCTGGTGTTCTGTGGGATCCTTTTTGCCATCAGTGTATTCAGAGGAGAGGGCGTGGCAGATGCGTTCCTGTTCGCGGTAGCCCTGGCTGTAGCCGCAATTCCCGAGGCTCTCAGCTCCATCGTGACCATCGTACTGTCCTTCGGTACCCAGAA
>CALWSM010000127.1 GCA_944384185.1 uncultured Blautia sp. | reverse complement strand
TCCTCCATAAAATCTGTCATATGTTCCGGAAGGCTCTCGAAAAGATAGCTGCCGCTTTTCTTGGTCTTTTCCAGATAATGATTCCGAATCTCCCGGTTCATCATCTGGATCTCTTCCCGGAGATTTCTGGCAGAAAGCCTGGCCGCTCCCTGACCCATGATGATCACCTGTTCCAGAGCGTCGGAGGTGGCAACGGTTACGTGATACCTTCTTCCGATCTCGTGAACAGTCTTTTCAATATACTGATCGGCAGTTTCCGCCTCTTTAGTATAGACCACATAGATATTGTGGTATTTCTGGACCTCTCCCTGTCCTCCTTCCACCTTATAGGCGTCAAACACCAGGATCAGGGTACATTTTTTGTAGCCCTGGTAATTACAGAGCATGTCCATCAGTTTATTTCTGGCCCCTTCAATATTCACCCTGGCCAGTTCCTGAAGATCTTCCCAGGCAAAAATAATATTATATCCGTCTACCAGGAGATATTCTTTTTCCGGTTCCTGTTTCTTATATCTTCTGGTCTTTTCCGGAGTCTTTTTTACGGCAAAGTCCTCTTCCTGATTATACCTTGGCCGCTTTATAGGGCCATAGGTACGGACAAAAATCTCCTCCAGTTCCTGCTGGGTGAGACGGATCTCTTCGTAGGTAGGGGCCGGTATTCCCTGAGGCTCCGGTTCCGGCTCTGCTTCCTTCCCAAATCCGGTATCAATATGGGCGTACTCCTCCACCTGGTCCCAGGGCACGTTAAAGCCTGCTCCGTGAGAGCAGAAAACAGATCCTGTAGGATTTTCCAGGTCCCCTTCCGGATCATAAGCCGCCGCCTCTATGATCTCCCGGCTGTTGTGGCAAGGTTCATAACCTTTCAGGACAAAGGACAGATGCCCTCTTCCTCGGGTATAGGCGGTGACTTCTCTCTGATAGTCCCCCATCTCAGACACCGGGGCGGTTCCTGTAAGCAGGGCATATTCTCCCTGGATATCCGGTGTGGAAAAGGTTCCGCTCATCCGCTGGATATCGGCCATGGCCCGGCCAACCGTATCCTGGGGCACCTCCAGGGAAAATTCATATACCGGCTCCAGAAGGATGCTTTCTGCTTTTCTCAGGCCCTGGCGCACCGCCCGGTAGGTGGCCTGACGGAAATCTCCTCCTTCGGTATGTTTCAGGTGGGCCCTTCCGGCGATCAGAGTGATCTTCATGTCGGTGATTTCTGATCCTGTGAGAACACCCGGATGATGTTTCTCCTCCAGATGGGTAAGGATCAGTCTCTGCCAGTTCCGGTCCAGAACATCCTCGCTGCAGTCCGTGGCAAAAACCAGACCGGCGCCTCTCTCCAATGGCTCCAGCAAAAGGTGTACCTCCGCATAATGGCGGAGAGGTTCAAAGTGCCCGATCCCTTCTACCGGCTCTTTGATGGTTTCTTTGTATACAATATTCCCGGAACCGAATTCCACTTCTACGCCAAAACGTTCCAGGATCATCTGCTTCAGGATCTCGATCTGCACTTCCCCCATAACCTGGGCGTGGATCTCGCCCAGCTGTTCGCTCCAGAGGATCTGCAGTTCCGGGATCTCCTCCTCCAGCTGCCGTAATTTTATCAGTATCCCATGGACATCTGCGCCCTGGGGAAGCCGGATCTCATAGGTGAGAACCGGCGTCAGCACCGGAGCTGCAGAAACAGGTTCTCCTCCCAGTCCCTCTCCCGACCAGGTTCCGGTAAGGCCCGTGACTGCGCAGACGCACCCGGCCCCGGCCTCCTCCACAGTCTGGAAGCTCTGTCCGTCGTAGATGCGGATCTGGTCCGCTTTTTCTTCCCAGCCCTCTCCTGCAAGCAGCTGTTTTACTTTCAGGCTTCCTCCGGTGATCTTCATGTGAGTCAGCCGGGTTCCCTTGTCGTCTCTGGAAATCTTGTAGACCTTGGCGCCGAAGGTTTCCGGATAAGAGGGACACTCCAGAAGCTCTTCCAGGCCTTTTAAAAATTCTGGGATCCCCTGGGATTTCAGGGCAGAACCGAAAAAGCAGGGAAAGAGCTCCCTGTTTTTCACCATATCCCGGAGTTTTTCCTGAGAAATATTTCCTGTCTCCAGATATTCCTCCAGAGCTCCCTCCCCGCACATGGCGGCCTCTTCCAGAAATTCTTCCCGGTCTCTCTCCCTGGAAAAATCTATACAGTGTTCATGAAGACGCTTCTTTAACTGGTCCAGTATCTTCTCTTTTTCTGTTCCCTCCTGGTCCATTTTATTCACAAAAAGTATCGCAGGGATCTGATACTGTCTTAAAAGCCTCCAGAGAGTCTCTACATGACCCTGTACCCCGTCAGGACCGCTGATGATCAGGATCCCGTAATCCAGCACCTGAAGGGTACGCTCCATTTCCGCAGAGAAATCCACATGTCCCGGGGTATCCAGCAGGGTGATCTCCTTGTCTTTCAGGCTGAAAACCGCCTGCTTTGAGAAAATGGTAATGCCTCTGGCCCGCTCCATCTCATCGGTATCCAGAAAAGCGTCCTGATGGTCCACTCTTCCCATCTTCCGGATACTTCCTGTGTGATACAGAAGGCTTTCCGCCAGAGTGGTCTTTCCTGCATCCACGTGGGCCAGGAGACCGATACTGATATGCTTTGAAGGCTTTAAAATCTGGTTTTTCTGTCTATTTTCAGACGTATTTTCCATGAAAATACCCCTTTCTGTTCTATGATCGTATGTATAATCATAGCACACAAAAGGGGTGTCTGTCGATTCTAAATATCCCAGATTTCTTCCCAGCCCCTGGCTCCTTCCCGTAAGAATACCTGGCCTTTCACAAGGCGGCAGTTTTTATCCTCAAGGCGGATCGCTTCCATTTCCTCTTCTGTCAAGGGCTCCTCTGTGACGCTTTTCAGATACTGATTCTGTCCGGCAAAATATTTTATCAGCATATTTTATTTCCATTGGCCACCAGTTTGAATTTGCAGCCCAGCACCTCTGCGGCTCTTCTGCACATGATCATCCGTTTCAGGAAAATCTCAAAATAATCCATCACCGTACACATCTCGTCGTCCAGCTCCAGGTCCATCTGGATCACCCGTTTCTCCCGCTTTACCTCCAGAGTGGAAGTAAGGGCGGCATAGTTTACCCGGTCATGGATATCAAAATTTGCGATAGAGGAATTCTGCACCCGGTTCCGGCGGACGTCGGTCTTATCCGCCAGGATCAGGGCGGCGGACACCACATCTACGGCAGTACCTGTAGATTCATCATGATTTCCGATAGCCGTGGTCACTGTAAGCACATCCTCCAGGGGCATCCCCAGATCCTTCAGGATCCCATAAGCCAGAAGGGCTCCTGTGTGGGCGTGATCGTGACGGTTGATACTGTTTCCGATATCGTGCATATATCCGGCGATCTTACTGAGGCGGATCTCTTTTTCTCTGTATCCCAGATCTTTCAGGATCTTTCCTGCCGTCTCCGCCACCTTTGCGGCGTGTTTCTTAGAATGCTCTGTAAATCCCAGAATATTCAGTACCTGGTTTCCCCTTTCGATGAGTAAATTGATCTCTTCATTTTTCTTTATCTGTCTGTAGGTGATCTCGCCTTTATTCTCTTCAGTCATATACTCCGGCAGCTCCTTTTCTTATAGTCTTGTAATTGCGTCCATGGCAAGGGCGGAACGTTCGCATTCCTCAGGGGAGAAAGTGACCTGCCAGCAAAGGGGGCTGCCCTTCATGTACTCAGAGGCAAAGCTCAGGCCATTTGTCCGCTCATCCAGCATAGGCCGGTCGATCTGGTTGGTATCTCCAAGAAGGATGATCTTTGTGCCTTTTCCTGCTCTGGTGATGATCCCTTTTACCTGATTTGGGGTCATATTCTGGGCCTCGTCAATGATCAGATAAGTCTTTACAATGGAGCGGCCCCGGATATAATTCAGCGCCTCTGTCTGGATCAGCCCTCTTGCGAAGATCTCCTCTATTTTCCCCTGAAGCTCCATCTCATCTTTATACCGCTCTTCTTCGCTGGAATCGATGAGCTGTTCCAGGTTATCGATAATGGGACGCATAAGGGGAGAGATCTTTTCCTGCTCATCTCCCGGAAGGAAACCGATATCGGAGTCAAACTGGGCGTTGGGCCGGGAGATCAGGATCCTCCGGTATTCTCCTGCAGGATTATTCAATACCTTTTCCAGACCTACCGCCAGGGTGTAAAAAGTCTTGCTGGTGCCTGCCATGCCCTTGATGATCACCAGAGGGGCCTTCTCCGCAGACTGCATAAGAGCCTCCTGGACAAAATACTGGCCGGCGTTTCTTGGCGTCACTCCGTAAGGGGTGCTTTTCCGGTATTCCAGTTTCCTTATCATACCTTTTTCCACTCTCCCCAGCTGGGTTTTTCTGGAAGACTGATCCGCCTTCAGGATCACAAACTCGTTTTCCTCCAGTTTGGGAACTTTCCGGTTCCCCTGATCATCGGAAAGATAGACCTCCTCTACCGGAACCCCTTTCTTCTTAAAATCCTTAAACTTTTCTTCCGGCACGTATACTTCGATTCTTCCCTTATACTGCCCCTCATATTCCGCAACCTGCTCCGTGGTATAGTCTTCCGCCCGGATCCCGATGATCTGCGCTTTGATCCGCAGAAGGATGTCCTTAGTCACCAGGATCACCTGTTCACTGGAGGACTCCGCCAGCCCTTTGCAGACTTTCAGGATCCGGTTATCCATCTTCTCCTCCGGCAGATCTTCCGGAAGCTTTACATCTATGTAATTTTTCTCCACCCGGACGATTCCATGAGGTTCCAGCCGGACCCCTTCCAGAAGATTTCCCTTCAGGCGCAGCTCTTCCAGGATCCGTATGGCCGCTCTGGCGTTTCTTCCTTTCTCCCCCTCTGCTTTTTTCAGGTTATCCAGCTCTTCCAGCACTGCCACCGGAAGGATCACCTGATTGTCTTCAAAGCTCAGCAGAGCCTGAGGATCCTGGATCAGAACATTGGTGTCCATAACATAGATTTTTACCATATGCAGGTCTCCTTTACCATATAAACTTTTTGTAAAATAAATAAAGAAAGCGATTCTTTCCTTTACAGAAATTATAGCTTTCCTTTATTTTACCTGTTACCTGGTTTTGGTTAAATCTTGGTTAAACAGTTTTTTCTTATTCTTTTTATAATACAGAAATCCCACCAGATCCGCCAGGGCCCAGCCGATGGGCACCGACCACCAGATCCCTGTGACCCCGATAAAATCTATCCCTGACAGGGCATAGGCAAGCACTACTCTGGTCCCCAGAGAAAATATGGTAAGGACCACAGACATTCCCGGCCTTTTGATGGCTCTGTATAGACCATAAAGCAGGAACAGGCAGCCGATCCCGCAGTAAAAGGCTCCTTCGATCCGCAGATATTCCACACCTGCCGCCAAAATCCCGGCCTCGGAAGGATCCACGAAAATAGTCATCAAAGGTCTGGCAAAGAGAAATACCAGAAGAGAGACCGCCAGGCAGAATCCCACCGAAAGTCCAACCGCCGTCTTTATCCCTTTCCGTATCCTCTCTGTTTTTCCTGCGCCGTAGTTCTGGGCCACGTATGTAGAGAAAGCATTTCCAAACTCCTGGGCAGGCATATAGGCGAAAGAGTCGATCTTTACCGCCGCCGCAAAAGCCGCCATGATCACTGTGCCGAAGCTGTTCACCAGGCCCTGGACCATAAGGATCCCCAGGTTCATCACAGACTGCTGGACAGAGGTCAGGAAAGAAAACTGGCCGATCTCTTTGAGCATTGCCGGTTTTGCTTTCAGATATTTCGGCCGTAGCCGGAACTGGGGTGTTTTCCAGTAAGTATAGACCCCCAGGCCGATCCCGGACACATACTGGGACAGCACTGTGGCAAAAGCCGCCCCTGCCACGCCCCAGTGAAAGCCCAGGACAAACCACAGATCCAGGATAATGTTCATCACCGAAGATATGGCCAGAAAGATCAGCGGGGCCACAGAATTGCCCACAGCCCGGAGAAGACAGGCGAAGTAATTATACAGAAAGGTTGCCAGGATCCCCCAGAAGATCACCCACAGGTACTCCCGCATCATCTCATAGATTTCCGCCGGCACCTGGAGAAGCTGCATAATGGGATCGATCAGAACGAATACTCCTATATTCAGCATCGCCGCTACGGTGAGGATCAGGATAAAGGAAGCCCCCATGCTCTCATGAAGCTTCTCCATATTCCCTTCTCCGTACCGGATAGAAAAGACAGCTCCGCTTCCCATACACAGTCCCAGCAGGATGGAAGTGAGAAACGTCATCAGGGTGTAGGAAGAGCCTACTGCGGCCAAAGCCCCGGAACCGACAAACCTGCCTACGATCAGGGTATCTGCAATGTTGTAAAGCTGCTGCAGCATATTTCCGCCGATCATAGGCAGGGCAAAAAGCAGAAGTGTTTTCGTGATCGGCCCCTGTGTCAGATTTTTTTCCATTCTTTCAGCCTCCTTAACGAGACTATTCTACCACAAAAGGCCCGGGGAAAAAACTTCTCATTTTATTCTTTTTTCTTTCTATACCTGGTCCTCATAAGGTACAGGCGTCTCGTCCTTCATATCCAGATTGTCCAGATACTTCTTAGTCTCCATCACGATCACCGGGGACAGAAGAAGCACAGCCACAAGGTTCGGTATGGCCATAAGAGCGTTGAGGATGTCTGCGATCAGCCAGATCAGGTTCAGCGGAGCGATGGGTGCGATCACTGCCACGATTATGTAAAGTACACGATATGGGATCATGATCTTCTTTCC
>CALWSM010000126.1 GCA_944384185.1 uncultured Blautia sp. | reverse complement strand
CTTACCGGCGTTATGGACACAGAAGAAGGATTTGACAGGCTGGCAGAGGCTTTGAAGGAAATAGACGCAGGGCTGTCTCCGGACAGGAGGGGCGAAAGAAAAAGAAGCACGCCTTTTTTTGAAAAATATCCGGAAGAACTCCGGCCCGGACAGGCGATGACCATAGCCCGGGCAATGGAAGCAGAATCAGAAGAAATGGAACTGGAGGACAGTGCCGGAGAAATATCCGGGGAGTTTGCTTATCTGTATCCTCCGGGAATCCCCGTTCTGGCCCCCGGGGAGGAGATCAGCCGGGAGTTTATCACCCAGGCGGCGCTCTGGAAAAAACAGGGACTGGAGCTGCAGGGATTGTCAGACCATCGCCTGAAAAGAATAAGAACTGTAAAAAGAAAGGATAAAGTCTCCATGTAAGCGTGGAAGGAGGCTGTCTGGCAGGACCGCAGATCTGTCTGCCCGGCGTTTTGCCAGAGAAATGGAAGAGAAAATGGGAAAAATATTTTATATCATGGGAAAAAGTTCATCAGGGAAGGATACCATATACAAAAGACTCCTGGAAGATCAGGAGCTGAAGCTGAGGAATATCATTCTTTACACTACCAGGCCTATGCGCCAGGGAGAACAGCCGGGAAGAGAATACTATTTTGTGGGAGAGGAAATCTTCCGGCAGTATCAGGAGCAGGGAAAGATCATTGAATCCAGGACCTATCAGACGGTCTACGGGCCCTGGACCTATTTTACGGCAGACGACGGACAGATCGACCTGGAAAAGAGAAACTATTTGGGGATCGGAACTCTGGATTCCTACGTTCATATGAAGGAATATTTCGGGGAGGGGCAGCTTTTTCCCCTTTATATAGAGGTGGAAGACGGAGAAAGATTGAAACGGGCGATGCGCAGGGAAGAGCTTCAGCCGGAACCGAAATATGCAGAGATGTGCAGGAGATTTCTGGCAGACGAGGAGGACTTTTCCGAAAAAAATCTGGAAAAGGCCGGTATCGTAAGGCGGTTCCGGAATATTGACCTGGAAACATGTGTAAATGAATTGAAAAACTGTATACAAAAGTTGCAGTAAACAAGAAATATGTGGTATACTAGCCGCATAGATGCCAGCTGTGTATCCCGGAGATATGGAAAGGGGAGCGCACTGGAAATGCAGATTTAAAGCAGGAATTGAGGTGGATTGCAATGCAGGAAATGGAAAAAGTATTAGGACATGAAGAAGTGATCAAACATTTACAGAATGCTGCGGCTATGGGCAAGGTTTCCCATTCCTATATTTTTGCAGGAGAGAAGGGAAGCGGCAAGAAGCTTCTGGCAAAGATCTTTGCCATGACACTGCAGTGTGAAAAACACGGAAAAGAGCCATGTCTGCAGTGCGGTTCCTGTAAGAAAGCCATGAACCGGAATCATCCGGATATTATTTACGTAACCCATGAGAAACCGAATTCCATCGGGATCGAGGATATCCGGGAACAGCTGATCGGGGACGTGGCGATAAAGCCATATACCGGTCCTTATAAGATATATATTGTAGACGAGGCGGAGAAAATGACCGTTCAGGCTCAGAACGCCTTGCTGAAGACCATTGAGGAGCCCCCCGCCTATGTGGTGATCCTCCTTTTGGTGAACAATGGAGGCTCTTTGCTTCCCACGATCTCTTCCCGGTGTGTGACCCTGAACTTTAAACCGGTGCGGGACGAGGTGATCCGGCAGTATCTTATGGAAGAGCTTCAAGTGCCGGATTATCAGGCGGAGATCAGCGTGGCCTTCGCTCAGGGAAATGTAGGTAAGGCAAAGCAGATCGCCACAGCGGAGGACTTTTCTCAGATGATGGAATCTGCCCTCAGGCTTTTGAAAAAGAGCAGGGATATGGAGGTCTATGAAATGGTGGACGCCATTAAGACCCTTTCCGAGGAAAAACACACTATTTATGAGTACCTGGACCTGTTTCTGGTATGGTTCCGGGACGTACTGATGTTCAAAGCCACACACGAGATCGACGGTCTGGTTTTCAGTCAGGAATATAAAGACATTAAGAGCCGTGCAGATAAAAGCTCCTATGAAGGACTGGAAAATATTATCAAGGCTATAGAAAATGCAAAAGTAAGGCTTCAGGCAAATGTAAATTTTGAACTGACCATGGAACTTTTGTTTTTGACAATCAGGGAGAACTGACATGATAAGAGTAATTGGAGTAAGATTTCGAAACGTAGGGAAAATTTATTATTTCTCACCAAAGAACCTGGAGATCAAAGCCGGGGATCATGTGATCGTAGAGACAGCCAGAGGGGTAGAATATGGAAATGTTGTGCTGCCCCCCAGAGATGTGAAGGAAGAAAAGGTGGTCCAGCCCCTGAAGGACGTTATCCGGATCGCCAATCCCCAGGATGACAAAAAGGAAGAAACCAACCGGAAAAAAGAGAGAGAGGCCTACAGGATCTGTCAGAAAAAAATCCGGGAGCATGGATTGGAAATGAAGCTGATCGATGTAGAGTATACCTTTGATAATAATAAGATCCTGTTTTATTTTACAGCGGACGGAAGGATTGATTTCCGGGAATTGGTAAAGGACTTGGCGGCGGTTTTCAAGACCAGGATCGAGCTGCGGCAGATCGGCGTCAGAGATGAGACCAAGATCCTTGGGGGCATCGGGATCTGCGGGAGAGAATTATGCTGCCATACTTATCTTTCCGAGTTTGTCCCGGTTTCCATAAAGATGGCAAAGGAGCAGAACCTGTCCCTGAACCCTTCTAAGATATCCGGGGTCTGCGGCCGGCTGATGTGCTGTCTGAAAAACGAGGAAGAGACTTACGAGGATCTGAACCGAAGGCTGCCGAATACAGGCGACAAGGTGACCACCCCCGAGGGGCTCAAAGGAGAGGTCCAGAGCGTCAATGTCCTCCGCCAGCTGGTCAAGGTGGTGGTTGACGTGGACGATGAAAAGGAAGTAAGGGAATATCAGGCTTCCGATCTGAAATTTAAGTCCAGGCAGAAAAAGGTAAAGATCAGCGAGGAAGAGATGAAAGCCTTAAAAGAGCTGGAAAAGGAAAAATAGGAGAAAGGATCATCCATTCATGGAAGAGAACAGACTGATCAGAGAACATGAGAGGCTGGATGACCTCCAGAACGGATATATGCTGATACAGGACCCTTCACAGTTCTGTTTTGGCATTGATGCAGTGCTTCTTTCCTGGTATGCAAAGGTCAGACCGGGGGAGAAGGTGCTGGACATGGGGACGGGCACAGGGATCGTCCCTATTTTATTAAAAGCCAGATATCCCCAGGGAAAGTATACAGGACTGGAGATCCAGCCGGAAAGCGCCCGGATGGCCGCAAGAAGCGTAGCCTATAATCATCTGGAAGAGGATATTTCCATTACTCTGGGAGACATCAGAGAGGCTTCCGGGCTCTACGGAGGCTCCTCCTTTGACGTGGTGGTGACCAACCCTCCCTATATGATCGGCAGCCATGGGCTGACAGGGGAGAACCAGGCCAAGACCATTGCCCGCCATGAAACTCTGTGCACCCTGGAGGATATTTTAGAGCAGAGCGCTGCAGTCCTGCGTCCAAAGGGCAGGTTTTATATGGTACACCGGCCTTTCCGGCTGGCGGAGATCTTTTCTTCTATGATCCGGCATAAGATCGAACCTAAGAGGATGCGCCTGGTACATCCCTATGTGGACAGGGAGCCCAATCTGGTACTTATTGAAGGCATGAGAGGAGGCCGTTCCAGGATGACAGTGGAAAAATCGCTGATCGTTTATGAGGCCCCCGGCGTATATACCAGAGAGGTCCTGGATATTTATGGACAGGAGTGGAAAAAATGAAGGGACAGCTATATTTATGCGCAACTCCTATCGGCAACCTGGAGGATATTACTTTCCGGGTGCTGCGCATATTGAAAGAAGCGGATCTGATCGCTGCGGAGGATACCAGGAACAGCAGAAAGCTTCTGAACCATTTTGAAATAAAAACCCCTATGACCAGCTATCACGAGTACAACAAATATGATAAGGGGAAATGGCTGATAAGCCAGATGGAAGAGGGAAAACAGGTAGCGCTGATCACCGATGCAGGAACCCCGGGGATCTCAGATCCCGGCGAAGAGCTGACAGCCATGTGCTGGGAAGCGGGGATCCCGGTGACTTCTGTTCCCGGACCGGCGGCCTGTATCACGGCTCTCACCATGTCGGGACTTCCTGCCAGGAGATTTTCCTTTGAGGCCTTTCTCCCCCAGGAGAAAAAGGAGCGGAAGGAGATCCTGGAGGAGATGAGAGAGGATACCAGAACACTGGTGCTTTATGAGGCGCCTCATCGCCTGGTAAAAACCCTGGAGGAGCTTTTTCATGAGCTGGGCGACCGGAAGATCGCTGTATGCAGAGAGCTGACGAAGAAACACGAGACGGTTTTTAAAGGAAGCCTGAAGGAGGCCTGGAAATGGTATCAGGATAATCCGCCCAAAGGGGAGTGCGTCCTGGTGCTGGAAGGGAAATCCAGGGAGGAGATCCGAAGAGAAGAGCAGAGAAAATGGGAGGACATGTCTGTAGCCGACCATATGGAACTGTATCTGGAACAGGGTATGGAGAAGAAAGAAGCCATGAAGCAGGTGGCAAAAGACCGGGGCGTGAGCAAGCGGGACATTTATCAGATCCTGCTGCAGGAATCCTGAATCCGGTCTGGATACATACGGGGGATAAACTATGGAGGAGAACAGAAGAAGAAAAAGAGAGCGGGAAAGAAGAGCTCAGCTGCGGCGGCGCCAGGTCCGCAGGCAGAAAATGATCCTGGCAGGAGGGACGGCAGGTATCCTGCTTGTTCTGATACTGGTGCTGGCAGTGCGGGGGATGGCCGCAGCCGGTGCAGAGGCAAAGGCGAAAGAAGAGGCAGAGAAAAAGCAGGAGCAGGCCCGGAAAGAAGCCGAAAAAGAGCCGGAGAAAGTTAGCCTTACCATAAGCGCAGCCGGAGACTGTACCCTGGGTACCGACGAATATTTTTACTATTCCACCAGTCTTCCGGCGAAGTATGAGGCGGTACAGGATCCTGGATATTTCTTTCGGGAAGTGGAGCCCATCTTTTCCCGGGATGATCTGACGATTGTAAATATGGAGGGGATCCTTACTTCAGAGAAGCTTTCAAGGGAGGACAAGACGTATGCTTTTAAAGGAGATCCGGAATATACCCAGATCCTGACGGAAGGTTCGGTGGAGGCGGCAAATCTGGCGAATAACCACAGCCGGGACTATGGTGAGCAGAGCTATACCGATACCATAGAGATCATGGAAGAAGCAGGTATCCCTACTTTCGGTTATGACAGAACAGCCCTTCTGGATATAAAGGGCGTCAAGGTAGGCCTTCTGGGAACCTATGAGCTGGCTGAACAAATGGGCTGCGAGGAAGAAATGATCGAAAACATCCAGAGCCTGAAAGAGCAGGGCGCACAGCTGATCATTGCTTCCTTCCACTGGGGGATCGAGCGCGACAATATCCCCAATGAGGTGCAGGTGGAGCTGGCTCATTCCGCCATTGACCACGGCGCCGATCTGGTCCTGGGACACCATCCCCATGTGCTTCAGGGGATTGAGACTTATAAAGGAAAGAACATTGTCTACAGCCTGGGAAATTTCTGCTTCGGAGGAAATTCCGGACCAAAGGATATGGACGCCATGATCTTCCAGCAGACCTTCACCCTGGAAGACGGAGAACTGACAGAGGACAATGTGACCAATGTGGTTCCGGTGAAAATCTCCGGATCCTGGGCCCAGGGGGTGAATGACTATCAGCCTACCCCTGTGGAGGGCGATACGGGAGAGGCGGTTATCACACGGATAGAAGAGTACAGCCAGAGTATAGCGCAGCAGTATGGTACGGAAGCGGCGCAGATCCGGTCTTCTCTGGACAGCGGCCAGGAAGAGGAGGCCCAGACAGAGGCGGTGACCGGAGAGGCTGTGGAAGAATAGACTTATAATCTCAGAAAATCCTTCATATAGTGAATTAAGAAAAAATAGGGAGCGTCCTATGCTGAATTATCTCTGGGGCGGTATGCTCCTGGCGGGGATCCTATATGGGGGAATCACAGGAAATATGAATGAAGTGACGGAGGCTGCCCTTTCCTCTGCGGAAGAGGCAGTATCTCTTTGCATTACCATGGCCGGGATCGTGGCCATGTGGGTGGGACTGATGGAGATTGCCAGAGCCTCGGGCCTGGTGGACCGTCTTACCAGCGCAATGAGACCGCTGCTTCATTTTTTATTCCCTCAGATACCCAAAGAACACAGAGCTTTGGAATACATATCCGCCAATATGATCGCCAATTTTCTTGGCCTTGGCTGGGCGGCTACGCCTTTTGGCCTGAAAGCCATGGAAGAGCTGGGAAATCTGGAAGAGGACAGAAGAGAGGGAAGGGCGCCGGGAAAGGCCAGAGGAAGGGGGATCGCAGGAAATGAAATGTGCACCTTCCTCATTATCAATATTTCTTCTATACAGCTGATCCCGGTCAATATCATTGCCTATCGGAGCCAGTACGGAAGTGTAAATCCTGCGGCTATCGTAGGGCCGGCCATTGTGGCTACTGCGGTGAGTACAGGAGTGGCGGTGGTCTTCTGTAAGATGATGGACAGAAACGGGAGGGCATAATCCCTCCCGTTTCTTTGTAATCCTAAATCTTTCCGTCCTGCGTCGGCTGCTTTATACAGTATCCACCAGATCACAGCCGCTGATGATCTTGTCCCAGAGATTTTCTCTTAACTCTGCATCTGGATCCTGAGGAGCAGCTTCTCCCAGCGTCCAGTAAGGAAGACGCTCCTGCTCCAGCTC
>CALWSM010000125.1 GCA_944384185.1 uncultured Blautia sp. | reverse complement strand
GAGGATTATGATACGGACGGATTTGAATGGATCAATGTGATGGAAACAGAGAAGAACATGCTCACCTTTATCCGGAGAGGTAAGAAAAAGGACAGCACTCTGGTGGTGGTATGTAATTTCTCCGCCCTTCCCTATGAGAAATATCAGATGGGCGTCCCATATCCCGGAAAGTATAAAGAGATCTTTAACAGCGACGCAAAGATCTACGGCGGAACCGGCGTGGGAAATCCCAGAGCCAAGGCGTCTAAGAAGGAAGAGTGGGACGAGAGAAAGAATTCCATTGTGATCAATGTAGCGCCTCTGGCTGTACAGATCTTTTCCTACACGAAGAGCGAGACAAGAAAAACCGTAAAGAAGAGCGAGAAGGAAACCCGGACCCCGGTATCAAAGGTCCGGAAAGAGCTGGAACAGAAGATGGAGGAAGAAAGGCTGAAAGCCGAGAAGGCCCAGGAGATCACTCTTCCGAAAGAAGCTCCCAAAAAACTGGAAACAACCAAAAAAGAACCTCATAAACTGGAAACCGCCAAGAAGGAGCCTGCAAAGCTGGAGACCAGCAAGAAGGAACCGCATAAAATAGAGACCAGCAAGAAGGAGCCGGAGAAACTGGAAACCAGCAAGAAAGAGACGCATAAAATAGAGACCAGCAAGAAGGAACCTGCAAAGCTGGAAACGGGCAAGAAGGAGCCGGAGAGACTGGAGACCAGCAAGAAAGAGCCGCATAAAATAGAAACCAGCAAGAAGGAACCGGAGAAACTGGAGACCAGTAAAACGGAGCCTGTAAAGCTGGAGACCAGTAAGAAAGAGCCGGAAAAATCACAGACCGGTAAAAAGGAGCCTGAAAAACCGGAGACTGACAAAAAAGAGCCGGTAAAGCGGGGAACCGGGGAGAAAAAAACGGAGAAGGCAGAAACCGGCAAAAAGACAAGAAAAAGTAAAAAATAACAGAGAAATTTCATAACAGGAGAGGGCTTTTGCCGAAGGGAATTTTCAGTTTACGGGACCTTCTGCAACAGTCCTTTTCTATGTAGAGAAAACAGGGAAAGGGAAAAGCAAAAAGATGAATATTTTTTTAGCAGATACACTGGAACTGGATACGATAGAATTCGAGAATATGGGAGCTTTTCTCCGGCATTATTTTACCTGGGCTTACTGGGAACAGAAGCTTCCTCTTATCGGGACCTTTATCGGCAGAGTGCTCCTTGCGATCCTGGTCTATATCATCGCCAGTAAGCTGATCCAGAAGCTGAGCAGGTTTATTGTTCTTTCGATGAAAAAGGCAAATGTGGATACAGGGGTGGTCCAATTTGTTTCTTCTGTGGTAAAAGCGGCGCTCTACTGCCTCCTGGTGGTTTCTATCGCCACCAGCTTTGGGGTGAAAGAATCTTCCATCGCCGCCCTGGTGGCTTCCGGCGGCGTTGCCATCGGTCTGGCTCTCCAGGGTGGACTGTCCAATCTGGCCGGGGGCGTGATCATCCTGGCACTGAAGCCTTTTGTAGTAGGAGATTATATTATTGAGAATACGGACAAACAGGAAGGGACGGTTGTCCGGGTCGATCTGTTTTATACCACCCTCTCCACAGTGGATAACCGAAGGATCACCATTCCAAACGGAACCCTTACCAGCGCCAGTATTGTAAACGTGACCGCTCAGGATAAGCGGCAGCTGGATATGAAGGTACAGATTTCCTATGGCTCGGATCTGCAGAAAGCAAAGAAGATCCTGGAAAATCTTTTTTACGGGGAAGCCAGGATCCTTCATGAAGAGGGGATCCAGGTTTTTGTGGACAATCTGGCTCCAGACGGCGTGGTCCTTGGAATGCGTGCCTGGGTAGGAACCGGGGATTACTGGCCTGTCAGATGGAGACTGAATGAGAAGATCAAGCTGACTTTTGATGAAGAAGGCATTGAACTGCCATATCCCCAGATGGATGTGCATATAAAACAGTAAAGGACTGGAGGGAGACTGCTTTATAGAGAATTTATAATTTTTAAGATTCCAGAAATACTTTTCTGAAATCGTTGGTGCTAAAATATATTCCATGGAGTCCCTATCATCGGACGAAGAAGTTTTGTAACCAGGAAGGAAGAGGAAAATGAGAACACAGGTGCTCTATAAAAGCAGAACAGGAAACACGGAAAAGCTGGCAAAGGCTGTTTTTGAGGCCATCCCCGGGACGGATAAGGATATCGCTCCTTTTCACGGACAGACGGATTATAATATGGGAGATCTTTACTTTATAGGCTTCTGGACAGACCGGGGCAGCGCCAGCGTGGAGGTGCTGGATTATCTGGGCAGCCTCCAGGGCAAACGGATCGCCCTTTTCGGAACCTGCGGTATGGGGCAGAGCCCTGAGTATTATAAAAAGATCGAAGAAAATATCCGGGTTTTCATCGAGGATGATAATGAATATATGGGAGCCTATATCTGCCAGGGGAAAATGCCTATGGCGGTACGGGAAAAATATGAACATATGAAAAATCCCCAGAATGAAAAACAAATGGAAGCCATGATCCGGAACTTTGATATGGCTATGCTCCATCCGGACGAGGCGGACCTCAAAGGGGTCCGGAATTTTGTAAAAGATATATTTGAGAAAATAAGGAAAGAAGAACAGGAAAATGAATAAGCTGAGAGAAAAATTTGAGAGATTTATGTATGGACGCTATGGAAGCGACAGGCTGAATATGTTTATGGTCATTGTCCTTCTGATCTGCGCAGTGATCAATCTTTTTGTGGGGGGAGGATATTTCAGCGTCCTCCTTACCTCCTGGGAGTTCCTGCTTTTGCTGTTGATCTATTTCCGCATGTTTTCCAAAAACATCAGCAGAAGATATGAGGAAAATCAGAAATATCTGGCTATAGAAAACCGGGTGAGACGGTTTTTCGGAAAACAGAAATACATACAGCAGCAGCGAAAGGACTTTCACATCTATACCTGTCCCCAGTGCAGGCAGAAGATCCGGATCCCAAAGGGAAAAGGAAAGATCAGCATCCGTTGTCCCAAGTGCGGAGCGGAATTTGTAAAGAAAAGCTGAGAGCCGCCGAGAGACAGACAATATCCATACGGATTTTAAATCGTTGATAAAAACCAAACTATCCCAAAAGCCCGGAGCTTTTATATAGCCCCGGGGCTTTCCGGGATAGTTTCTTTTTTTCGTGAAAATCACAAGTTGCAAAATGCGAAAATATAAGGTATTGTTAAATCAGATAAAAAGATGTCCTTCAGAAAAGGAGTGGTCAGGGTGATAGAGGAAGCGAAAAAACTTGCCGAAAAGTATCTTGATGAGAAGACCTACCAGCATTCGGAGAGGGTAGCCAGGTATACGGAACAGAACCGTATGATACCGGAACATCTGCGGGAGCGGTGTATTGCCCTGGCCTGGATCCATGATGTATGGGAGGATTCCGACTGCGGGACAGCAGAGATACTTGCCCTGGACGAAACCAGAAGATTGGTAAAGTATATGAATTATATTACCCATGGGAAAAACGAGGAATCCTATGAGGACTATATAATCTCCATCAAAAATGCCCAGACCATTTATCCGGAGGTATGGTGGGTGAAGCTGGCAGATATGAAAGATCATCTGAGCCAGCGGGATACTTTGACGGAAAGACTTAAGAACAAATATTCTAGGGCATTGGCGATTCTTCTATAAAAGAAATTCTTGACATATCCTTAAAAATCCAGTAGAATTATTTCTTGCAGAGATTTGCTGAAATAGCTCAGTTGGTAGAGCACTTCACTCGTAATGAAGGGGTCGTGGGTTCGAGTCCCATTTTCAGCTTACCCGGGGAAATGGCTGTGATCCGCTTGCAGGATTGCAGCCATTTCCCATTATACAGGACAATATACGGTTATAGAGCAAGCCGTCTGTTGGGGAATATTTTACAGGTTATCGCAGCTGGCGTGCATAAAAATCCCCGGACCTATGCATACTGTACTCAGACAGAGGCATACAAAAATGCGGAAGTGTATAGAAATGCAGAGATCAATATGAAAATGCAGGAGAGAAGGGATTTATGATGAAAATAAGAATTGGGGCGTTGCTGCTGCTTCTGGCAGTCCTGGGGACGGTCTTTACCGGCTGTGATGAGAAGGAGGAAACGGATAATCTGGAACTGGTATGGGAGTCCAGATCCCGATAAAGGAAAGGATACATATGTGTATGAGCAAGGAGAACAGGGCTTCTCTGCCTTCCTACGCCTGGTCGCCCTGGAAGGAAGGACGGAGCAGGGAGGAGCAGAGAGAGCTTCAGGAGATCCGAAAGATCCAGATCCCCGACGGGATCCGGGAGCTGGGAAATTATACTTTTTATGGTTGCAGGAATCTGGAGGCTCTGGAAATGACAGATTCTGTGAAAACCATTGGCGGCGGTTCTTTTACCGGATGCGGTGCCCTGCGGAGACTGCACATACTTATGGAGCCGGGAGGGACCTCCTGTATCCGGGACGTGGTCAGTGAAACATTTCATGAGGTTTATGTTTCCATACGGTTTCGGAATAGCAGCAAGGGAGCGGAGCTGATCTTTCCGGAATACTATGAGGAAGGGGTGGAAAACACGCCCGCCAGGATCCTGGAAACCCATTACCATGGCTGCGGATATAAATACCGCCAGTGCTTCCTGGAAAAGAAGGTGGACTACCAGGGCTATGACCGGCTGTTTTATCTGGCGAAGGTGAACGAAAAGCCGGAAATCCTTCTGCCCATGGCTATGGGGAGACTGCTCTGGCCATGGGAGCTTGGCAGCCAGGCAGAGGAAGGGTATCTGGGATACATAAAGGAACATATACTGGAATGCGGCCTGTATTATATGGAACAGGAAGAGTGGAATCAGGCTTTTTCTTATCTCGGACAGCGAAAGCTGTGGACAGAGGAAGCGATGGACCGGGTGATCCGGGAAGCTTCCGGTAAAGGAAGGGCGGAGATCGTCAGCTTTCTCATGGAAGAGAAGCGAAGGCTGTTTGCAAAACAAAAGAAAATTTTTGATCTATAGGAGAGAAAACGTATGGCCGGGGAAATGGAAAAACGGATCGAGGATGTCTGTGTAAGGATCCTCTTGTCCTCCAGAAATGAGCTGTATATCCATCTGCGTTTTTTTGACGTGGCACTGTCAGCCTTTACCTATGTGATGGGGGAACAAAGTGGAGGACTGGGGACCGACGGTGCAGGGATCTATTATGATCCCGGATATCTGGGGGGCCTTTACCGCCAGGGACGCCGGGAGGTGAACCGTGCCTATCTTCACATGATGCTCCACTGTCTTTTCGCCCATCTGTGGAAAAAGGTGAAGATCAGGAAGAAGGCAGCGGCCAGAGCCCTGGGAATCTCCCGGGAAGAGGAAGAAAACAGGCAGGAAGATCTGACGGATATCCTCTGGGATCTGGCCTGCGATATCAGTGTGGAATCCATGATTGATGGCCTGGCCCTGCACTGTGTAAAAAAGCCTATGTCCAGGGAGCGGAAAAACCTCTACGCCAGTCTCCGGAAGAAGAGAAAGACTCTGAATGCGGAAGGAGTTTTTGAAGAGCTGGTGAAAATGCAGCCTTCCCAGGAGCAGGTCCTTCTCTGGGAAAGGGAGTTTCACTGCGACGACCACAGACTCTGGAAGGGAGGCAGGAAGCAGCCTCCCAGCCGGAGGCCGGAGAAAAACTGGGAGGATATCCGGGACCGTATGGAGACGGAGATGGAAACCTTTGGACAGGATATGGCCCGGGGCCAGGCCGGTCTGAAGGAGCAGCTCAAGGCGGAAAACCGGGATACCAGAGACTACCGGCGGTTTTTAAGGAAGTTTGCCGTGCTGCGGGAGGAACAGATGCTGGATCCGGACGCCTTTGACTATGTTTTTTACAGCTACGGCATGTCTCTTTATGGAAATATGCCCCTTCTGGAGCCCCAGGAGACCAAAGAAGTGAAAAAGATCCAGGATTTTGTCATTGCCATTGACACTTCCATGTCCTGTTCCGGAGAGCTGGTCAGGGGATTTCTCAGGGAAACCTATTCTGTACTCCGGGAGCAGGAAAGCTTTTTCAGGAGAATGCAGATCCATGTGATCCAGTGTGACGAGCAGATCCAGAGGGATCAGCTCATCACCAGTCAGGAAGAGCTGAGAGAATATATGGAAAACCTGGAGCTTGCAGGAAAGGGCGGAACGGATTTCCGTCCGGTGTTTCAATACATTCAGGAAAAACAGAGAAAAGGAGAACTCAGAGGGCTGAAAGGACTTTTGTATTTTACAGACGGGAAAGGAATCTTTCCGGAGCGGATGCCGCCTTATGACGTGGCTTTTCTGCTGATGCAGAAAGAATATGAAGAGGTTGAAGTGCCCTGCTGGGCCATGAAGCTGTATCTGGACGAGGAAGAACTTTTAGAGAGGAACGAGAGGTCAGAACGATGAATATAAAAAGAGCAAAACAGGAGATCAAAGATACGGTGGAAGCCTATCTTTTAAAAGACGATTATGGGGATTACTGTATTCCGGCCATCAGGCAGCGGCCCATCCTGCTCATGGGGCCTCCGGGGATCGGCAAGACGCAGATCATGGAACAGGCGGCCAGAGAATGCGGCATTAATCTGGTGTCCTATACCATTACCCACCATACCAGGCAGAGCGCCATCGGTCTGCCTTTTATCAAAGAGAAAAGCTACGGGGGAGAGAACCGGTCGGTTACGGAGTATACCATGAGCGAGATCATCGCTTCCGTGTAT
Organism: uncultured Blautia sp.; assembly: GCA_944384185.1. GTDB lineage: Bacteria > Bacillota > Clostridia > Lachnospirales > Lachnospiraceae > Blautia. The sequence continues at coordinate 326 of CALWSM010000125.1, read as the reverse complement.
GACAAAATGGAGGCTACGGGAATCCGGGAGGGGATCCTGTTTATCGATGAGATCAACTGTGTGTCGGAAACCCTGGCACCGGCTATGCTCCAGTTCCTTCAGTGCAAGACTTTTGGAAACCAGCAGGTGCCCTCCGGCTGGATCATTGTAGCGGCTGGAAACCCGCCGGAATATAATAAGTCTGTCCGGGATTTTGACGTGGTGACTTTGGACCGGGTAAAGAAGATCGACGTCCGGGAGGATTTCGCTGTCTGGAAGGAATACGCCTATGAGGCCGGGATCCATCCGGCGGTGCTTTCCTATCTGGATATCCGGAGAGAAAATTT
>CALWSM010000124.1 GCA_944384185.1 uncultured Blautia sp. | reverse complement strand
TTCAACGCTGCGGATGTAAAAACAGCGATCACAGCCAGCCTGGAAGGAAGAGGAATTTCTGCTCCGTCTATCAGCGGATTTTCCGGAAGGGGAGATGTCCATACCGCTACTGTGACATATGGAACAGACGGGGACTATACCTTTGATGTAGAATACACCGATATGGCAGGAAATGCGGCGGCTGAGTATACGCCGGATGATTTCACGGTAGACCTTACAGAACCGGAGATCGAGATTAGGGATGTAGCAGATAAATCCGCCAATAATGATGTGGTATCTCCCAGTGTAAAGACAACAGATGTGAACTATGATCCCGGAAATGTGACGATCACGATCACAGGCGCCAATAATGGAAAAGTAAATATCGGAAACGCAGTATCTGCTGTTCAGAACGGCCAGACTGTTAAATTTAATGATTTCGCAAGAGATGCTGAAATGGACGATCTGTATACCCTGAAGGCAAAAGCGGTAGATATGGCGGGAAATGAGAAAGAAGAATCTATTCTCTTCTCTGTAAACCGATATGGCTCCGTATACGTGCTGGATACAGATACAGCAGAATGGCTGGATGTATTCAGGCCGGATGAGAACGGGGAAGACAGGGACTATATTTATACCTACATTAACCAGGAGAAGGAAGTGGGCGTAACCGAATATAACGTAGACACCATCAAACAGGTTCAGATCACTGTGAATCGGGATGGCAGCATAGAGAATCTGAAAGAAAAGACAGATTATGAAGTGACCGGCTCCGGGACCGAAGCACAGTGGAAAGCAAACCACTATACTTTAAAGGCGGATAATTTTGAAATCGAAGGTAAATATTCGGTGATCTTCAGCACGCAGGATAAAGCCGGGAATACCATGAACAACACCAGCGTAAAGAAGAATGAAAATCTTCCCATCGACTTTGCCGTGGACAAGACTGCGCCTACTGTGGTTGTTTCTGGTGTGGAAGACGGCGGTTCCTACAGGAGCGCAGAGCGGACAATGACCGTAGACGCCAAGGATAATCTGGCACTGCATGAGGTGGTTGTTTCTGTAGATGAAACAGATACCACATATGGAGAAGACGAATTGACAGAGACAGATGGAGTTATCGACGTACCCATCGCCAGCGCCAATCATTTCCAGCAGATCACAGTGACAGCTTCCGACTCGGCAGGAAATATCCAGACAATGGTCAGCAATGGCGCAGAGCAAAAAGAAAGCCTGAGCGTTCTGGTAACGTCAAACATTATGGTCCAGTATTATAGGAACAAACCGCTGTTCTGTGGTTCTATCATCGGTATTGCAGCCGTTGCCGGATGGATCATCTTCCTGGCGGTATGGAAAAGGCGGAGAAGGTCTGCCAATTAAATTTAATGCAAAAAAGCCCTGAGTATGATATGATAAAAATCATAACAGGGCTTTTTTATATCCGGATACAGCAGGAGGAAAAACGGGAATTTCGTACATTATTTCCTGCAGGGAAAAGCCATTAAGAAAAAGAAAGACGGGATTTTGACGATATGATAAGCAGAAGGGAAAATATCAGCAGAGAAGATATGCTGGAATTGACCAGGAGGATGACGCCGGCCAGGACATCTTTTACCAGGATCGCAGGCTGCTATGTGGACAAGGATGGGGATTTTGAGGGAAGCTTTAACGTGAATTTTTTAAAGCTCTCCCAGAAAGACAAGGGAAAAAATCTGGAGATCGCAAAGGTCATTCCTTTTTCAGAGACAAATGTGCAGCTGAAAAGATATAAGATCGGAGAGGCCTCCGGAGAAGTCCGGGGATTGCTCCAAATACTGAATGGGATGAAAGAATGCGGTTTGAAAAACGATGCCCTGATGGATACGTTTTATGATATTATAATGGAGAGCTATGGATCCGGGGCGCCTTACGGGATCATGGTCTTTCATGACCGGTATGATGTGCCTGTGAAAACACTGGATAAAGAGAGGCAGTGGGAGTCGGAAGAAGTTTATGAATATCTGATCTGCGCATTGTGTCCTCTTACAGGTGAATATGAACCGGACAAACCTTTCTGGGGATTTTTATATCCGGCGTTCACAGACCGAAGCAGCGACTGGAATCATATAAATATTTTTCATGCCGATGGCAGAAATTATGAAAAGCTGGATGGCCTTTTCGGAGTGAAAGAAAAAGAGTCAAAGGAAAAGGAGGAAATTTTATGAGGTATGAGATTAAAGGAGGCACATTTCCCATTGTAGTGTGCTATCTGGAAAATGGAGAGCAGATGATCACGGAAAAAGGTTCTATGGTATGGCAGAGCCCGAATGTGAAAATGGAAACCTCAGGCGGAGGGCTGGGAAAGATGTTTTCCAAGGCTTTTTCCGGTGAGAGCATGTTCCAGAATATCTATACAGCCCAGGGCGGTCCGGCTATGATCACCTTTGGATCCAGCTTTCCGGGAAAGATCCTGCCTGTGGAGATCGGACCGGGAAGAGAGATGATCCTCCAGAAGAGAGCCTTCCTTGCTTCTGAGAGCAGTGTTCAGCTGGATATCCACTTTAACAAAAAACTGGGAGCCGGATTCTTTGGAGGCGAAGGTTTTATTATGCAGAGACTTTCCGGACAGGGGATCGCTTTTGCCGAGATCGACGGAGACCTGGTAGAATATGATCTGGCGCCGGGAGAGCAGATGATCGTAGACACAGGAAATGTGGCAGGATTTGAACCGGGAGTTTCTATAGATATCCGCCAGGTGGCCGGGATCAAAAATAAACTTCTGGGAGGCGAAGGATTTTTTAATACAGTGCTGACAGGTCCGGGAAAGATCTGGCTTCAGACCATGCCGATCTCCAGCGTTGCTGACGCAATCCGGCCATTTATCCCCACTGGAGGAAATGGCTGATCTCAGGATGCCCTTTTTAGAGCAGCGGATATTGGGAAAGACAGAAAGAGACGGCGGATACAGAGAATGGAGCTGCGGCGCTAAACGAAAGTAAGAATGTTTAGCGCCGCAGCTCCAAAGTCTGTCTGTCCGTCTTTTTCCGGATAAATCGGAAAATGGCGGGCAAGAAAAAATTTTGAAAATATATGTAACGAAGCTTCCCTTTTTTGGATATATGGGTAAAGGAGGTGAGAAACAAGATGCTGGATATGGACTCCATATACAGAGAGCAGGCAAATACAGTGTTCAAGTACCTTATGACACTTTGCTATGAGGAGGATACGGCTCAGGAACTGACCCAGGAAACTTTTTACCAGGCTGTGAAAAGTGCAGATAAATATAATGGCTCCTGTAAGGTGTCTACCTGGCTTTGCCAGATCGCCAAACATTTATGGTATCAGGAGCTGGACCGAAGAAAAAGAAAAGGGACCAGCCGGCTTGATGAAAATCTTGTTTCCCCCAAAGCAGCCCTGGAAGAAGATTTATGTATCAAAGAAGAGAAGATGGAATTATTCCGGAAGGTTCATGTTTTGGAGGAAACAGCCAAGGAAGTCGTGCTTCTCCGGCTGACAGGAGAATTCTCCTTTCGGGAGATCGGAGAGATCTTTGGGAAAAATGAAAACTGGGCCAGGGTAACGTTTTACCGGGCAAAACAGAAGTTAGTGAAAGGATGAGAAAGTATGAAGATGAAATGTGAAGTTATCCGGGATCTGTTTCCAAGTTACATAGATGGACTGACCAGTGAAGAGAGTAATGAACTGATCAAAGAACATCTGGAGGAATGCCGGGAGTGCAGAGAATATCTGGATGATATGAAGGAGGATATTGTTCAGGAGAACCAGCCGGTGAAAAATAAGGAAGCTGTCAAGCCCTTCCGGAAGCTCCGGCAGAAAACCAGGAGAAAGATTATTCTGGCTGCAGGAGGAGCAGCTCTGGCCTGCGGACTGATCTTCGGCGGGGGGCTTCTCTATTATGGAAGGTCCTGGACTGCAGAGTCTGAAGATGTAAAGATGACCATAGACGCTCAGGGAGGGATCGCTACCCTTCGCTTTGCACCGGAGAAGAAAAACTGTAAGCTTACCGCAGAAGCCGGAGAAGATAATACGATCACGATAGTGGAAAGTAAGCAGATCCCCTTTGCGAAGACCTATAATCCCAACGCTTACTGGAGCTGTACGTTTCTTGATGAAAACACGGTTATGGGGATAGACGGGCAGAATATGGATTTCCGTGAAGACCAGGTACTGACTATAAAATATGAAGACCGGACAGAGACTATTTCCATAGGAGAGCTGGCCAGCCGGGCGTTGGAGAATCCTGCGGCTCAGTCAGAGGACGTGAAGATGACTTTCGATAAAGATGATACAGGAACGGTGGTCCTGGGGTTTTATCCGGAACTGATGGGAGTTTCACTGAAGGTGGAGGAGACCGGAGAAAACAGGATTTTGATCCGCCAGTATTATGACGGAGAGGGGGAACCTGTGGAAAACGGGGACGTTTATACACTGCGGTTTTCGGGAGGAAACCGTATACAGAAAGAAAATGGAGAGATCCTGGAATTTTCCGAAGAAGATGAGCTGATCATAGAATATCAGGATAAAGAAGTAGAAATTCCGCTGAAAGATTTATGGAAAGGGGAGCTGTCGGAAGAGCTGATGAAATAATATAAAGCGGTTGATCAGAAGTAAAGTGAGACAGGATGCGCCTGTAGGTTTTGCATGCAGATTGTAAAATTCGTGTAAAATAAAAGAAATAATCCTTGAATAAATTCTTTCCAGCAGGTATAAATGTAAGTGTACGATTAAATAAAAGTAAAGAATATGTGAAAGTACTAATGGAGGAGAAAAGTGAAAATTACAGATTTTTTCAGTCTCTTAGGAGGGCTTGCCCTGTTTCTTTACGGTATGCAGATGATGAGCAACGGTCTGGAGGCTGCTGCCGGAAACCGGATGAAGCAGATCCTGGAGAAGCTCACTGCAAACCGTTTTCTGGGAGTCCTGGTAGGCGCAGGGATCACTGCGGTTATCCAGTCTTCCTCTGCGACTACGGTTATGGTAGTAGGTTTTGTAAACTCGGGAATGATGACTCTTCGTCAGGCCGTTTGGATCATTATGGGAGCCAACATCGGTACCACGATCACAGGCCAGCTGATCGCCCTTGATGTAAGCGCCATCGCACCCCTTCTGGCGTTTCTCGGCGTGGCTCTGGTGGTATTTGTGAAGAAACAGAAGATCCATCATTATGGCCTTATCCTGGCAGGACTGGGTATCCTGTTTGTGGGTATGGATATGATGAGTACTTCCATGATGCCCCTTAGAGATTCCGAAGCCTTTGTAGCCCTGATGACCAAGTTTTCCAATCCTGTGCTGGGAATTCTGGCAGGCGCTATTTTTACGGCTATCATCCAGTCTTCTTCCGCATCAGTGGGTATCCTGCAGGCTCTGGCTACCAGTGGGCTGATCGGACTGGGGAATGCAGTTTATGTTCTTTTCGGACAGAATATCGGTACCTGTATCACAGCGATACTGGCTGCTATCGGTACGAACAGAAATGCAAAACGTACCACGATCATCCACCTGATGTTTAATATCATCGGTACCGTTATTTTTACAACCGTATGTATCCTGACTCCTCTGACTAATGCCATCGAGGGTCTTACACCGGGAAATCCGGCGGCGCAGATCGCCAATATGCATACGCTGTTTAATATTGTGACCACATTGCTGCTGCTGCCCTTCGGTACCTATCTGGCGAAACTTGCTACAAAGATCCTGCCGGAGAAGAAAGACGAAAACGCAGACGTTATGCATATGGAATTTATCCGTCCCATGGAGACAAAGAGAGATACGCAGATCGGTCTTTCCGCTATTGCAGTTACCAGTATCCGTAAGGAAGTTCACCGGATGATGACCATGGCCAGGGAAAATGTGGACAAAAGCTTCCAGGCGGTCAAAGAAGGAAGCACCGCTTTGCTGGAGGACGTAAGGGAAAGAGAAGAATATATTGATTTCCTGAACAAAGAAATCTCCAAGTATATTTCCAAAACATTGGTAAACGAAAGTAATCCCAGAGATTCTAAATATATCAGCGCACTGTTCAAGGTGTGCGGAAATGTGGAGCGTATCGGCGATCACGCCATGAATATCTGTGAATATACAAAGCTGATCGAGCGGCAGAAGATTTCCTTCTCTTCCGAGGTAAGAAGAGAGATTGATGAAATGCGGAAGATCTGCGACAAGGCTATCGATTACCTGGCGGAGATCGGACAGGAGCCGGGACAGAAGGAAGATATCAAGGTTATTGTGGATATTGAGCAGAAGATCGACGACATGACGGAAGACTATCGTCAGAAACAGCTGGAGCGTATGCAGAAGGGCACCTGCTCCGAGGAAGGCTGTATCATCTATTCAGAAATGCTTACAGACTTTGAACGTATCGGCGACCATATCCTGAACATCGGACAGGAAATGGGAAGAGGAAAGGTAAGCGCATAAGAAAAACAGAAGGGATCTTACCCGGCGCAGAAATGCGGAAGGGTAAGATCCCTTTTCATATAGATAACAGATCTGTAAAAAGCTCCGTTTATTGTCGGAAATGTGCGATATTGAGGGCAGTGGCCGACAAATGCCTGCCTGTGCTTATCGGGTGATGGACAAAAAAATACCGGAAACCCGTGATCAGGTTTTCCGGTATTTTTACAACCAGTCGAAGCGACGTGATTCGAACACGCGACCTCTGCGTCCCGAACGCAGCGCTCTACCAAACTGAGCCACGCTTCGTTAAGGCGTTCAACAGATGTTATTATAAGAAATAATCAGAAAGATGTCAAGAAGAAAATTTGAAAACTATACAGACCTATACAGAAAATGTTTGACAGGGGGAAGCAGCCTCATTATAATAGCACTAAAGAAACGAGAGAGGTGAAAAAATGAGGAGATAGTTTGTTTTTGGATAACGTGAAACTTGGAGTCAGGTTCCTTCCGGAGAAGCCGGAAGGCAGGTTTTATGTTGCCAAAAACAGGCTGTGTCCCCACCGCCTCTCTTTTTTGTGCGATACGCCCGGCAAGCAGCTGCCATGCTTGCATGAGCGGATATTTGCCGGGCAACGGACAGCGAGCGGCGAAGCAGCGAGCTGTG
>CALWSM010000123.1 GCA_944384185.1 uncultured Blautia sp. | reverse complement strand
ACAACGGAGGATTTTCCATGGTTAAAACTTATAAAGGCTGCTTTGCAGCCGTATTCATTCTGATAGATTTCCTTGTCCTGCTGCTATGCTACCGCATCACCCAGGCGCCGGTACTCTACTACATACTGACGGTGGTCATACTTCTTTCCAGTATCTTTTACATCGTTTATAAGCTTCACAACAGGCTTCGTGATTTTCTGGACGACCATATAGATATTCCTTTTTCTTACGCCTTTGTCATACTCCTGTGCAGCATTGCCTTTCTCCGCACAGGAGCCATGGATCTGCTTTCACTGCGGAATCCGGACCGGGCTGTGCTGAGTAACGCCGAGTTTACCATGGACCGGCATATTCTGGGGTTAAATACTTATACCCTTTCGGGAACCAGCGAAGAGGAAGAAATCCTCTCTCTTAATATTAATAAGGATCTGTATAATTCTTTTTCTTATGCAGTTCCTTCTGAAAATCTGAAGGAGCATTCCAGGAAGCAGTCTTATTCTTACACAGAAAACGCCCTTTTTGACGTGACCTATCTCACCGGTTCCAAAAAGGTTGTGAACATTTCCGCCAGAGAACTGCCGGAGGATCCTACAGAAGACCGGGAAGGCTCTGCTCTGACGTCAGATACTGAAAGTCTCGGAAGTATACAGGCCGAGATCACTTCTATCCAGGACTCCACTACCATGGAAGCAAAAATCACAGATCTGGCAGATTACACCGGGGATGATATCCGGACAGGCGACCATATCACGATCAAAGGCTCCATGACTTTGCTCTATCCCTTTAACGTTCAGGGCTTTTATGAGATCAAAGAAGGCGACCAGGTAGAATTCTATGTTCTCAGCGTCTCACAGGAAGAGGGAATCGTTGTGGAAACTTCCTACCTGAATCTGGTCACCGCCCCCTGATCCGTTTGTTCCTACCGTCTCTATTTTCAATTCAGGAAAAAAGTACGAGAGGATCTCTTCGTACTTTTTTCCTTCTAAAGACATCTGCTGGACAGTATACTGGCTGATCCCCAGCCCATGCCCCTGCCCTCTGCACAAAAAACGTATTTCTTTCTCCAGCTTCTGGACAGTGAAACAGGAGGATGGAAGCTCCAGGAGTTCTTTTATCTCTTCTCCCTGAAATTTCTGATCTCCTATCTGAATTTCCAGAGCATATCCCGCCAAATCCCAGGCTTTCACTTCTACGGTTTCCTTTTCATCAAGAGAAAATCCCGGATAATACTCTCTGATCTTATTTTCTAACTCCTCCTTGGAAAAGTAACAGCCCTTCACATAATCCGGGCTCTCTATATCCCCTGATGTATCTACAGAAGAAAGATAGCCATAGTCCTCTCCCAGGATCTCTGTTCCGTTTCTTGTCTTTCCGCTGCTTAAAAAATGATAAGGGATCTCCCTTACTTCTCCCTTTTCTTTCAGCACCTGTCCTTTTGTTTCCCTGGCAGCCTCCAGGAAAACCTGATATTTTTCCAGCATAAGACGGTTCATCTCCTGATCCCTTATATACTCTGCAGCCTCCTGTATCAGTAGATTTTCCTGACTGTCATTCCCCTGGGCATATAAATTGCTTCTGGCTGCTACTGTTTGGACTTTGATGGCTTCTTTGCTGGAATCCCAGGAAATCTGAGAGGCTGTCACCGCCGGCACATATTCTTCCAGAGAAATTTCCCTGCTCAGAGGACAGGCATTTCGTCCCAGGATAAGAACCGTCATCAGATAAGGAAAGAGTATAAAAAACAAAAGAAGAAATGCTGGGGAATCTTTTTCTTTATACATAAAAACAGGGACCTGCGTTCTGACTTATCCCTATTATATGTCAGAAAACGCAAGTCCCATACTTTCTTTACCGCTTTACAACAAATACCGGCAGGGGCGGATCCTTCCTTCTGTTATAAAAACTGTTTACAATGACCAAATATCTTTTCTCGTCCAGAATCTTCAGATACTCCAGGAGTTTATCCTTTTCCTCATATCCTGTATCCCCTCCGCTGTAGATACAAAGGGCCATGACTCCGCCTTTTTTCAAAAGTTCCAGTCCCTTTCCCACAGCCTCCACACTGGTATCCGGCCGGGTTGCCAGAGCATGATCTCCCCCTGGAAGATAACCAAAGTTAAAAAAGATCCCATCTGCCGACCCCGGCTGTACATATCTGTCCATGTATACATGACTTTCCAGATACAGACTGGCCCTGTCTCTTAGCTGATGTTCTCTAAGAAGCCGGTCTGTCGCTGTCAAAGCCTGTTCCTGGATATCAAAGGCCAGTACCTTTCCCTTCTCTCCGGCCATCTGACAGAGGAACAGAGTATCCTGTCCGTTTCCCATGGTAGCGTCTATATACAGCCCCTCTTCCGGAACCTGGAGCCGGAATAAGGCCTGGCTCCAGGAAGTGATCTGATATAAATTCATAATCCCGGCTCCTCAGATCTTATTTTTCGCTTGCAGCAAGTGCCTGTTCCAGATCTCCGATGATATCGTCGATATGCTCGATTCCCACAGAGAGACGGATCATTCCCGGAGAAACCCCTGCGGCAACCAGCTGTTCATCGTTCAACTGCCTGTGGGTATGGCTGGCAGGGTGAAGAACGCTGGTCTTTGCATCTGCCACATGGGTTACAATAGAAGCCAGTTTCAGACTGTCCATAAATTTCACAGCCGCTTCTCTTCCTGCTTTCAGTTCAAAGGAAATAACCCCGCAGGTTCCCTTTGGCATATATTTCTGAGCCAGAGAATAATACTTGTCCGAGGGCAGTCCCGGATAATTTACCTTTCCTACAAGGGGATGGGCCTCCAGATATTCCGCTACCTTCTGAGCATTATAACAATGTCTCTCCACTCTCAGCACCAGAGATTCCAGCCCCAGGTTCAGGATAAAACTGTTCATAGGAGAAGGGATAGAACCTAAGTCTCTCATAAGCTGGGCGTTGATCTTGGTGATATATGCGGCTTTTCCAAACTGTTTTGTATAGACAACACCGTGATAAGATTCATCTGGCTGTGTCAGGCCCGGGAATTTCTCTGCATGCGCCTCCCAGTCAAAGTTTCCGCTGTCTACGATAGCGCCTCCTACCTGGGCTGCATGTCCGTCCATATATTTTGTGGTAGAGTGGGTAACAATATCCGCTCCCCATTTAAAAGGCTGACAGTTTACCGGTGTTGCAAAAGTATTATCCACGATCAGAGGAACTCCGTGGCTGTGGGCCAGATCCGCCATCTTCTCAATATCCAGGACTACCAGAGCCGGATTTGCGATGGTCTCGGCGATCACTACCTTAGTATTCGGGCGGAAAGCCTTATCCAGCTCTTCCTTAGAAGCGTCCACATCAACAAAAGTACAGTCGATCCCCATCTTCTTTGCAGTAACGCCCAGTACATTTAAAGTACCGCCATAAATAGCGGAAGCACAGATCACATGGTCTCCTGCCTCACAGATATTAAACACGGCATAAAAGTTGGCAGCCTGTCCGGAAGAAGTAAGAACCGCCGCAACGCCCCCTTCCAGATCCGCAATCTTCGCCGCAACCATATCATTGGTAGGATTCTGGCATCTTGTATAAAAATATCCGTCGTCCTTCAGATCAAAAAGACGTCCCATTTCTTCTGTAGAGTCATATTTAAATGTGGTGCTCTGAATGATCGGCATCATTCTGGGTTCGCCTTTTTTCGGCTTCCAGCCGGACTGGATACATTTTGTTTCAATATGATATTCCTTGCTCATTTTCTTTCTCTCCATTCTGTATATATTCTGAAAATCATTTTACCACTTTTTTATCTTCAGGGATACCGGAAAATCATCCTGCGCAGCAATATTCTTCTATCTTCTGAAATATTTCTGTCCTACCAGGATCACAGCCACAAACAGAACAATCCCTATAGCCAGAATGATCAGAGAAAGCTCCTCGCTGATCGGATGTACCATTGGCAGAATTCCCAGAATCATCACATCAACTCCCAGAACTACAATCCCTCCTCCTATCGTCATCATAAATTTCCGTTCATTTTTAGGGGAAACGCCGCTGGAAAAACGTTCTCTGATCATAGAGGCCTTTCCCTTCCAGCCCAGAAAAATTCCTGCCAGGATAATGATTCCCGCCAGAACGATCAATACTTCATCTGTTGCCATAATACTTCCTTTCTCTCACGTAATTTCTTTCCCGGCACACATGCTGCAGAGCTGTAAAGCCTGTCATGTCAGGGATATATGTCCATCTTATCAGACCCTCCCTTTCTTGTAAATACTGTATCCAGGACTTCCTCAGACCCTTCCTCAGACCGAGACTTGTAATCCTGCGTATCCTCCCGGATTTTATATCCACACCCTGAAAAAATTTTTTCTGAAGTTTTCCACATTTTTCTCATCTCTTCCTATCTGTCTCTTTTCTTCTCTTCTCATTTGTGTTACTCTTAAAAAAACGAGAATCGAGGAAAAATCTATGAAAGAAAAAATATATACCATTCCCTTAATGGACGCCTTCAAAGCAGAAGATGAATGTCCTTTCTGCTTTATTGAAAGAAATCTGGAACAGCATGCCATGGATTTTGTACTGGGCTCCGGAGCTTCCTATATGGAAGACGACGTCCGGGCTGAAACCGACAAAATGGGCTTCTGCCGAGAGCATTACAAAAAAATGTTCGACTATGGAAACCGCCTGGGCTGCGGCCTGATCCTGACCACCCACTTTAAAAAGAAAAACGAAGAGCTGAAACAGCAGCTGAAAATGTTCTCCCCCGGAAAAGCCTCCATGCTGGGACATTTCAAAAAAGCAAAAATAGATACAGACAATCCGAAAACCTCCATTGGCAGCTGGGTAAAAGAACAGGAAGATTCCTGTTACATCTGCGACTATTACAAAAATACCTATAACCGCTATCTGGACACCTTCTTTGAATTATACCGAAAAAATGCCGAGTTCAAAGAGCTCTTCAAAAAAAGCAAGGGCTTCTGTCTCCCCCATTTCGCTGACCTGGTAGAAACAGCAGAAGTCCTCCTGTCCGATAAAGAGAAAAAAGATTTCTATGAGAATCTCTTTCCCTTAATGACAGAAAATCTCCAGAGGGTAACCGACGACCTGGAATGGTTCTGTGACAAATTCGACTACAAAAACAAAGACGCAGACTGGAAAAATTCCAGAGATGCCATCCAGAGAGGTATGCAGAAAGCAGCGGGAAGTTATCCTGCCGATCCCCCCTACAAAGCAGAAAAATAAGAAATTAAAAAGGAAAACTAAAAAAATTATAAATCAAAAAATCCCTTTTTTATTTTTCTTTTAGTCTTTTGTCACAAATTATCCTTATTTACCCGGTATATTATTACTTGTAAAAGCCAATAAGACTTTTTCAAAATCTTTTTCTTTTCATATACTGACATTTGAAAATGTCAGTTACTCCTTCTTTTTTATGATTATAAGACAAGAGCAGGAATCAGCCCCCTCAGATTCCTGCTCTTGTTGCGTTATCCCCTTTCCAGCCTTTTTTTATCCCGTTTTTTCACCCTCCCCCAGGATAAATACAAATCCCTTCCATATTTTGTAATCTTTAGCAATTTCACATTTCTTTTATTTTTTCATCACAGAATCATCACATTTTCCCGTTATATTATTACTTGTAAAAGCCGATAAGACTTTTTCAAAAATCTTTTTCTTTTTCATATGCCGGTATAAAATTAACCGGCTCTCCTTCTTTTTAATATTTTACAATATTAAAAAAGAGAAACCAGAATCAACCTTCCCCCCTCATTGATTCTGGTTTCTTTTTTTGCATAACTTAAAGCAGCCTTTTTACTTCAAGTTGATCAACTTATAAATATCCTGCCTTGCCTTCTCATCAAAATATTCCTTTAATTTAAAAAAGGCCTTCCATTTATCAACAGTGAGATCATTAAATCCCCTTCGCATTGCTACATCCACCAGTCTTTTCTCCAGAAAGGTAGGCCCATCCGGAAAAGACAGTGCATCACATAGTTGGATCAGCCTGTCATAATCATCATACTCTGTCTCCTCCAAATATTTTTCTATAAACTGTGTTTCTTTTTCAGTGCAGTCATTTTCCCCATTATAAGCACGGATGTCCTTATATGGAAAAGAATGGGTCAGACAAATACGACTGATATCCACATATCCCTTAGATTCCATGAAACGATATCCACAAATAATATGTTTCATATCCAAAATTCCTTCTCTTCTCCCAATATCATGGAGCAGTCCCATTACATAGGCCTTATTTTCATCTAATTCATTGCATCTTTCAGCGATCTTTTTTGCACAGGTACCTGCTGTCTTACAATGTGCTGTCCATAATCCGGGATTTAATTTTTCAGCTTCCTTCAATAATTCTTCAGCTTCCTTTTCCGAAGGGATTTTCTTCTTAAGTATATTTTCACTCATAAGTTGATTCCTCTATTTCTACTTTTATATCTATTGTTTTTCTTTTTAATCAGTAATCTTTCTCTGCTCACGTTCTATCTGTTTGATCCCTTTGGAAGGGGTGGGAAGATCTTCCGGCATAGTTCCCCCCAATTCTTTAATTGTCTGACGGACTTTTTTTCCTACTTCATAGTGTGTCTGATTTGCAGCCTCGGCAAGGGACTTGTTATGCGTCTTCATTTCATTGCGAATCGCAAGACGTTTTTTATCTTCACTTAAATCATCAAAATTTTCTATTAACTCCTGTTGCCGCGTCTTTACTGCAAAATATGTTTGACCAAGGGCAATAACCTTTTTTCGTGAATCCCCATTCTGAACAATTAAGTAGCAGGCATAACGTGAAAGCGCATAATCATCAATAATACGCTCACCGCCATTAGGCATAGGAGATGATTTGCCAACGTTGGCAAAATGTTCAGATATTATATTTCCACTATTTTTACAAGCATTTTTTGCACGTTCAATTACTTCCTCAAATCTACGCCATTGATTATATTCGAGTGCTTTTTGTAACTCTCTTGCATACCAAAATTCATTCCCATATTCGTTAATATGTTTTATGGATTCAAAAAGTGTTTCGGTATAGCTATTTTGTTTTTCTTCATTAAGATGAGTACGATTAATAC
>CALWSM010000122.1 GCA_944384185.1 uncultured Blautia sp. | reverse complement strand
CCTGGCCGATGATATCCCCTACATTCTCAGAGACAAAAAGATATACCAGATATTTTCCCACCGTCATCATAGGAACAACCAGGATCACGCCATAGACGCTTCCCATGATCGTAGCGCTTTTAAAGCCCCTGCGGATCCTTTTTATATCCCCGGCTCCTATGTTCTGGGCGCAGTAGGTAGCCATCGTAGTGCCAAGAGCCACATAGGCCTGGGTAACCACAGATTCCACCTTATTGGCTGCCGTAAACGCCGCCACAGACAGAGAGCCCAGCAGGTTCAGGGAAGACTGGACCATCATCGTTCCGATAGCGGTAATGGAGTATTGGAGCGCCATGGGGATCCCTATCGCCATCTCCATCTTCACCAGATATCCTTCCGGCCGGAAATCCTCTGCCTCCATTTTCAGCAAAGGCACTTTCTTCACAATATAGATCAGACAGCCTATACCGGATACCCCCTGGGAGATCACCGTAGCATAAGCGGCTCCGGCCACGCCCATGTGGAACACAATGATAAAAAACAGGTCCAGCCCCACATTTAAAAGGGCCGACAGGATCAGAAAATATAAAGGCGTCTTACTGTCTCCCAGAGCCCGGAGGATCCCGGAGAGAAGATTGTAAAGCACGGTAGCTGCGATCCCTCCGCAGATGATCATAATATAAGCGTAGGCATCGGCAAAAATATCTGCCGGAGTGTTCATAAATTCCAGCAGCCTTCTCATTCCCAGCATACTCCCCGCCGTCATGATCACCGTAATGATCAGCGACAAAACACAGGCTGTTCCCACAGATTTCCTCATATTTTTCATATCTCCCGCCCCGAACCTCTGGGCGGTAAGCACGGAAAATCCCGCCGTCATCCCCTGGAGAAATCCCAGGATCAGAAATACAATAGTCCCTACGCTTCCCACAGCGGCAAGGGCGCCTGTTCCCACAAATTTTCCTACGATAATAGTATCCGCCATATTGTAGAACTGCTGAAAAACATTTCCGATAAAAATCGGTATGGTAAAATTCAAAATGATCTTAAAAGGGCTTCCCGCCGTCATATCTGTCTGTATCTCTCTTCTAGCCATTTCTTCTCCTCTACTACAGTCTATATAAATTTACAACTCGCTCATTATAGTATAAAAGAAAAGCTCCTGCAAGAGAGATTTTGTAAAAAATCTCCTGTTCTTATAAAAAATTTTCTCCTACTTTTTTCAGGCAGTCCAGATATCCCGCCTTCCTGCAATTTTCCTCAAATATCAGTTCTGTGCTGCCGATCTTTACTCCATCCAGATAGTACTCTGCCCTCCCGGCCTTGTCGCCCCGGTTCACCGGCGCCTGGACAGATTCCGGAAGGATGATTTTCTTTTCTATGTTTTCCAGAGACGCTCCCGTCGTATCCAGATACCGGAACTCCTCCTTATAGGAACAGGAAACCTGATCCTTTACCCCTCCTGTCACGGAAATATCCGGCAGCTTTTCCGGTTCGCTGTCTGTATACAGCCGGCAGCTCCCGAATCCCAGATTCAGCATAGCCGCCGCATCCGCAAAACGCACCTTATAATCCGGAGCTGTCATCACCACGCTGATCAGAGTGATCCCGTTTCTCCGGGCCACTGCGCTGACACAGTATTTTGCTGCGCTGGTACTTCCTGTTTTCAGACCCACGCAGCCCTCATAGCTGCGGATCAGCTTATTGGTATTGGTCAGGCCAAACTCCGAGGCGCCTTTGTCCGTCTCGTGGGTAATATTTTCCATCCATACAGAGGAATACTCCAGGATCTTCGGATACTTCGTCACCAGTTCCCGGGACATAACGGCCACATCATGGGCGCTGGTATAGTGGTTCTCTGATTCTGTCAGTCCGCAGCAGTCTTCAAAATGGGTATTGTCCATGCCAAGCCCTGCCGCCCTTTCGTTCATACGCCTGACAAATTCCCCTTCGCTTCCCGCTATGTGTTCTGCCATAGCCACGCTGGCGTCATTTCCCGAAGCGATGACAATACATTTTATCATCGTCTCCACACTCTGTTTTTCACCCTCTTCCAGGAAGACCTGGGAGCCTCCCATAGACTTCGCATATGCGCTGGTGACCACCTGGTCTTCCATATGTAAAGCGCCTTTTTCCAGCTCGTCAAAGATCAGAAGAAGAGTCATGATCTTGGTGATACTGGCCGGTTTTACCTGAGTGTCCATATCTTTTTCGTAAAGGATCTGTCCTGTGGAAGCCTCCATAAGAACTCCATGAGGGGAAGCGATCAACTCCCCGTCCTGGGCCTTTACAGAAACGGTTCCTCCTGCAAATATGGCAGAGATCATAAAAATCCCTGCCATGATAAATCCCGCTGCTCTGCCTGTCATATATCCACTCCAAAAATCTTCTTAGACTATTGTAAGCAACATCCGGATAAAATATGCAATTTTTTAAAGCATAGGGGCAAACAGGCGGAGAATACTCTGTCCCGCCCTGCGGACCACATTCTGCTTCAGGCACCAGTCCAGAGGGATCTCTTCACTGATCTCAAAGGTCCTCAGCATATCCTCCTTCACCTGGCTCACAGCCTGGCAGCGATACATCCACACGCCGCATTCAAAATGAAGATAAAGGCTTCTGTAATCCAGGTTGATCGTTCCCACCACAGCAAATTCGTCATCGCAGACAAAATTCTTTGCATGGATAAATCCGGGGGTATATTCATAAACCCGTACCCCTGCGCTGATCAGCTGTTCGTAATACGACTGGGTCAGCAGGAACACCATCTTTTTATCCGGTATCCCCGGGGTGATGATCCTGACGTCTACTCCCTTCTTGGAAGCCAGACACAGGGCCGTCATCATCTCATTGTCTATGATCAGGTAGGGAGTAGAAATATACACGTATTTTTTCGCCTGATTGATCATATTCAGATATACATTCTCTCCCACTACTTCCCCATCCAGAGGAGAATCCCCGTAAGGCTGGACAAAGCCGTCGTTTTCAAATTCCTCTGTGTGATAAATATAAGGGCCGTAAGCCGGAAACTGAACCTGGGTCCTGGTGATCACCGACCACATCTGGAGGAACATCACGGTCAGATTCCATACCCCCTGGCCGTAAAGCCTTACTCCTGTGTCCTTCCAGTGGCCGAAGCGCTCCAGCTCATTGATATATTCATCTGCCAGATTCAGCCCTCCCGTATATCCTGTATGTCCGTCAATGACCAGGATCTTCCGGTGATCCCGGTTATTCAGTACGATATTCAGAATAGGCCTTACCGGATTAAAGGCCGCACATTTGATCCCTTTAGCCTGGAGTTTTTTATAATACTTCGGGGGCAGCGTGTTCACGCAGCCCATATCATCATAGATCAGGCAGACGTCCACTCCCTGCTTCACTTTTTCTTCCAGTATTTCCAGGATAGCTCCCCACATCCGTCCTTCCCGGATAATAAAATACTCCAGCAAAATATAATGCTCTGCCTTTTTCAGATCTTCCAGCATATCGATAAACATATCGTCCCCTACGGCATAATACTTCGTAGAAGTATTTTCATGGACAGGAAACCCTGCAAAATCCCGGATATAGGCAGACTGTATGGAAGCCCCCGGGTCTGTATCCTCCAGGTCTTCTCTGGTTTTTTTGTCCTCATTCACATAATTGGCGATTTTCTTCATCACCATCTGGGAGTCCTGGGTCATTTTCCTGGCCACTCTGGACTGCCCGAACAGAAGATAAATGATCACGCCGAAAACCGGCACCGCCAGGATCAGAATGGTCCAGGCAAGCTTATAAGAAGGATTGATCTTTTTATTCACGATCCACAGCACCAGAAGCAGACTGAGGATACTGATCAGGTTCATCAGATGCCCGGAAAACGCCCCCATCCCCCAGAGCACAGCAAAGATCCAGGCCAACTGTAGCAGTACTGCCACCCCCGTAACAAAGATCCTGCTGGATATGATATCAATTATTTTTTTCATAAATTACCTTAACAATTCCTTTGAAGTAAGAAAGCCTCTGGTATCCTCCAGAGGCTTTTACTGCACATTAATTATATTTACGTTTTCTAGCTGCTTCAGATTTTTTCTTACGACGAACACTAGGTTTCTCGTAATGCTCTCTTTTACGGATTTCCTGCTGAATGCCGGCCTTAGCACAGCTACGCTTGAAACGACGTAAAGCGCTATCCAAAGTCTCGTTCTCTTTTACGATTACGTTTGACATAGTCTCACACCTAACCTCCCTCCAGCTGTAAATTGTGCATAATACAACTGTCTGGGTATTTTTTTGCACACAAATCATTATAGCAGATTTTTGTCATACGTCAACTGGTTTCATTTAATTTTTCTTAAAAACCCGCATTATTTTATCTGGTCCGCCAAAATATCCCCTGCTGCCTTTAATGCTTCCGGTACTTTATCCGGATTTTTGCCTCCTGCCTGAGCCATATTCGGACGGCCGCCTCCGCCTCCGCCTACAATAGCTACAATTCCTTTGATCAGGTTTCCTGCATGGGCGCCGGCTTTCTGAGCCTGGTCCGTGACCATAGCCAGAAGGTTTACCTTTCCGCCCTTAACGCTGGCCAGAATGACAACGCCTTCCCCCAGCTTCTCCTTTAACTGATCTCCCAGATCTCTCAGTCCGTTCATATCCACGTCCTCAAGAGCTGTTGCCAGAAGCTTCACACCCTTGATCTCCTGTACCTGGCTCATCACATCTCCCACAGCGTCCTGGGCCATTTTTGCCTTCAGAGATTCGTTTTCACTGTGGAGAGCCTTTACTTCCTCCTGAAGGTGAGCGATCTTCTCTTCAATCTCAGCCGGCGTGGTCTTCAGCATAGCTGCGATCTCTCCCTGGCGTTTCTCGATCTCTTTATAATAAGCGAACACTCCGTCGCCGGTAAGGGCCTCGATACGGCGCACGCCTGCGGCGATCCCGCTTTCTGACAGGATCTTAAAGGTAGTGATCACCCCGGTATGGGCAACATGAGTACCTCCGCACAGCTCCTTAGAAAAATCTCCCATAGATACCACCCGGACCTTTTCTCCGTACTTTTCCCCGAACAGCGCCATCGCCCCTGTCTTCTTCGCCTCATCAATGGTCATGATATCGGTCTGTACAGGAAGATTTGCCTGGATCTCTTTGTTTACAAGTGCTTCTGTCTGTGCCAGCTCTTCCGGCGTCATCGCCTGGAAATGAGCAAAGTCAAAACGGAGTCTGTCGGGAGTCACCAGAGAACCCTTCTGCTCTACATGAGAGCCCAGAACTGTCTTTAAGGCCTTCTGGAGCAGATGGGTAGCGCTGTGGTTCTTACAGCAGTCTGCTCTTCCCGCCTCGTCTACATGAAGCGTCGCCACATCTCCCACTTTGATCATTCCTTTTGTGAGAACACCTACATGGCCTACCTTTCCGCCTCTCAGATGAATGGTATCTTCCACTTTGAATTGGGAATCCCCCACAGTGATAACGCCTTTATCGCCTTCCTGGCCGCCCATGGTAGCGTAGAAAGGTGTCTGTTCTACAAATATGGTTCCTCTCTGGTCTTCTGTGAGAGCGTCAGTCACTTCTTCCTGGGTAGTCATGACTGTCACCTTTGAATCCCATACCAGATGGTCGTATCCTACAAACTCTGTAGTAATGGAAGGATCGATCTGGTCATAAACAGTGGCGTCTGCCCCCATATAATTGGTGACTTCTCTGGCATCTCTGGCTTTCTTTCTCTGAACGTCCATGGATTTCTGAAAGCCTTCTTCATCCACCGTATATCCCTTCTCCTCCAGGATCTCCTTTGTGAGATCCAGCGGAAAGCCATAGGTATCGTAAAGCTTAAAGGCGTCTTCTCCTGACAGTTCCTTCTTTCCTTCCTTTTCCATAGCCTCTTCCATCTCTCCCAGGATATGGAGACCCTGGTCAATGGTTTTGTTAAACTGCTCTTCTTCCTTGGTAAGCACCTGGAAGATAAAGCTCTTCTTTTCCTCTAATTCCGGATATCCGTCTTTAGAGCCTTCGATCACCGTAGCGCTCAGTTCTGCCAGGAACTTGCCCTGGATTCCCAGAAGACGTCCGTGGCGGGCAGCCCGGCGGATCAGACGGCGGAGGACATAGCCCCTTCCTTCATTGGTGGGCATGATACCGTCAGAGATCATAAAGGTAGCGGAACGGATATGGTCTGTGATCAGACGGATCGAAACGTCCTTTTCCTCATCTTTCTTATACTCGGTATGCGCCAGATCGCAGACTTTATTTCTCAGAGCCCAGAGGGTATCTACATCAAAGATAGAATCCACATCCTGAACTGCAGAAGCCAGACGCTCCAGTCCCATACCGGTATCAATGTTTTTCTGGATCAGTTCGGTATAATGGCCTTCTCCGTCATTATTAAACTGGCTGAATACGTTGTTCCAGATCTCCATGTACCGGTCGCAGTCGCAGCCTACAGTACAGCCTGGTTTTCCGCAGCCGTATTTTTCTCCTCTGTCATAGTAGATCTCGGAGCATGGACCGCAGGGGCCTGCGCCGTGCTCCCAGAAATTATCTTCCTTTCCAAAACGGTAGATCCTGTCAGCGGGAATACCGATCTCCTTATTCCAGATCTCAAAAGCCTCGTCATCATCCAGATATACAGACGGATACAGTCTGTCCGGATCCAGTCCTACTACCTCGGTGAGGAATTCCCAGGACCAGGCAATGGCTTCATGTTTGAAATAATCGCCAAAAGAAAAGTTCCCCAGCATTTCAAAAAACGTACCGTGGCGGGCAGTCTTTCCCACATTCTCAATATCTCCTGTACGGATACATTTCTGACAGGTAGTCACCCTCCGTCTCGGCGGGATCTCAGCCCCGGTAAAGTATGGCTTTAAAGGCGCCATACCGGAATTGATCAAAAGGAGACTTTTATCATTGTGAGGAACCAGGGAAAAGCTCTTCATGGCCAAATGTCCCTTGCTCTCAAAAAACTCTAAAAACATTCTTCTTAATTCATTTACTCCGTATTTCTTCACGGTTTTTCCCTCCCAGATGCTGCCTGTATTCTGTTCATAAGCAGTCATTGTTTTTTATGATAGCACAGCCGGATTGGTATTTCAAGACAAAA
>CALWSM010000121.1 GCA_944384185.1 uncultured Blautia sp. | reverse complement strand
TAACAAAAGTTTCCTACCTCAGCAAAAAAATCTTCTCCAATTCACCCATCATTTCTCTGATTCTCTCTTTGGAAAGAGTATAATATACTTTCCCCTCTCTTTTTTCCACATCTACCAATCCGTTTTCCAGCAGAACACTCATATGATGAGATACGGTAGGAGGAGATAATTTTAATTCTTCGGCGATCTCCAGGTTGTATTTGGGAGCTGTGAGCAGAGACTGGAGGATCTCGAATTTGCTGCTGTCACTGAGGGCTTTCAGCACAGGGAGAAGGTGTTTTCTGTTGTTCCTGGTTTTTTCCTGCATTTTACAGATATCCTGCACAAACATGCCGATATACGCTGTAGTGCTTCCGGGATTGGAACTGATGATCTCTGCGCCCGGGCATACCAGAGTTGGAAAGGCAGTAACATCTCCGGAAATTTTTGCGATCAGGTACTCTTTTTCCATACCTTTCTGAAAATCCTCCATCAGCTTTTCCAACTGCTTTTGAACGGCCTCTTTTGCTTTTTCAAATGCAGAGAAGTTTGCCTTTAAAATCCTGGAAAGATTTTTCAGCTTTTCCACAGGCGACTGAAGAAACAGCAGAAATTTCCACCCCAGGCCGCCGCTGTAACCGGCTCTTTCCAGGATATTGATCATATCCTCCATGGCCGGCGGCTCTGTGATTTTCTCTTCTTCTGAAAATTCCTGCAGAAAGATCCGTTGGATTTCTCCCTTCTGGTCTTCCTCCAGCTCTCTCTCAAACCATTCCGGATGCGCCCCGCAGATACTTTGAAAGAAAAGAACAAACTCCGGCTCTTCATGGGAAAAGAAAAATTCAAAATCTTCCATATCCCGGCCTTTTCTGTGTTTCAGGAAAACAGCGTGATATTTTCTTATAACAGGGCCGATCTTCCTGGCGATCTCTTCCGGATCCAATCCCCGGTCCCGGGCAGATTTTTTCCAGGTTTCCTCTTCCATAGCCCCCGGACGGACACTGTCATAGAGAAGACCTATGATCTCAAAATACGGGTTCAGTTTTTTTATCACGGTAACTGCCATAAACTGGTACGCTCCTTATCTGATTCATTCTCTTATCTCTCGTATGACATTTAGTATAACACAAGTCTCCGCTGGCGGCTATTCATAAGATACAGATTTTATCCGCAAAAAAATGCCCCCATTCAGACCGTCTGAAGTCTGTATGAGAGCATTCTGTATCATTTAGTATAATCTCCGTCCTTTTTCATCCGCTATCATGGACTTGCGATAGAAAAAGCTGTTGATCACGTCCCGCCATTCTCTGCTGTTCTTTTTCTGAAGGGCAAAACGTTCTTTCACTCTTTCGTAGATTTCCTGAGGAATCTTCCCTTCCAGGGTAAGCCATTCCCTCTCCATATCCTCTACGTCCTCGTATCCTTCAAAATGGGTATCGTATACATGCTGGATCAGCGTTTTCCCTGAAGAAAGCCGGTAGGTATAAGGCAGCCGGTGGAAGAACAAAAGAAGGTTCTCCGGGCAGGTTTCCTTATTCCGGTACACACTGGCGTTTTGCTCAAAGTACTGCTCACTGTATCCGGTTCCTGCATCGCTTCTGTCTACGCCGATAGCCAGATGGTCCGCCCGGTGGTAAGTCCCCCAGGGCGAATATTCATATCCCTCCGGATTCGGGCCGTAATGATAAGAAGGATTCACCATAAAACCGATCCCCAGAGGAGCCGTATACTTCTCATATACTTCTCTCGACCGCAGGAGGATCCCTGTGATCAGTTCTACGGCCTGAGGGTCTCTGGTGATCTGGAGCTTCGTCCATTCTCTGGCAATTTCCTCACTGCCAAGAGCAGGATCCCAGGACAGACGGCCAAATCCGAAAAGGTTCGCCCCTGCAAGATCGTGTCCTGTCCAGTTCGGGTCCTTTCCTGTGTTGGATACCGCAGCCATACCGCAGCGCACCTGTCCGAAAGTCCTGCCGGATATAATATCCGCTACTGTATCCTGTTCTTTTCCACAGCCTGTAGAAAAATCCAGCACCTCTTTCCACATGGGGACCAGGTAGCACACATCGATCTGTTGTCCTGTATATTCCTGGGCTGCCTGAACCTCCAATATCTGATTAGTTTCGGAAAGACGTCCGAAAAGAGGATGCACCGGTTCCCGGACCTGGAAGTCAATGGGGCCGTTTTTGATCTGGAGAATCACATTCTCCGCAAATTTTCCGTCTAAATAAGCAAAATTATCATATCCTGCCTTGGCTCTGTCTGTCGTTTCATCTCTCCAGTCCTGCTGGCAGTTATAGACAAAGCATCTCCAGATAATGGTCCCTCCATAGGGCCGGACGGCTTCCGCCAGCATATTGGCCCCATCTGCATGATTCCTTCCGTAAGCAAAAGGACCAGGGCGGCCTTCAGAGTCTGCTTTCACCAGAAAACCTCCCAGATTCGGAATGTCTCCAAACAGATCCCCGGCTTTTTCTTTCCACCACTGTCTCACCCGGGAGTCCAGAGGATCGCTTAAGGGCAGTCCGTCAATGGTCATAGGAGCTGCAAAATCGATGCAAAGATACATTGCTACGCCATAGTCTCCCAGGATCCGGGCCAGCACTTTTAATTTTTCCCTGTGCCGCTGGGTAATGAGCCACTCTGCGCCATCCCTTACATTTACATTGTTGATCGCTATAGCGTTGATCCCTGCGGAAGCCAGCAGCCTGGCAAAGTCTGCGGTCCTGTCTGTGATCTGGATCTCTCCGTTTTCATAAAGGAAAGATCTGCCTGCATATCCCCTCTCTATGGTGCCGTCTATATTATCCCACATATTCAGCATCCGGAAAGGATTCTTCGGCTTTTCCATAATATCCATGCCGCAGACTGTTTCCCCTGCAGAGGCTTTCAGCAGAAGGCGGAAGGTTCCATATAAGAGCCCCCTGTCTCCGGTGCTTTGGATCACAGCCTGGGAATCGGACACACAGATCCTGTATCCCTCCTCCCCTGTTTCCAAAGCCGGATTCTTTTCCAGAACAATTCCTGCATCTCCTCTGTGGGACGCTTTCACCGGTTCTGTACCAAAAAGCGCTTTGCAGCTGCGGCGGATCTCCTCTTCCGCCTTTCTGCAGCAATTGCTGTTCTCCATGGTGTAATAAGAACGGAAGATCTTTTTATCTCCATATTCTTTGTTGGACTGATAAGCCAGCCACGCCTGTTCCCAATTCTTCATAGTATTATCCTTTCAAACCTGATGTGGCAATTCCATCCGCCAGATATTTCTGGAAGAAAATAAAGATCAGTACGATCGGTATGATCGACAAAGTCGCCATGGCAAACATTGCTCCATAGTCGGAAGAAGATCCCGGATCGCAGAATAATTTCAGCGCCAGAGATACCGGAT
This sequence comes from uncultured Blautia sp., assembly GCA_944384185.1. Lineage (GTDB taxonomy): Bacteria > Bacillota > Clostridia > Lachnospirales > Lachnospiraceae > Blautia. The sequence goes on along the minus strand of CALWSM010000121.1, from coordinate 3,725 downwards.
ATTTATTCGGGTCGTCTATGTAAAGCAATGCGGACATAAAGTCGTCCCATCTCCACATAAAGGAGAAAATAGCGCCGGTGATAAGAGCCGGGGACATCAGCGGAAGAATGATCCTTCCGAAAATCCCGTAATAAGAGCAGCCGTCGATCTTTGCCGCCTCGTCAAGCTCTCTTGGGATACCCTGGATAAAGTTCATCATGAGATAAACAAAGAATCCCTGGATCGCAAAACAGAAGGGTACGATCAGAGGAGCGAAGCTTCCCACCCAGCCCAGCTTCTCATACCAGAGATACTGGGGAACCATCAGGATCTGTCCCGGCAGCATCATGGAAGCCAGCATGGCGGCAAAGAGGATCTTCTTACCTCTGAACTGGCATCTGGCAAATCCGAAAGCCACGCAGGCAGAAGAAGCCAGAGTACCGATGGGGCCCAGAATCGACACAAAAAGAGAGTTCTTAAAAAAGGTGGCAAAGGATACTCCCGCAAAGCCTTCCCAGCCGTTTGCATAGTTTTCCGCAGTAAACGGATCGGGGATCAGACTTCTGGCCGTTGTAAAGATAGTATTGGTCTCCTTAAAAGAACTCATAAACATCCAGAATAAGGGATACAGCATCAGCAGTCCGAAACCGCATACAAAAATATGATAAATAATGGTACCTGTTCTTTTTTTCGCTTTCACTTCTATCACTCCTGTTCATAAACCCAGAATCTTTTGGTCATAAATAAAATAAAGGTGATGACTGCGATCAGCAGCAGCATTACCCAGGCCATTGCAGAAGCATAGCCTGCCTGGTTAAAGTTAAAGGACTGCTGATACATATATACTGCATAGAAAAGTGTGGTATCCATTGGTTTTCCCTGAGTAATGATCAAGCTCTGGGTAAAGGCCAGGAATCCATTGATGATCTGCATGACCAGGTTAAAGAAGATCGTTGGAGTCAGCAGAGGCAGCGTCACTTTAAAGAACTTGGTAAACTTATTGGCGCCGTCCACATCTGCCGCTTCATACAATTCCTTGGGGATCTGCTTTAAAGCAGACAGGAAGATCAGCATGGAAGAACCGAACTGCCAGATGGCCAGGATGATCAGGGTCCAGATGGCAGTTCTTGTATCACTGAGCCATGCAAAATTGGTTTCGATCCCTATAAGTCCCAGAAGGCTGTTGATCACGCCGTCCGGGGCAAACATTCTCTTCCACAGAATGGCAACCGCCACCGAACCGCCGATGATAGACGGCAGATAATAAGCCGCCCTGTAAAAACCTGTGGCTTTGGTAGGCCGGACAAGGATCATAGCTACCAGCAGAGCGAAGATCAGCCGGAGAGGCACCGATACCAGAGCAAAATAAAAGGTCGCTTTTACAGAATGCCAGAACACTTCGTCCTGGGTAAACATTTCAATGTAATTCTTCAGTCCCACAAATTCCGGCGGGGATAAGATGTCATAATCGCAGAAGGAATAATACAGAGAAATTCCCATCGGTACGATCAGGAACACCAGAAAGCCGATAATAAACGGAAGGCAGAAGATTACCCCCACGTTTTTCTCTTTATTGATAAAATGATAGAATCTACTGCTTTTATTCATGAAAAACATTTCTCCTTTCTCAGACCTGCGCAGGCACGGCGGTCGCCCGACCGGCGTATCGACCGCAAAAGGCCGCCTCCGCCTTTTCAAGCGGCGGCGGCCCTAAGCCTGTTTTCTTTATTCACCCTGAAGCATCTTATTTGCTTCTGTGAAGTATTCATCTGCAGCCTGCTGAGCTGTATATTCGCCATATTTTACTTTTTCTTCCAGTTTTCTCAGAAGATCCTGAGCCTCTGTGCTTCCTTCAACAGCAAATGGAGGCATCGGACTGGAGTTAGGTGCGATCACATTATTCACAAAGTTTGCGTTTTCCTGTTCTGCCGGGCTTAATTTATCCATGATCGCTTCGGAAATAGCTGTAGAAGCAGGTACGCCTCTTTCAGCCAGCAGGATATTATAAGCGTCTTCGGAGTTTGTCAGGTAGTTCAGCAATTTTACAGCTTCCTCCGGATTCGCAGTGTCTGCGCTTACGGAAAAATACATAGCCGGTTTTACATAGTTAGATTTCTGAGGATCTGAAGTCGGGATCGTAGTCAGGGCGATCTCCGTTCCTTCCGGTGCCGCTGTCTGATAAGCGGTAAGCTGTGCGGAACCGTTAATGGTACACCATGTCATATTATCCGGATTAGAGCCATATACCATAGGGTCTTCCTCTACACTGTCGGTATCTGCCGCCTGGCTTGGAGAAATCTGCCATCCCTCTTTAATTCCTGTCTCCAGGGTTTCAAAGTATGGAAGATAATCATCTGCGCTGTCGCCGCCTAATTTGTCTGTGGCCTGGATATCATTGGCTCTTGCATACATTTCCATGTACAGACCATAGTGGTACAGATTTGAACGATAACCAGTTTCTTCATATACCTGTTTAGAAATATCGATAAATTCGTCCAGAGTCATATTGTCTTCAATGGTGATCCCAAGCTCATCCAGAAGGGTCTTATTATAAAACATACAGGAAGCGCTGGTTCCGGAAGCGATGCCATAAATTCCTTCGCCCACCTTACCCATATTGACTACGTCTTCGGAAATATTGGTGGTATCCAGAGTGCCGTCTTCGATGTACGGGGTCAGGTCAAGAAGCTGTCCTTTGTCTACATACTGTTTGATGTAGGACATATCCATCTGGATCACGTCCGGCATTTTCTTTCCTGCTGCGGAGGTTGCCATCTTGCTCCAATAGTCGCCCCACTGATAGAACTGTCCGCTTACTGTCACTCCGCTCTCTTCCTTATATGCGTCCAGCGCCTGCTGCGTACGCTCATTTCTTACCTGGTTTCCCCACCAGGCCATTGTCAGAGAGTTGGAATCTCCTTCTTTTCCGCCTTCATCTTTTGAGCCTCCGCATGCTGTCAGTGATGTTACGGCCATTGCGCCTGCTATGGCAAGGACTGCCGCTTTCTTAAAAAATTTCTTTTTCACTTTATATTCCTCCATTACTTTTGTTCAAGATGCATCTTTGTTTTTGGATAAATCCATTATAAGCAAAAAAACGTCCAAAGAAAATTCAGAAACATGACTTTCTTTTGCTTTTTTTTTACTGCTGTCTGCATGAAAATGACTTTTCCGGTAATTTCATTACTTTCTCCTTTCCGGACAGGAAAAAAGAATTGTGCTTTCTTTTCCCATAATCTATAATTTCTTTGGAGGAAAATACCGATGCATATATATAAGAATCTTTACAATAAATGGAATATCCTGCTGAACGATCTGAGCCTGAAATATAAAATACTGATCGTGATCTTCTCAGGCTTTCTGATACTCTTTCTCTCCGGGACCGTCACCATAACCTTTATTTCCAGATCCTATGAGAAAAAGCTGTATCAGTCCATCGCCTCTTCCATGACCTATGCAGCTTCCGACATCTCCAGCCAGCTTCAGTCTATAGACTCCATCATAGATTCTATTCTTTCCAGCCAGGTGATCCAGACAAACCTGGAAGAAATGAAAGAGAGCGGGCAGGGTTCCCAGCGGCAGGTATACAATACCAGGATCTACAATGAATTATCCGGATATCTCTTTGCCTTCAAAAGCGATTCCATCTCCTATATGTCGATCATCCAGGATCAGGAGGTGATCTCTACGTCCATGTCTTCTTTTACGGAAGTGCCTTATCAGCTCCGCTCTTCGCTTATAAGCAG
>CALWSM010000120.1 GCA_944384185.1 uncultured Blautia sp. | reverse complement strand
GATGCGGAAGAAGAGCGGAAGGGGATTATGGGCTTCTTTAAAAGAGGCACGGACAAGCTGGAAGCTATGAAAAATAAATACGCCAAGGCGGAGACCAATATCAGCAGGATCGTGGATGTGCTGGAAAAGCATCAGATCCAGCTGATGAAGGATGCGGCCACTATGGACAAGATGTACGCCCTGAACCTGAATTATTTTAAGGAGCTTTCCATGTATATCCTGGCAGGCAAGAAGAAACTGGAGGAGATCCGCACCACGGAACTGCCCCAGCTGATCGCCAAAGCCCAGGCCACCAATCTGCCGGAGGACGCCCAGGCGGCCAAGGATCTGGATTCTCTCTGCGACCGCTTTGAGAAGAAGATCCATGACCTGGAGCTGACCAGGATGATCTGTATCCAGACAGCTCCCCAGATCCGTCTGGTACAGGGAAACGATACCCAGATGGCAGAAAAGATCCAGTCTACCATTGTAAATACCATTCCTCTGTGGAAGAGCCAGATGGTCATTGCTCTGGGGATCGCCCATTCTACTGAGGCGGCCAAAGCCCAGCGGGAAGTGACCGATATGACCAACGCCCTTCTCCAGAAAAATGCAGAGACCCTGAAAATGGCTACCATAGAATCGGCCAGAGAATCGGAGAGAGGCATTGTGGACATTGAGACCCTGAAAAAGACCAATGAATCCCTGATCAGCACCTTTGACGAGGTGATGAATATCCAGCGGGAAGGCCGGGAGAAGAGAAGAGCCGCAGAGGCGGAGATCTACCGCCTGGAAGGGGAATTAAAGGAAAAGCTTCTCCAGATACAGAAATAAAAGAAACGGGCAGACCGGCAGATCCGGCGGCCCGGAAATATGGACCCATGAAATAGAAAATTTCGCAGGAACGGAGGAAAGGGATATGTATCGTGATCATACCAGGGTGGTTCAGATCGGGGACCGGAAGATCGGAGGAGGAAATCCGATCCTGATCCAGTCCATGACCAATACCAGGACAGAAGATGTGGAAGGAACGGTAAAACAGATCCTGGCGCTGGAGGCGGCAGGCTGTGAGATCATCCGCTGCACGGTGCCCACCATCGAGGCGGCCAGGGCGGTAAAGGAGATCAAAAAACAGATCCATATCCCCCTGGTGGCGGATATCCATTTTGACTATAAGATGGCCATAGCGGCCATGGAAAACGGCGCAGACAAGATCCGGATCAATCCGGGAAATATCGGCGGAAAAGAAAAGATCAAGGCTGTGGTGGACACCGCAAAAGAGAGAGCTATCCCTATCCGGGTAGGGGTCAACAGCGGTTCCCTGGAAAAAGAGCTGGTGGAGAAATATGGGGGCGTTACAGCCGAAGGGCTGGTGGAAAGCGCCCTTGATAAGGTGAAGATCATTGAAGATCTGGGATATGACAATCTGGTGATCAGCATTAAATCCTCAGATGTGATGATGTGTGTAAAAGCCCACGAGCTCCTGGCAGAGCAGACGAACTATCCTCTCCATGTGGGGATCACAGAAGCCGGGACCCTGTATTCCGGGAATATCAAATCCGCAGTAGGACTGGGGATCATTCTCTATCAGGGGATCGGAGATACCATCCGGGTGTCTCTTACGGGAGATCCGGTGGAGGAGATCAAATCCGCCAAGAGGATCCTGAAAACCCTGAACCTGAGAAAAGGCGGAGTGGAAGTGGTGTCCTGTCCCACCTGCGGACGGACCCAGATCGATCTGATCGGTCTGGCCAACCAGGTGGAGACCATGGTCCAGGAATTTCCCCTGGATATCAAGGTGGCGGTCATGGGCTGTGTGGTAAACGGCCCGGGAGAAGCCAAGGAAGCGGATATCGGCATTGCAGGAGGAAAAGGCGAAGGCCTTCTTATCAGAAAAGGGGAGATCCTTCGGAAGGTTCCGGAAGACCGGCTCCTCTCAGAACTTCGCCAGGAACTGGAAAATTGGAAATGATCAAAGGAGGCATTGCTTCATGGAGAAAGAATTTCTGGAAGTGTTCCGGAATCTGGAACTGAAAGGAGAGCTGCGTGCTCTCCTGGAGGAAGTGGTGGTGACGAAGGTTGCCATTAACCAGAAGAAAGACCATATCCGGATCTATATCCGCAGCAGGCAGTGGATTCATAAGAAATATATTTATACCCTGGAAAATACCATTGCAGCCCAGTGTTTTCCGGGGGCGCCTATGACTGTGAAGATCCTGGAAAGATTTGATCTTTCCAGTCAGTATACGCCGGAGCTTTTTCTGGATGCATACCGCTCTTCCATGGCCCTGGAATTAAAGCATTACAGCATTCTGGTCTTTAACATGTTCCGGAATGCTGTTATTACGTTTCCCCAGGCAGACACCATGCACATGGTCCTGCAGTCCAACGTGCTGGCAAAAAGCAAGGAAAACGAGCTGATCCAGTACATAGAAAAAGTCTTCTGCCAGCGCTGCGCCTTTTCTCTTAAGGTGGAGGCGGAGTATCAGGAAGCCAAAGAAAGCAAAGTCCGCAGAAACAGCGAGATCCAGCTTCAGCAGGAGGCCGCTCATATTATAGAAATGTCTTCCTTCGGAAAACAGGAGGAAGACAGGGAAGGGGCTGAAGAGCAGGGAGCCGGGGAAAAGCAGGAGACAGAAGGAAAGACTTATAAGACTTCGGAGAAAAAAGAAGAGGCCGGATCCGGAAGCAAAAAAACTGAGAAAAGCGGGAACCGAGAGAAGGAAGGAAAGCAGGGAAAAACCTTTAAAGGAGAGAAAGGAAGAGCCAGAGGCGATCGGAGCTTTTCTGACTTTAAGAGGAGCGTAAAGCGCTCGGATAATCCCGATGTACTCTATGGAAGAGATTTTGAAGACGAGGCCATTCCCCTGGAAAATATCCAGACCGAAATGGGAGAGGTCTGCGTCCGGGGCCAGATCATGACCCTGGAGACCAGGGAGATCCGGAACGAAAAGACTATTATCATCTTTTCTATTACAGATTTCAGCGATTCCATCACTGTAAAAATGTTTGCCAGGAACGACCAGGTGGCGGAAATCCTGGAAGGGATCAAGGCCAAGGCTTTTATTAAACTGAAGGGCGTTACCACCATCGACCGGTACGACAGCGAGCTGACCATTGGTTCTGTGGTAGGGATCAAGAAGATCCCCAGCTTTGAGAACAGCCGGACAGACAACAGCCCGGAGAAAAGAGTGGAGCTTCACTGCCATACCAAGATGAGCGATATGGACGGGGTGTCCGATGCAAAGGCGATCATCAAGCGGGCCTATGAATGGGGCCATAAGGCCATTGCCATTACAGACCACGGGGTAGTCCAGGCCTTCCCGGAGGCCAACCACTGTTTCGACGCCTGGGGAGGGGTAGTCCCTCAGGATTCGGATTTTAAAGTGATCTACGGCATGGAGGCTTATCTGGTAGACGACCTGAAGGGGATCGTAGACAACAGCCGGGGACAGTCTCTTCACGGGACCTATGTGGTCTTTGATATTGAGACCACGGGATTTTCCGCCATGAAAGACAAGATCATTGAGATCGGCGCCGTCCGGGTGGAAGACGGAAAGATCACAGACCGGTTCTCCCAGTTTGTGAATCCGCAGATCCCCATTCCCTTCCGGATCCAGCAGCTTACCAGTATCAATGATTCCATGGTCCAGGATGCCCCCACTATTGATAAGGTCCTGCCGGAATTCGAACAGTTCTGCCGGGGAGCCGTGATGGTGGCCCACAACGCAGGCTTTGATATGAGCTTTATTAAGAAGAACTATGAGGATCTGGGCATTGACCGGGAGGATACCATTGTGGATACCGTAGGCATGGCCCGTTTCCTTCTGCCCCAGTTAAACCGGTTTAAGCTGGATACGGTGGCGAAGGCCGTAGGGGTTTCCCTGGAAAACCATCACCGGGCGGTAGATGACGCAGAGTGTACGGCACAGATCTTTGTAAAGTTTATTAAAATGTGTGAGGAGCGGGATATCTTCGATCTGGATCAGCTGAATGAAAGCGGGGCGGTGTCGGTCCACACCATTCAGAAAATGCCCACCTACCACGCCATTATCCTGGCGAAAAATGATGTGGGAAGGGTAAATCTCTATCACCTGGTGTCCGACTCCCATCTGATCTACTATAACCGGAGGCCCAGAGTGCCCAAAAGCCTGTATCTGAAATATCAGGAGGGACTGATGATCGGCTCTGCCTGTGAGGCGGGAGAGCTTTATCAGGCGGTATTAAACGGACGTCCGGATACAGAGATCGCCAGGATCGTAGATTTCTACGATTATCTGGAGATCCAGCCCCTTGGAAACAACGCCTTTATGCTACGGGATCCGGACCGGGATGACATCCAGACCGAGGAAGATCTCCAGGAGATCAACCGGAAGATCGTGAAGCTGGGCGAGTCCTTTAACAAGCCGGTGGTGGCTACCTGCGACGTCCATTTCCTGGATCCGGAGGACGAGGTATACCGGCGGATCATCATGGCGGGAAAGGGATTTGACGATGCGGACCAGCAGGCGCCCCTGTACCTGCGGACCACAGAAGAAATGCTGGAGGAATTTGCCTATCTGGGCCGGGAAAAAGCGGAGGAGATCGTCATTACCAACACCAACAAGATCGCAGATATGGTGGAGAAGATCTCGCCTATCCACAAGGGAAAATGCCCGCCGGTGATTGAAAATTCCGATAATATGCTCCGGGAGATCTGTTACAACAAGGCCCATGAGATCTATGGAGAAAACCTTCCCAAAGTGGTGGAAGAGCGTCTGGAGAGAGAACTGAATTCCATTATCTCCAACGGTTATGCGGTTATGTATATGATCGCCCAGAAGCTGGTGTGGAAGAGTAACAGCGACGGCTATCTGGTAGGATCCAGAGGCTCCGTAGGGTCTTCCTTTGCGGCTACCATGTCGGGGATCACAGAGGTAAATCCTCTGAGCCCTCATTATTATTGCCCAAACTGTCATTATGCGGACTTTGATTCCGAGGAGGTCCGGGCCTATTCCGGAAGGGCAGGCTGCGATATGCCGGATAAGGGGTGTCCGGTGTGCGGAAAGCCGTTAAAGAAAGAGGGATTTGATATTCCCTTTGAGACCTTCCTGGGATTTAAGGGGGACAAGGAGCCGGATATCGACCTGAACTTCTCCGGGGATTACCAGGGAAAAGCCCACCGGTATGTAGAGGTTATCTTCGGCGCAGGCCAGACTTTTAAGGCCGGGACCATCGGTACCCTGGCGGAGAAGACGGCTTTCGGCTATGTGAAAAATTATTACGAAGAGCGGGGCCAGCGGAAGCGGTACTGTGAGATCAACCGGATCGTCCAGGGCTGTACCGGGGTGCGCCGGACCACGGGGCAGCACCCGGGAGGTATCATTGTTCTTCCCATTGGCTGGGATATTGAGGAGTTCACTCCTGTCCAGCACCCGGCCAACGATATGAACAGCGATATCATCACCACCCATTTTGATTACCATTCCATTGATTCCAACCTGCTGAAGCTGGATATCCTGGGACACGATGATCCGACCATGATCCGTATGCTGGAGGACCTGACCGGGATCAACGCCAGGGAGATCCCTCTGGATTCCAAGGAAGTGATGTCCCTGTTCAAGAATACAGAGGCTCTGGGGATCACGCCGGAGGATATCCGGGGCTGCCCTCTGGGCTGTCTGGGGATCCCGGAGTTTGGAACAGAGTTCGCCATGCAGATGTTGATCGACGCCAAGCCCACATCCTTCTCGGATCTGGTCCGTATTTCCGGTCTTTCCCACGGTACGGACGTATGGCTGGGGAACGCCCAGGACCTGATCAAGTCGGGGATCGCAACCATCGCCACCTGTATCTGTACCAGGGACGATATTATGATCTATCTGATCAACAAAGGACTGGAGCATGGCCAGGCTTTCACCATTATGGAGAGCGTCCGGAAGGGCAAGGGCCTGAAGCCGGAATGGGAAGAGGAAATGAAGAAGCATGAGGTGCCGGACTGGTATATCGGCTCCTGTAAGAAGATCAAGTATATGTTCCCCAAAGCCCATGCGGCGGCTTATGTTATGATGGGCTGGAGGATCGCCTACTGCAAGATCTTCTACCCCCTGGCTTATTATGCGGCCTACTTCAGTATCCGGGCCACGGCCTTTTCCTATGAGCTGATGTGCCAGGGAAAGGAAAAGCTGGAATACTTTATGGACGATTATGAGAAGCGGAAGGACAGCCTGAGCAAAAAGGAACAGGATACTTACAAGGATATGAAGAATGTCCAGGAGATGTACGCCAGGGGCTTCGAGTTTATGCCCATTGATATCTATAAGGCAAACGCTCATACTTTCCAGATCATAGACGGGAAATTGATGCCGGCCCTGGATACCATCGAGGGACTGGGAGACCGGGCGGCCGATGCGGTGGTGGCCGCTGCGGAAGAGGGGCCCTTCCTGTCTCTGGACGATTTCCGGAACCGGACCAAGGTGACGGCTTCCACCATCGAGCTGATGAATGACCTGGGGCTTTTCGGAAATCTGCCCAAGTCCAATCAGTTATCTTTATTTGATTTTCAGTAAGAAAATTTGCGGGGTTTTTATGGAGGTATAAAAAACTTATGTATCAGTATCAGAAAGATTATCCCAGACCGCAGCTTGTCCGGGGAAATTGGAAAAACTTAAACGGAGAATGGGCGTTTGCCTTTGACGATAAAAAAGAAGGGATCAGGGGCAGATGGCAGGAGGATTTTCCCCGGGGGGAAAAGATCCTGGTGCCCTTTACCTATGAGACCAAGAAAAGCGGCATCGGCCGCCAGGAGAAACATTCCAGAGTATGGTACGAAAGAAAGGTGCCTCTGGAAAAGAAAGAAGGAAAACGGTATCTCCTCCACTTCGAAGGCTGTGATTTCTATACAAAGGTGTGGGTAAACGGAGAACCGGCCGGCTCCCACAAAGGAGGCTACGCCAGATTTACCTTTGACGTGACAGAACTTCTGGTCCGGGGAGAGAACCGGATCACGGTTATGGCGGAGGATTCCTATGAGATCCGCCAGCCCAGAGGAAAACAGCGGTGGAGAAGGGAAAACTTCGGCTGCTGGTATGTCCAGACCACCGGGATCTGGAAAACCGTGTGGCTGGAGGAAGTGCCGAAATTATATATATCCGGTCTGAAGATCACCCCTCTTTTGAAAGAGAGAGCTGTGGAGATC
>CALWSM010000119.1 GCA_944384185.1 uncultured Blautia sp. | reverse complement strand
GTCGAAATCATTATACCTCAAGGAACCAATACTCTTTTCATTTATTTTTTATCAACTGACTATTTCTTTACTCCAACTTCCTTATGGATGAAGTAAACGAATTGTCAGATAGAAAGCTCCTGTACATTTCCATTACGTCGGTTTATAATGGATTTACAGGATTCCTCTTTGGATAAAGCTTTTGAGAGAAAAGCTTTGCAGTACAGGAGGAATAAAAGATACATGAGTAAACCGTTTAAAGACCCGACGATCAAAGATGCGTTTATGTTTGCCGCAGTGATGGTGAGCCAGATAAGTGCGGGCCATTTCTGGAAATGGAGGCGCAGTATATGATGTTGGAAGAGATGCTCAAAGATGAGCGGGAGGCCGGCAGAAAAGAAGGCCATGAGGCCGGCAGAAATGAGGGACTGAAAATCGGACGTCTGGAAGGCGAAGAACAGTCTATGAAGCTGGTCAATGTATTAATAAGCCAGGAAAGATATGAGGACTTAAAACGCTGTCTGGAGGACAGAACATTCAGGGAGGAACTTTTGGAGCAATTTGGGATAAAAGGAAATGAGGGATAAACAGTAGAATGAACGGAAAGTATAGGAAATAATGTTGATAACTTGTAAACAGAGGAATCCTGTTTACAAAAGATAAATATGAATATACAGTACACCAGAGAACAGGAGCTGCGTCCCGGAAAGGATGCAGCTCCTGTTCTTTAACATAGCGGCGTTGTTTTTTTATCTTGTCAGATCCCGTACCCATTTATTCTTCCGGTAATGGTGCAGTACCCAGGGAATCTTGCCTACCTCGTCCAGACAGGTGCAGGCGTAGACCACCAGAACCGGCCAGTGGAGAAGGAAGGTCCCCGCAGCGGCCAGGGGGACGGCAATGCACCACATAGTGACTCCCAGGCTGTACATATCAAACATGGTGTCTCCGCCTGCGGCGAAGATCCCGTTGATGATAATGGAATTGACTGCCCGGCCGATCATGTAGAAGGCCATGATCAGCATCATTCCCAGAAGATATTTCTGGGCGCCGGGAGTCAGCTTCACGAAATTCATGATCACCGGGGTAAGGATAAGCATAACTGCAGTGGAGAAGCCGCCGGTGAGAAAGGACAGTTTTACCAGCCGGTCTCCATAAAGCTTTCCTTTTTTCAGGTCTCCGGCACCCAGCTCATTGCCTACCAGGATGCCGCCGCCGCTGGCAAGACCGTTGCACAGGCAGCATACCAGGTCTCTTACTACTGCGGCTACAGAGTTTGCCGCAGTGGCGTCTGTACCCAGATGTCCCATAAATGCGGAGTAGGAGGTAAAGCCCACGCCCCAGGCCAGGGAAGCTCCCAGAATAGGCAGGGAGTAACGGAAGAAATCCTTTTCCAGCCATCCTTCTCTGTGGAAGAGCCGTTTCCATTGAGGATGTATGTAGTTCTTCCGATAGGAACAGGCCACCACCCAGCCAAGCTCCAGGATCCTGGAAAGCAGCGTGGCAAGTGCGGCTCCTTCTTCGTTCATTGCCGGAAATCCAAACAGTCCGTAGATAAAGACGGCGTTGAGGACAATATTGCTCAGCACAGCGCCGGTGCTTACCCTGGCCGCCTGAGCGGCATGCTCCGTAACCTTCATGATGGCAAGATAGCACTGGGAGATGCCGGTAAGCAGATAGGACCAGCCGGCGATCTGAAGATACCGGATACCGATCTGGATCAACACTTCTTCATCTGTGAAGATCAGCATCAGCTGTCTGGGGAAGAAGATGCAGCCGGCGAAGAAAAGCAGGCTTACGCCGGCCGCCAGTCTCAGTCCCATGCAGAAAAGATCGTTGATGGTCTTTTTATCTCCTTTTCCCCAGTATTGAGCTCCTAGGACTACGATGCCGGCAACAATGGAACCCAGGATCATGTTCTGGATAAACTGGATCTGGGTAGCCAGGGAGACGGCGGACATGGTATTCTGATCCACCCGTCCCAGCATCAGGGCGTCTGCCGCCGCTACCAGAGCCAGCATCAGGTTCTGGAGAGCGATAGGAAGCGCAAGGTTCCACAATTTGGAATAGAATTCTCGATCGCTGAAAAGTTTCATCTTTTTCATTTTCAAAAGCTCCTGTTATGTATGATCTCTTCTGACAAGCAGGCCAGAAGAGGCAGTGACAATACTCTATCACAACCGGCGGAAGTTTGCAATTTTTTCCGGTAAAATAATCCGGCGGTTATTTCACAATATTTCTGGAATAAGGATTGGGATATGGTAAGATATAGATATAGCTTCCTGAGAAGCTGAGAAGCCTTATTGAATGAACCATAGAAAGCAGGAGCTTTGAAAATGTCAAATATTACGAAATATGCTTTAGAATCCTCGTTAAAAAAGATGATGCTCACAAAACCCCTGGATAAGATAACGATCCGGGATCTTACAGAAGACTGCGGGATCAGCCGTATGGCCTTCTATTACCATTTTAAAGATATTTATGACCTGGTGGAATGGGCCTGTGTGGAGGACGCCGCCAGAGCCCTGGAAGGCAAGAAAACCTATAGGACCTGGCAGCAGGGACTGTTGCAGATCTTCGAGGCTGTGTATGAGAACCGGCCTTTTGTGCTGAACGCCTATCGTGCCCTGGACAGAGAAAAGATCGAGAAATTTCTTTTCGGACTGACCTGGGAGCTGATCCTGGGCGTTGTGGAGGAACAGGCGGGGGACAAGCCTGTGACAGAGGAAGAAAAGCGGTTCATCGCAGATTTTTATAAGTACAGCTTTGTGGGGATCATGCTGGACTGGATCCGGCAGGGTATGAAGGACAATTACGGAGAGATCGTGGAGTCGGTATGCACGGTCCTCCAGGGAACCATCGCCCACTCTATTGAAAACTTTACAAAACGCAGAAAATGATCAAAAACTGAACAAGCGCACCGCTTTGTAAATAGAAATCATTCCGGGTTTGTCATAGAATCGGGACATAGAGGAAAACTTAGTAATGAGTATATAAGAAAGGCGGTATATTCTATGACAAAGAAATCTACAGCATTTGGAATTGTCTCCGCAGCGGCAGCAGGCGCAGGGGCAGCTTATCTGGCAAAGAAAGCCAGGGAGTCCGGGGAAAAAGAAGGGAAGGCGCAGCAGAACAGGAAAAAGAAGGATCCTGCCAATGCCGGGCAGAGAGAGGATTACCGGAATACGGAGCTTGGAAAACATGAGAAAAACCGGAAAGGGATCTATTACAGCAGCGGAAATTATGAAGCCTTTGCCAGGCCGGAGAAACCGGAAGGCGTGGATGAGAAGAACGCCTATATTGTAGGGAGTGGACTGGCGGCTCTGGCGGCGGCCTGCTTCCTGGTCCGGGACGGACAGATGCCCGGAAAACAGATCCATATTCTGGAAGCTATGGACATTGCAGGAGGAGCCTGCGATGGGATTTTCGATCCTTCCAGGGGCTATATCATGCGGGGCGGACGGGAAATGGAGGATCATTTTGAATGCCTCTGGGATCTTTTCCGCAGCATTCCTTCACTGGAAGATCCGGAGCTTTCCGTGCTGGATGAGTTTTACCGGCTGAATAAGCACGATCCCAATTATTCCCTGTGCCGGGCTACTAAGGATCGGGGAAAAGATGCCCATACAGACGGCAGATTTAACTTAAGCCAGAAGGGCTGCATGGAGATCATGAAACTGTTTCTGACAAAAGATGAGGAACTGTATGATAAGACCATTGAGGATGTATTTGACCAGGAAGTGTTTGATTCTACCTTCTGGCTGTACTGGAGGACCATGTTTGCCTTTGAAAACTGGCACAGCGCCCTGGAGATGAAGCTGTATTTCCAGAGATTTATCCACCATATTGCAGGGCTTCCGGATTTCAGCGCCCTGAAATTTACACGTTACAATCAGTACGAGTCTCTGATCCTGCCTATGCAGAGATATCTGGAGCAGGCGGGGGTGGATTTCCAGTTCCAGACGGAAGTGGCCAATGTGGTCTTTGAGATCAAAGAGGGAAAGAAAAGGGCTTCGGCTATTGAGTGCAGGGTCAGGGGAGTGGAAAAGGGAATTCTTCTCACAGAAAAGGACCTTGTTTTTGTAACCAATGGAAGCTGCACGGAAGGTACGATTTACGGAGACCAGGATCATGCGCCAAACGGCGACGCCCAGGTGCGTACCAGCGGCTGCTGGAACCTGTGGAAAAATATTGCCAGACAGGATCCGGCGTTCGGGCGGCCGGAGAAGTTCTGCTCGGACATTGCCAAGACCAACTGGGAATCTGCTACGATCACTACCCTGGATGACCGGATCTTACCTTATATCACGAATATATGCAAAAGAGATCCCCGGACAGGAAAGGTGGTGACCGGAGGCATTGTAAGCTGCGTGGACTCCAGCTGGCTTCTGAGCTGGACCATTAACCGCCAGGGGCAGTTTAAAGAGCAGGATCCGGAGAAGGTCTGCGTCTGGGTCTACGGACTCTTTACAGATGTGCCGGGAGACTATGTGAAAAAACCTATGAAAGCCTGTACCGGAAAAGAAATTACCCAGGAATGGCTTTACCATTTAGGAGTTCCTGTGGAACAGATCCCGGAGCTGGCAGAAAACAGTGCGGTATGTGTTCCTACGATGATGCCTTATATCACAGCCTTTTTTATGCCCAGGACTAAGGGAGACCGGCCGGAAGTGATCCCGGAAGGCTGTACAAACTTTGCGTTTCTCGGCCAGTTTGCAGACACGCCGAGAGATACGGTATTTACCACAGAGTATTCTGTCCGCACAGCGATGGAAGCAGTGTATGGACTTCTGGGGGTTGACAGAGGCGTACCGGAGGTCTGGGGAAGCGTCTATGATATACGGGAGCTTCTGAAAAGCAGCATATGCCTGATGGACGGGAAATCACCTCTGGAGATCCGGCTTCCCGGCCCCCTTAACGGATTAAAGAAGCCGGCGCTGCATTTTATAAAGGGCACGGTGATCGAAAAGGTCCTGGAGGATCATGGGGTGCTGCGGGACGGGATGATCTGAAAAGAGACCTGGAAAGGGGCGCTGCCGGATTGTTTCATGAAAGATTTTATGGTACACTAAACGAAATATGGATATTTCATGATAAAAGGAGCAGATTATGCCAGTTTTTGATTTTAACAATTCGCCGCAGGACGCCAAGGTTCCTGAATGTACCTATAAAATCTTTTACACCAGCAGTCCGGAAAGCTCTCCGGAGCATCCCATCCTGGTCCTGGACAACAGGGCGGGGAAGCTTGTCCATCATTCCAACGGGATCTTTACCAATCCCATAAGGCGGACGGCCTTTGAGTTTAAAGGGGAGGAAGGGACGGTCAGCGAGGATATCCTGGAGATCGACGCCCGGTTTGTCAGCCTTCTGAAATGGCTGGGAGAAAATCATATTCATGTGCGGCTGTCCGGGGCAGTAAAAGAGGGTAAGTATGCAGTATACAAGATCCGTGAGATTGCCTTTGGGGGCGGGTCGAAGCTTTCCGCAGAGGACGGATTTCTCCAGTTTATGATCGAGCGGCTGCTGTCCAGCGACGCACCTTCCCGGGAAATCCCAGATGAAGATGAGGAGGAAACAGGGGACAGCATGAAGCTGACCAGTATCCAGAGTATTACAGATTTTATGAACTGTGCAGGAAGGACCCTGCCGGACAACATCCGTCTCTGGGCCAGAAGGAACCTGGCGGTTGCCAAGTCCAATGAGGTGTCTCCTGAAGAGCGGCGCCACGCCCAGAGAGCCCTTTCCATGATGATGAATATCCAGTGGAAGGGAAATTATTTTGAAGCCATTGACCCGGAGGAAGCCAGAAGGATCCTGGACGAAGAGCTCTACGGTATGGAGTCTGTAAAACAGAGGATCATCGAGACCATTATCCAGATCAACCGTACCCACACTCTGCCGGCCTATGGACTTCTGCTCATCGGTCCTGCAGGAACGGGAAAGTCTCAGATCGCCTATGCGGTAGCCCGTATCCTGAAGCTGCCCTGGACGACCCTGGATATGAGCTCCATCAATGATCCGGAACAGCTTACCGGAAGCTCCAGGATCTACGCCAACGCAAAGCCGGGGATCATCATGGAGGCATTTTCCATGGCGGGAGAGTCCAACCTGGTCTTTATCATCAATGAGCTGGACAAGGCGGCTTCCGGAAAAGGAAACGGGAATCCGGCGGACGTACTCCTGACTCTTCTGGATAACCTGGGATTTACCGACAATTATATGGAATGTATGATCCCTACATCGGGAGTTTATCCCATTGCTACTGCCAATGAGAAAGATCAGATCAGCGCTCCCCTGATGTCCAGATTTGCAGTGATCGAGATTCCGGATTATACGGCGGAAGAAAAGAAGGTGATCTTCTCCAGATATGCCCTTCCGAAGGTGCTGAAGAGGATCGGCATGGAGGAGAAGGAATGCACCCTGACCCCGGAGGGGCTGGATGCAGTGATCGAGCTGCATAAGAATACCAGCGGTATCCGGGATCTGGAACAGGCGGCGGAGCATATTGCGGCCAACGCCCTGTATCAGATCGAGGTGGATCATGTGGAGTCGGTGGCCTTTGACGGAGAGATGGTGAGAAATCTCCTGACATAACATGATGGACAGCCATAAAACATATTGAGCCGGCAGGTACCCGAGGGGGCTGCCGGAGAGTAAAACGAGTCTTCTGCGGAAGGCTCGTTTTTGCAGGGGAAAAGTGTGTCAAAAAGATTGACATACTCTCAAAATTACGATAATATAACGTATATACGTTACAGCGCACAAAGAGAAGGATATGGAGGAGGAACTATGCTGATCAGTGAACGGATCTATAAATACCTTGAAGAAAAAGGTATGTCACAAAATGAATTTGCAAAAAGAACAGGGATATCCCAGAGCACAATCAGTGACTGGAGAAGAAAGGGGACTAATCCATCGGCTGATAAGATTATGATCATATGTGATGTGCTGGGGATATCACCATATGAGCTGCTGCTGGATACAGACAGCAAAAATCCCAGAGAATACAGGCAGACAGATTATGTTGTGATCGATAAAAATTCCAGGGAATACGAAATAATCAGGATGTACGAAAAACTGGATCCCGGTGCGCAGAAACGGTTGGAAGGATATTTGCAGGCTTTAAGCGATCTGGGGAAAGAATAGAGAAAGGAGAAACGTAAACGAATGGAAAACGGAAAAGAAATTATTTTGTTTGAGACCGAAGATAAGAGCATTGCATTGCCGGT
>CALWSM010000118.1 GCA_944384185.1 uncultured Blautia sp. | reverse complement strand
AAAAGTCCAAAAAAGTTCCTGCGGCCATTCCGGCACAGCAGGAACTCTTTTGGATCCTTATAAAATATAGGCAACGCCATAGGCCAGCAATACAAGGATTACCGCAATGGCCACAACGTTTCTCCAGATTTTAAATTCTCTGTCCATTTTTTTCTTTTCTTCCGCCCCAGGGACCTGCACTTGAAAAACAACTTCATTTTCTTCCGCTTTTCCGCCCTGATATTTTCTGCGGCAAATGGCGTAGATCGCCAATCCCAATATACACCAGATTACCCCGGTGATCAAAGCTTCTTTGTCCAGCTGGGTCATCATGATCAGATAGATCACCACACTGACAGGAGCGCCTATCATAATTCCCGGCGCTTTGTAAGGTCTTTTTATTTCCGGATGCTTCTTTCTCAGCCCGAAGGAAGCGGCAATTCCCAGAACGTAGTAAAAGAGATCTGCAAAAAGACTGACGGATGCTATATAGATCATAGAATTTGACGCTATTAAAAATGCGGATAAAATCCCCAGCGTCAGGATCGCTATATAGGGCGTCTGATATTTTTTATGGATTTTTGCAAAAACCTTTGGCATTGCGCCGTCTCTGGCCATGGTAAACAGATATCTTGGAGGAACTGCGATACTGGCGTTTAGTGTGGAAAAATCTCCTCCGAAAGCAATCCCCGCAGCAAGAAGAGCCAGAGGAAAACCAAGGATCCCGGCTTTTGTCATAGCCTCTGCAAAAGGCGCAGAAGCTGTCGTCAGAGAAGCGATCTCTTCCGTAGGAACGATTCCTACCAGAAACCACTGGAACGCAGCGTTGACAGCAAATACAATAAAAGGCGCCAGAAACAGGGCTCTCGGGATATTGATCTGCGGATACTTGATCTCTTCTCCCATAGCGCAGCAGGTTTCAAACCCTGCAAAGCACCACCAGATCATGCTGACGGCCGCAATAAAACTAAGAGGCGTCATCTCGCTCATAAATGCAGGCATCTCCAGAAAATAGGGAAGATGTACATTCGGGATCATGGTGATAAACCAGATAATCGCCACGCCCCAGAAAAAGAACATAAATCCGTTCTGAAGTTTTCCCGTCATTTCTACTCCCATCACATTTGTAACGATAAAGACAATGACCACGATCGTCGCCAGCATCCTGTCGCTGATGGGAAGTTCCATTCCAAAGGCAGAAAACAGCGTTTTAAAATAAAAACTGAAAGCCAGCGCTTCTCCGCTTGTAACCGCTACCAGAGAAATGATAAAATTCCATCCCGCCAGCATTCCGAAAGGTTTTCCGATCCCCATAGCCGCATACTTATAAGTCCCGCCGGCATAAGGAAGGGCGGCGCCCATTTCTGCATACAATAAAGCCGGATAGATGCTGATCAGCATAGCCACAAAGGTTGCAATAATGACTGCCGGTCCCATAGTCCCTACAACATTGGCTCCTGTGGTAAACAGCCCCACCCCGATCACAGTACCCACCGTTATGGTTACTGCCTCACGCATACCAAAGGTTCTTTTCAAAGTATTCTCATTCATAATCTCCCTCCGCCTGTTTCACATTGTAAATGTAGATTTCTGTAATATGATAAACGTTTCAGTGTACTTCAGGTCAATGGGCTTTTTTTACAGATTCCTGTTTTTTTCTGTAGTATACTCAAGGTTTTGATCAAAACATAAAAGAAAAGACAGACCCGGACTTTTTTATCCGGACCTGCCTCTGTCTTTATAGAAACGCTCTTTCTTACTCTGCTTTCTCAGATTCCCAGAGCCGCTCTCTTCTCTTCGATCCTTGCGATGATCGCGTCGCCCAGTTTGTCAATGTCTTTCTCTACTGTGTAAGCGGCCTCTACCCAGTCTCTGACCCCTTCGGTCAGCCAGTAGGTCACTTCAGAAGAACCGCTTACCTGAGGATCTACCCCCAGGAACGTATCAATACCGGTAGCTACCACATAGTTTCCGATAGATACCGCTTTCTCAGACATCCATTCCGGAGCGCAGCCTACCAGTGGAAGCTGGGAAATATTTAATCCGGAATCCTTCGCCAGTGTAGCGGCCAGCACCATCATACGGCTGATATCCACACAGGATCCCATATGCAGTACCGGGGGGATATCCGCCAGTTCGCAGACTCTCTTCAGTCCGTCGCCGCAGAGATCTTTGGCTCTCTTGTCCATCAGTCCGGCTCTTGCGGCAGCCTGGGCGGAGCATCCGGACAGGACTACGATAATATCGTTTTTGATCAGCTTCTTCATCAGCTCGATATGGGCGGAGTCCGGACGTACTCTCGGGTTGTTGCAGCCAACCATAGCAACAGCCCCTCTTAATACGCCGGAGGTAATGCAGTTGATCAGCGGTTTTGTGGTTCCCAGCTCATCTCCCTGAGAGCTTGCCACTTTATCCAGCTGCTTGATAATGGCTTCTACAGAATATCCTACCGTAGCTTTCTGTTTCAACTGAGGGATATGTACCAGCTCCTGTTTTCTGTTCACAAAGTTCTCTACCGCCAGTTTCACGATCTGTTTTGCGTTTTCTCCTGCTGTCTCGGCGTTGAAGCGGATAAAATCCGAATCCGGCATCTGGGCGATGGGGGAAGTTGTGATAAACTTGGTATGGAAGCATTTGGAGAGAGGGCCCAGTGCAGGGAAGATGCACTGAACGTCTACGATAATGGCCTCACATGCCCCAGTAAGGACTACATTCTCCTGCTGAAGGAAATTCCCTGCCATAGGAATCCCTCTTCTCATGGCAACCTCATTGGAAGTACAGCATACGCCGGCCACATTGATCCCCTTTGCTCCCAGGGATTTTGCCAGAGCGATCATCTCCGGATCCTCGGCGTATTCACAGATCATCTCGGAAAGACTGGGGTCATGTCCGTGTACAATGATGTTTACTTCCTCTTCTTTCATAACTCCCAGGTTTGCCTCTGTATCCACGGGCTTTGGGGTGCCGAACATTACGTCGGAAAATTCTGTGCCGCACATGGAACCTCCCCATCCGTCAGACATACCGGAACGGAGTGCCTGTCTTACCAGGGCTTCCGGCTTGGAAGAACAGCCCATATGGGTCATATGCATAGCTGTGGAAACCTCCCGGTCAATGGCTCTTGGTTCGATCTCGGCTTTTTTCCACAGTTCTCTTGTGTGTTCCGGTGCTCTGGACAGCCATCTCTGAACGCCGAAAGGTTTTCCATACTCTAACAGCGCCAGCTCGGACATTTCATGAGCCAGGTCATAGATATCCTTGCCCTCTGTCTCAACGCCCCACTCTTTTGCAATCCGGATCAATTTCTCCGGATCCTTTACCTTATAGTTTCCATCTGGAGAAACGGTATGAAGAGTATGGCAGATCTCCCTTCCGTGATCAGAATGGGTGGCAGCCCCGCCGGCGGTGAAACGAAGAAAGTTTCTTCCTGCGATCCCGTGGGCGTCGCAGCCGCAGATGCCTCTTGGGGCTTTCTTTGTAATACGGCAGGGTCCCATGGTGCAGATACGGCAGCAGATCCCCTCCTCTCCGAATTTACAGTGGGGGGTCTGATTCTGAACCCGCGCCTGCCAGGAATCTGCGCCTACTTTTGCTCCTGTCTCCAGAAGTCTCTGGGTTGCGGCTTCGAATTCTTCGATAGTCGTAAGTCTGAATGTACTCATATTAACCTCCTGTGTGTACTTGACAATACTTGTTTGTCTATATTATAACAATCCTTTTCTTATCTTCCCATCAACGTTTTATTGAATGCCTGCAACGTTTTATTGATAGGGTCGCTTAACTATTCAGCCATACAGCTCAGATTCGCAGCTAGCGCTGCTTTCCCGCTGCTGCCGCAGCTAAATCTTCGCTTATGGCTAAGCGCCATATGTCTTCGGATAGAGGAAACTGGTGCAAGCCAGCTTGCGCCAGTTTTCTCTATCCGAAGACGCATGGCTGAATAGTAAAAAAAGAAACACATTCCTCGCCATTTGAATGTGTTTCTTTCTTAAAGAAGATATAATATAAGTGAATTCACCTGTATCATATCATGTTCTCTATCCTCCGAAAATCAACAAAGCTTTGATTCCTTTCAACAAATCTGTGATACTATCTGGATATATTCTTCTCTTTAATATCCTTCAGCCATTTCATTACATGGCTGTGGAAAAGCCGGATATCCGGATTCGGGGTGCTGCCTTTTCTGGTGAGCATATAGGTTTCCCACTCATAAGGACCGTCTTCAAAGGGGATCATCACCAGATCCTCCTGTTTCATATCGTCAAAAATAAAATCCACGGTTACGGAAATCCCTTTATTCTGCTGGACCATTTTGTGGCAGAGGCTGAATCCGCTGGTTTCAAAGGCAATCCTGGGTTCAAAGCCTGCCTGACGGCATTTCTCCAGGATCAGGCTGTGGATATGGAATTCCGGGCTTTCAATATAGAGCCGTTCTCCTTCCAGATCTTTAATGGTTACTTTCTCTTTCTTACTCAGCGGATGGGCCCGGTTTACCAGGAGCTTGATCTCAAACTTTTCCATAAAAGTAGCTTCCATATATTTCAGGCTGTGATTTCCCACAGTAAAAGCCACATTTCCCTCCCCGGACAGAAAGCGGCTCTCCACCTGATGATCGGGATATTCCCGGTAATGAAGGGTGATCTGCGGATACTTTTCCTTAAAATCCCAGAGACATTCCGGCGTCACCAGACGGAGGATCCCGTAAGCTGACAGAAGATCGATCTCATGTTTCTCCTGCTGCTCCATGCACCGGATCTCACTGCACACCATGCGATAAGGCCCCAGAAAATCGGCCAGATGTTCATAGAGATACTCTCCCGACCTGGTCAGGCTGATACCGGAGGCTGTCCGGTTCAGCAAGGTTGCGCCCATCTCATTTTCGATATTCTTTATGATGCGGCTCAGCCCCTGGGGCGTCATATACAGGGCATGGGCGGCCCTGGTAATACTCTTCTGTTCGCAGACCATTTTAAAGTATTCCAGTTCTTTCAGATCCATTGGTTTTCATCTCCCTTCTCCAATATCCATCAAAAGTCCCTGGTGTGCTGACACGATGATTTTTAAATTAATGACGGTAGATGAAGGTTCAGACAAGCCATTCATCAAATTATGGCGAAATCAGATAGCATGCTCTAGTTATACATGATATAATTATTTCGTTACCGCCCCTATACCCGGTACAGGAAGGGGGTGAACCATGTGGAGATACTTATTTCACTTATTGTCGCTGTTGCGGCTGGTGTAATTTGCCATTACATCATCAAATGGTTGGACAGCGACAAATAGTCGGTAACCAGCCTCGGCCCTAAGCCCTGCCGACAAAACGGGAATAGAAAACCCCAGTGTTGCAGCACTGGGGTTTTTATCGTAGTCGAACCACATGGACTACTTATTTCACTTTGCCTACTGGCATTATAGCATATGTAAATTCGGTTTGCAATATACATGAAATTTAAACCCAGAAAACCCAGAAAAGTCCAAAAAGCATAAAAAGAACCGCTTACCTGAGGATCTACCCCCAGAAACCTATCAGGGGTTGATCCCCTGCATTTTATCCCTCAGTTTATTTAAAAATCTGCTTTTTACCAACTGACGAATTTGTTCATCGCCAGAATTTTCATAAGCCGTCAACTTCCGGTTATTTGCAATCAAATCAGAAGATATCCTCAAATTCGTATCTACCAATGTAAGCCAATACTCCAGTCTTTTATCTGGATCCTCCGTACTCTTTCCCCAGAATTTTTCCTGCTCATCCTGTGTCATCTCAAGAATTCTCTGTTTAATGCTGGCAGCATTCTGTAATGCTCGGTACATGATCGCCGACACATAAATATGTATATCTTCTATGTACTTATTTCCTCCAGCAGAAAAAATATCCCTGACATTACCATACCACACAAAACAATTATATACCAGCCAAGGCGTAAATTTACGGTAATCTCCTTTAAAGATTTCTGGAAACAAGGCAATTCCTTCATTCAAATATATTTCTTTCTCTTCTTTTGTCAGATCAGAAAATGCTGTAGTTTCTTCTCCACTCCACCAAGTTGATTTCTGTGTGCGTAGCAGCTTTCGGATCTTTTTGTTTAATTCCTCACCAGATAATTCTAACAGGTCTTTTGCATCATTTCTGGTTAAATAATCTTCCCCTTTCTCCAGATCAAGATCAAGAGAAAACCTGGGGCTATGTGTTACCTTCAGATCTGCTATACACTCGTCATATTTTTTTAACCGAACTTCCGGATTAGATCCTCCCAGCTTTGCCATTAATACATAGGTATCCTCTATATCATTTTTCAGGCTTTCATAAATACTGCCGCCGATTACTTCCCACTTATCTGCATCCGTTTTCTTGACTTCTACTCCGATCTTATCTCCATCCTCCAAATCTTCTAAGATAAAATCTGGAAATTTTTGAGGGCTATGGGTGATTTCTTTTTCTTTGAATCCGGCTTCAAGCAGACTATTGTAGACGACCTCTTCAAAATCTGCGCCTGTCATTTTCTTTTTGTTTTTTCCGCTTAGCTTTTCACTTTGAAGTTTTTTTTCTATATCTTTTGTTATACTGCGTAATCTATCCAAATACGCCGCCTTTCTCTCTTTTGACACATCTAACCTCCAAAATATCTCTGCCAATTATCCTCTATTCTTTTTGCAATATGATAGGCCAACAGCGGCGGAACTGCATTTCCAATAATCTTATATGCCTCAGAGGCAGAAACAGGCACCTGTTCCCCTTTCTTGGGTATTATAAAATCGTAATCATCCGGGAACGTTTGGATTCTTGCACATTCTCTTATTGTAAGCCGTCTCTCCTTCATTCCCTCTGCCAGCTCCAGTTCATGTTCTCCGCCATGCTCTTTTGACAATCTTCTGAATTCTATATTTCCATGATGTTCTGAACGTATCGTCGGCCCTACTCCTTTTAGCTTTACTTCCTGCTGTCCCTGACAATGCTTTCCCATAAACTTTGCTTTGGAATATTTTTGCTGGCAAATATCCCCGGATAGTTCCGGTTCCTTTAAATCCACAAAAGCTTGAGCAACTGTTACGAAGTGTTTCAGCCTGCTGTTTTTGCAAATTTCATGGATATAGTGTGTAGGAACAGGATATGGATCGTACTCTTGTGAGATACTTTCACTGCTCAATTCCTCTAATGCCTTTTTGGTTAATGCTTCCTTTTTAAATCCGAAAAAGAACACCCTCTCTCTTCCCTGGGGTACGCCATACTCGGCTGCGTTCAAAACTCTGGCAGGCACAACCAAATA
>CALWSM010000117.1 GCA_944384185.1 uncultured Blautia sp. | reverse complement strand
AAATACTCCATATAAAGAGCAGACTATCACAGAAATGTATGCTCCAGATGGATTTGCAAATAAGGCATCAGGAATTTTTATCTTCTGGTATTCCAATCAGAAAATACAGTTAACAATAATAAGTTAAGCAGATTACTAGGAGAGGTGAAAGGTGGAGAATAAAAAAGATATTTCTAAAAACGTTGAGAGCGAAATTATCATATATCAGACGGAAGATGGACACACAAAAATTGACGTTAAGTTTGAAGATGAGACCGTTTGGCTTACACAGGCGCAATTATGCGAACTCTATCAAACCAGTAAATCCAATATCAGCGAGCATATTAAACACATTTTTGAAGAGGGTGAACTGGAAGAAACTTCAGTTGTTCGGAAATTCCGAACAACTGCTGCTGACGGAAAAAAATATAATACAACACATTATAATCTTGATATGATCATTTCTCTTGGGTATAGAGTGAAATCAAAAATTGCCACAAATTTTCGTCGCTGGGCTACCGAACGATTAAAAGAGTACATGATAAAAGGCTTTACAATGGATGATGAGCGCCTGAAAAATCTGGGTGGAGGTAATTACTGGAAAGAACTATTAGACCGCATACGGGATATACGTTCGTCTGAAAAGGTTATGTATCGACAGGTTCTTGACCTTTATGCAACGAGTGTTGACTATGATCCTAAGAGCAGTGAATCTATTGCTTTTTTTAAAATGGTGCAGAACAAATTGCATTATGCAGCACATGGACATACAGCAGCGGAGGTTATATACGAGCGTGCGGATGCGAGCCAGCCTTTTATGGGATTAAAGAGTTTTTCTGGTGACTTTCCTGCTTTAAAGGATATAGGCATTGCAAAGAATTACCTTAATGATGAAGAATTAAAAATATTGAATAATATTGTATCAGGATATTTTGATTTTGCGGAAATTCAGGCTATGCGTCATAATCCTATGTATATGTCAGATTATGTGGAGCATCTTGATAATGTTTTGAAGACTACAGGGGAAAGGGTGCTGCAGGGAGCCGGTACAATCAGCCATGCACAGGCAATCGAGAAGGCAACAGAAGAGTATAGAAAATATCAGGCACAGAATTTGTCACCGGTTGAAGATGAATATTTGGAAAGCATTAAAAATATTCAAAGCATAGTAAAGAAAAAAGATAATAACTAATAGAACATGATGCTTCCATGCAAATATCAAAGTTGAAGAGATTTTTGGAAGAACAGTGAAAAGATTAGTTTGGACAATGAAGAACAAGTGGAGACTTGTGTGTTGCTACAAAGACGAACTATGTAGAAATCCTTAATTTTAGGCACTTTTTCAAGCATATCGTCTTTACAAGCGAGGGCGACAAAATCAGAAATAAGGAGATAAAAAATTATATCAATGTTAATGGTCTACGCCCTGAGTTCAAAGATGCAATGGACAGCTATGAAGCGTTTTTTGATGAATATGTTGCATTTATGAATACGTATGCTGAATCTGACGGAAGTGACCTTACTCTATTGAGCGATTATACATCCTATATGGGCAAATATGCTGATATGATGGCAGATTTTGAGCAGTGGGAAAGCGAAGAAATGAATACGGAGGAAGCAACCTATTATATTGAAGTGCAGTCCCGCATCAACCAAAAACTTTTGGAAGTGGCTCAATGAATTTTGAACTGTACCAAGTAGTAGAATAACAATCACATAACGATAAAATATGCCGATGAATGGATTTGCTTTTAGAAAGCGATTCGGACATCGGCTTTCTTTTTTTAGAAGGATTTTGCGAAGTATTGTAAAAAAATGGAGAAGCTGGCCGACTGCATTTTGCTGCGGACAGCTTCTTCGGCGCAGGAGTGCAGAGGGCACAGCTCTCTGCTGGGGTCAAGGGGCAAAGCCCATTGGCGGGCTGAGGGCAGCCGCCCCATCGGGCCAAGGGGGGACGCCTTGGCCAGGGAGAGTTGATGCCTTATCTGCCCGCCAGACGGCAGCACATTTTAATATATCTACATGGCAGTCGGTTCTTAACTGGGAAGAACTATATATACAGGAAGCACCGGAAGCTTTACGCAGAGAACGCAGAGGCAAAGCCGGATATGAAGCAGGAACAATGAAAGGGAAAAAACATACATTCAAGCCAAAATCGGAAGTGGAAACTCTGCAAGAAGAAAATCAGCGTTTAAGAATGGAGAATGAATACTTAAAAAATTAAATGCCTTAATTCAAGAACGGGAAAAATCAAAGAAAGCAGTGCTTACGATCAGGCTTAATTCCCGCATACTGTTTTTGTATGCAGAATCCGAACTCTTTAACAATGCAAGGAATTTTAGTGTATCTCTTTCGCTTATTTCAACCCCGCCCCGTCATGAAATGCATTTCCAACTTTTTCTCCCAGCTTCAGATAAGCGTTGTTTACCGGATCAAAGGCGATAGGCTGGAGCAGTGACGGAGAGATTTTTCCATTTTCATCCAGGATCTTTTCATCTGCGCTGACGTTGATGATATCTCCGATAATGTCCCCATCTTCGGTGATCTTGACCAGCTTACACTCCAGGGTCATGGGGAATTCCTCGATGAGAGGAGCATCCACGAATTCACTTTTGGCAGTATGGAGGCCGGCTTTTTCCAGCTTGGCGGGTTCTTTGTTTCCGGATACGATCCCCAGGTAATCGGCTTCTTTGACATGAGAAGCGTCTGCAAAGCTTACCGTGAAGGCCTGGCGGGATTTAATATTGGCGGTGGTCTTGTGCCCCGGGCTGAGACAGATACATACCTGATTGGTATCGTAGATTCCGCCCCAGGCAGCGTTCATGGCGTTGGCGGAGCCGTCTTCATTATAGGTGCCGATGATCAGCACCGGCAGAGGATACATCCAGGATTGTTTTCCAAAATTTTTTCGCATGATAAAGATCTCCTTTCCCATTTTGAGATTTTAAGTGTCCAAAGAACATGCCTTCTGTACGCTGAGACGCCCTTTTCGGAAGGTCATAAGTGTACTTTGAAAGCTTTTATTATATTATATACCTTTTAGTAAAGTTAGAAAAGTGCATATATGCTATGCCAGAGTTTTACAGAAACTTATATAATAGAATTGCAGACAGATACACGGCCGGGCGCAAGTATGGCGAAGGAGTGAAACGGATCTTTCGTACATTGTAAAAAGGAAAATATTTCCGGAACCGGATAAGAAAAGGATTTCGACAATAAAAAAAGCGCGAGACGGGACTCGAACCCGCGGCCTCGACCTTGGCAAGGTCGCGCTCCACCAACTGAGCCACTCGCGCATAAGCGGGTGATGGGAATCGAACCCACATATCCAGCTTGGAAGGCTGGTGTTCTACCACTGAACTACACCCGCAGGTTATTTATTTTCGTCTTCTGTGGAAGACAAATGAAATAATACTACATATAGATTGAATTGTCAACAGTTTTTTGAAAAAAATCAATAAACAGAATTCTCAGTATGTTTTTAGAAAAATAGATGCTTAACTGTAAGGCATATCCGCTGAAAAACGTTGGCCGGAGGAGGCTGAGATCTCAGACTCTTCCGGCCAAGGGCAAAATCTGGTAGACAAAGCCAAGGGCTCAGATATATATGGCACAGGGATCTGCCGGTTTTCAGACTCTACTCCTGTTTTACAAAACGATGATAAATATATTGATTGGCTTCTTTTTCCTGGGCGTCGTCCAGGGGGGCAAGATCTGCGCTGCCATATTTCCGTTTCAGAGCGTTGGACAGAAGATAATCGCAGACATGGGGATTTTTGGGAAGGAGAGGACCATGGAGATAAGTACCTACCACATTTTTGTAAAGGACTCCTTCAGTTTTGTCTTCCCCATTATTTCCGGAGCCGTACAGCACTCTGCCGAAAGGACGGTTGTCTCCGATATAGGTTCTGCCGCCGTGATTTTCGAAACCTACGATGGGCATGGGGAAATCGCTATTTTCCAGAACAATGTTGTCAATAAGACGGGGGCTTCCCTGCTCTGTATACAGATCTACAAGAGAAAGACCTTCGATAGTGCCCTCGTCGGTTTTGTAATAGTGTCCCAGAAGCTGGTAGCCTCCGCAGACGGCCAGGACTGTGCCTCCGTCCTCCACATAAGCTTTGAAATCTTTCTGTATATTCCTCAGCTGGGAACAGACGATCATCTGCTCCCGGTCAGAGCCGCCGCCCAGGAGAACAATGTCAAGTTTGGAAAAATCAATGGCGTCTTCCAGGGTGAATTCAATGGTTTCAGCCTCAATGCCTCTCCACTGGCTCCGCTTCATCATGCACTGGATGTTTCCCCGGTCTCCGTAGAGGTTAAGAAGATCCGGATATAAATGTCCAATAGTCAGTTTCATGATTTTCTGCCCTCCATTTTTTTGAGAATATTGTGGGTGGTGTACAGACCGGTATAGTTTACCAGCACATAGAGATTTTTTACTCCGTTTTGGAGCTTTTCCGTAATGGCCTTTTCGATGTCCGGTTCCAGATTGCAGGGGATGTCCACATATTTCAGCCGCAGCCGCATATCCTGGCACCGGATGCCGCATACCGTAATAGAAGCTGCATTTGCATCCGCCAGGCGGTCAAAGTCTACGTCCCAGAGCCAGGAAACGTCGGTGCCGTCCTGGCTGTTGTCATTGATCAGGATAATGATATCTTTGGGAGATGCGTCCGTCATCACCGCAGAAATATTCTGGTTAAACCCTGCCGGGTTCTTCGCCAGGTTCAGCATAACCCTGGTATCGGAGATCTGGAACAGTTCGTTCCGGCCGAACTGAGGGGTGTAATCTCCGAGAACCTTATTGAAGTTTTCCAAGGGGATTCCTGCCAGGGAAGCCGCACCGTAGACGGCCAGGATATTGTAAACATTATAAAATCCCCGGTAATTGGCTTTGATATGGAAATCGCCTACATCAAAGGCAATGCCCTCAGCCAGGGATACGTTGGTTCCGTCAAAGTCCAGTTTGGGACGTTTAAAGCCGCACCGGGGACAGTAGTAGTCTCCCAGCTGGCTGTAGTGGTAAAAATGATATTCCATTTTTTCACCGCAGCGCTTGCAGAACCGTCCTTCCCGGATTTCCCGGGCGTCTTCTTCCTGGAATACCTGTTGTCCGATGCCAAAGGTAAAATGGGGATTCTCATTTTCCAGAGCCAGATAGGTGGACAGGGAATCGTCGCCGTTAACCAGTACTTTCATCTCAGGAGCCATTTTCATGGCCCGGGAGAGAAGGTCCATGGTAATGTCAATCTCTCCGTACCGGTCCAGCTGATCCCGGAAAAGGTTTGTCAGTACCATATAGTCCGGATGAAAGTGGGGAAATACACGGACAGTAGAAGCCTCATCGATCTCGATACAGGCATAGTCGGCTTTCAGATGCCCGGAAAGTCCGGCTGCAAGGACGAAGGCGGAAGCCACGCCGTTAAGCATATTGGAACCGGTGCGGTTGCAGACAACTTTGTATCCGTTTTTTTCCAGAACAGAGGCCAGAAGATTATTGGTGGTAGTCTTGCCGTTAGTACCGCAGACTACGAAGATTTCTTTTTTTACTTCACTGGCCAGTTCTTTTAATATAGGAGGATAGATCGACAGAGCGATCTTTCCGGCCAGGGTAACGCCCTGCTTACCTGTTAACTGGCAGGCGGTTTTGATCAGCCGTGCGCTCCATACGGCTAAAAGTCTTTTGATATTCATGATGTTTCATTCCTTTATCTTTGATACCTCTTGTCGTTGTAGTGTCCGCAGAAATAGGCGGATTTAACAAGAAGTTGTTCAATTAATCATTATACATAAATAAAAGAAAGAGTACAACTAAAAGCAACAATTGCAAATCATAGAAATTTGGGAAAATTATATGGAAAACTTTTGTGCAGTATGCTACTATTAAACAAAAGCAATGTAATACACAAGGCGCAGAGCCATAAGGCTGCAAGAATAGAGAAGAGGAGGGTGGAACATGAAATTGCTCACATATAAACTTCAGGGAGATGATAAAGAACGTCTGGGCGTGATGTGTCCTAACGCTTTTCAGAGATTTTATCCCTTAGAAACTTTCAGCCTTCATTTTCAGGATATGAACGATCTGATCGAACATATTAAACCGGAAGAGATGGAAATGCTGAGAAACTCTTTAGCTTCTGCGAAAGGAGAGACTTTAAATTATGATGAAGTGATCCACTGTGCCCCGATCCCTCATCCCCGACAGGACATTATCTGTCTGGGAATGAACTTTAAAGATCATGGAGAAGAGTCGGCCCGCTACAAAAAAGAGGCTTTTGAAAGAGACCGGGACTATCCGGTATACTTTTCTAAAAGGGTGAACGAGGCTACCCCTGACGGAGGGACCATCCCTTCTTATCCCGGACTGGTAGACAGCCTGGACTATGAAGCAGAGCTTGGAGTCATCATAGGAAAAGATGCTTTTCACGTGAAAAGGGAAGATGCCTTTGATTATGTATTTGGCTATACGGTGATCAACGATGTCAGCGCAAGGAATGTGCAGACCAGACATAAACAGTGGTATTTTGGGAAAAGTATGGATGGATTCACGCCTATGGGTCCCTTTATTGTTACAGAAGACGTGGTAAAACGGCCGCCGGTGCTTTCCATTAAGAGTCAGGTAAACGGAGTCCTGAGACAGCACAGCAGCACGGACCTTTTTATCTTTGATATTCCCCATGTGATCAGCGAGCTGTCCGGAGGTATGACGCTGAAGGCGGGCACGATCATCTCTATGGGAACTCCAGCAGGGGTAGGCATGGGAATGATACCTCCCAGATTTCTTATGCCGGGAGATGTGGTGAAATGCGATGTGGAGGGGATCGGTATGATCACCAATACGGTAGTTTAGAAAAAAATAAAAAAGTGTTGAAAAACAGTAATAGATATGGTAAGATTGCTGTGTTGCGTAAGACGGCAGTCTTACCATATCTTTGAAAGCCCAGATAGCTCAGTTGGTAGAGCAGAGGACTGAAAATCCTCGTGTCGCTGGTTCGATTCCGGCTCTGGGCACTTTTTTATCCCTCGATTGTCTTTGGGAGAAAAACAAATATCTTTATCAGAAAGAAAGGCGGTATAAGGAAAATGTATTCTTGGGAAGAAATCAATCAGGTAGACCCGGAGATCGCTCAGTGTATTAAAGAGGAAGTGGAGCGTCAGAACTCACATATCGAACTGATCGCTTCCGAAAACTGGGTAAGCAAAGCGGTTATGGCGGCTATGGGAAGCCCTCTTACAAACAAATACGCAGAGGGATATCCGGGAAAAAGATATTATGGCGGCTGCGAGTGTGTGGATGATGTGGAACGGCTGGCTATTGAAAGGGCAAAAGAACTGTTTCACTGCGAATATGTGAATGTGCAGCCTCATTCAGGGGC
>CALWSM010000116.1 GCA_944384185.1 uncultured Blautia sp. | reverse complement strand
ATTCGGGGTGTACGCGACAGGTTAAACGTACACCCCAGATTTTCAAAAATCGAAATCGGGCCGTCAGAAAGCTCTAAACGTACACCTTAAATTTGAAAAGATGAAATCCAGACCGTACTGTGGACATTAAATAGCAAGGGTATGCTGGCTGCATATTGCTTTTTAATTGTCAATATAGTAAAATGTTTAGATATTATAGTTGAAGTTTGTGTTAAATTTGTACAATAGCTATGAACGAATAATATCTTACAGGAGTTGACAAGGGGCCGTATGGAAGTCAGAATGTTGACAGACAGACAGACAGACAGACAGACAGACAGACAGACAGACAGACAGACAGACAGACAGGATAGTTATGCCCATTTAATAGGTAATATAAAAAAGCGTAGCATATATAAAGAGACATGTTGCATCTGTGACTCACCACAGATGTGATGTGTCTTTTTTGTGTGGAAAAAGAATAAGGGGGATAAAAATGGAAGAAGGAATCTTAAGCTTTACAGGAACTGTCATAGGCGCATTTATAGCTATAGCAGGAACATATTTTTCTCAAAAACAGAACTATAAACTTTGTCAATCTGAAGTTTGGGAAGAGAAACGCTATGAACTCCTGAAAAAAGTATCCGAACTGTTAGATCAGTTAAATTTATTCACGCAGAATGAACAGCATCCTCTCAATCAATTAGACAAGAGTGATATAAAACCAGAATATGCATATATGGAATGGGATAGTATCTGCGAATTGAGAAATGAGATTGTTCCAGAGATAGATATCCTGTTTGATAAAGAGACAAGAAAAGAATTCGAAGAACTATTTGAAATGGTACATGAAGGAACTACTAAACTCGAAAATGGTAAAGATATAAGAGATGCAATCAGTGATTTTATCCGAAATACCAGAAAGAAGTATCTGAAGAAAGAAAAAGGAGAAAGGTATCATGTCCAAATTCGTAATCGAATGTCCAAACTGCGGCAAGTATGCCGAAGCAAAAACGGGGTTCTTTTCCAGAAAGAAGATTGAGTGTTCCTGCGGGTACACCATCAATGTAAAGACAGACAAACTCGCGGCCCGTACCTGTCCCCACTGTGGCAACGAAGTGGTCTTTGACCAGTCCAAGGGGGAGAAGGCCCTGTGCCCTGTATGCCACGAGCCTATCAACAGCCAGTCGGAACAGACAAAGGTGGAGGAATTTACCTGCGGCCAGTGCGGGATACGGCTTCGGGCCAACAAGGGAGCTGCCACCTACACCTGCCCGGTATGTGACTATGTAAATGACGTGCAGGAACGGCTTACTTCGGAGCGGATCAGGCAGGAGGGGCTTGCCAGCATCATCAAGTATGAAGGGGACAATGAAACTCTGGTGTGGAAGCATCCCATTGAGGACTTCAACATGGGCTCCCAGCTTATCGTCCATGAGAGTCAGGAGGCAGTGTTCTTCCGGGATGGTCAGGCTCTGGATCTCTTTGGAGCGGGCCGATATACCCTGGAGACTCAGCAGCTGCCTCTTCTGGAAAAACTGTATCAGCTTCCCACAAATACAGAGGACACCTTCCATTCGGAGGTTTATTTCATCAACCTGGCCACCCAGATGGGAATTAAATGGGGGACAGATTCCAAGGTACGGCTCTTTGATCCGGCCTCGGGACTTCATGTGGAGCTGGGAGCCAGTGGAGAGTTTAATATCAGGGTAACGGATTCCAGAAGATTATTGCTGAAGGTGGTTGGAACCACAGGAGCCCTTCGGCAGGAGGACCTACTTGGGGGCGGCACCACCAGGGGAATCTTCCGGGCACTGGTGATGACGCAGGTAAAAAGCTATCTTGCTCAGGTGATCAAGGAAAGCGGCATCAACGTGCTGGAGATCGATGAGCGGCTGATGGAGCTGTCCGAAGCTCTGCGGGATCGGATTAACGAGGGGCTGAAGGATTACGGCGTAACCATGCCGGAGTTTTTCGTGAGCCGCATCGTGACTCCGGATGAGGATCCCAATTACAAGCGGATGAAGCAGCAGTATGCGGAGCAGTATCTGCTGGTGCGGCAGGAACAGATCAGAAAGAGCGAGGCGGAGGCTGCCCAGGCCCGGATGGCTGTGGAAGCGGAAACGGAAGCGAAGATGAAGATCATCGGTGCCCAGGGAGAAGCCGAGGCCCTTAAGATCCAGAAAGAAGCTGAGGCAGCAGCCTACCGGATGCAGGCAGCAGCGGAAGCGGCAGAGATGCAGATGAAGGGCTACACCTATCAGCAGGAGACCACAAGACAGGTAGGCCTGGAAGCCATGAAGAACGGACTTACCGGAGGAGAAGGAAGCGGAGCCGGAGCCCTTGGGGACATTGCAGGCCTTGGAGTGGCCCTTGGAGCCATGGGCGGAGTCATGGGCATGACCAGAGAAGCCATGGATCCGGTACTTTCAGGTGGGAACCAGATGGGCCAGAGCCTTGGTGCAGTGATCGCCGGAGGAGAGGCAGGAAATCCACAGGGTGCAGGAAAGCTGCCGGGAACCGTATCGGAAAAGGGCAATGCGGACACCTGGGACTGCGTATGCGGAGCCAGAGGCCTTACGGGGAAGTTCTGCCCTGAGTGCGGGGCTAAGCGCCCGGAACCGATGAAGGCAGATACCTGGGACTGCGCATGCGGAGCCAGGGGCCTTACGGGAAAGTTCTGTCCTGAGTGCGGCGCAAAACGCCCGGAGAAGACGGAGGACGACACCTGGGACTGTGTATGCGGAATCAAGGGAATCAAGAGTAAGTTCTGCCCGGAATGCGGAAGAAAAAGACCTGAGGCATCGGAAGGAGAAACGGTATGATGAAGATCAGGAAGAATGAAAAAAGATGGCTTTCGGTACTGGCTATCGTGACAGTGGTTTATTGCGTCCTGCTGTTTGCATTGCCATTTCCTAAAAATGGAGTATTTGCTCTAAGCCTTATCTTTTCCCTTATAGCTCTGGGAGCTCAGATATATGTGATCCGGTCGGCCTTTTTTCAGGGAGAAGCCATAAGAAGTAAGTTTTACGGTTTCCCCATCGCAAAGATCGGTTTGCTCTATCTTATGGTGCAGCTTGTGCTGGGGTTACTGTTTGCAGCGCTGGGAACGATCGTACCTTTTGCAGTACCGCTGGTGACCTACGTGTTGCTTCTTGGAGCAGCGGCAGTGGGCCTCATAGGAGCAGAGGCAGTCAGGGAGGAAACGGAGAGACAGGAGGTGCGCCTGAAAAAGGATGTAAGCCGTATGCGGAGGTTCCAGGCTCATGTGAAGATGCTGGAAAAGGAGGGGCAGATTCCGGAGGCAAAGGAGGCGCTTCGGGAGTTGTCCGAGGCCTTCCGTTACAGTGATCCGGTAAGCAGCGAGGTTTTACAGGAACTGGAAGAACAACTGGCAGAAGATCTGGCTCAGTTGAAGGATGCGCTGGCCTTACTGGAGAAGGATAAGGTGATGGAGCTGTGCCGGAAGACGAGGAGAGATTTAGAAGAACGGAATCAGAATTGTAAGCTACATAAAAATGAAAAGTAAAGTGAAAATGAAATCTGTAATTTTAACAAAAAAAAGAAATGATTTACATGAGAAGTATATAAGCTGTGGACAGTATATCAATTGGAATCTGGAGGGCCTTTCCATATCCGAATCCGAGCAAGCATTTATTGTGCAGGAATTACGTATAGAAGTGGATCCACCTAATGAACAAATGGAAGCACATTATTTTGAGGCGTGGGAAGTACAAGGTGGAAAGATTGTTGGAATGGAAGGGACATACTGTGATGATATGTTCCGCATAGGCGATGATTTTGATGAAACAGATTTGATCAGTAATTCCATGGGAAAGGCTGGAACTGTTCTATTTATACCAAAAGTATATGTGGTAAAAAGTAATTCTGAAATATATCACTGTGTTAAAAGTTGGCCATTGAATGGTGTGAAACAGTCAAACGGCTTGAGATCGTGTGTAGCAACCCCGAAGTTGGAGGATGCTTTTAAAACTGTACCTATGTTTAAAAGAGATGTTTTTCGTCATGATTGGAAATTTGATAATCCAGAAGATATTTATGAAACGGTTTTATGTTATTGTCGAAATCTAAAATGTTCGGAGCAGGATATAGATAAATTGTTTTTAGGTGAAGAATATGAGAATGTAAAAATAAGGGTTAAAAAAACTTATTTTAATTGCGAAGGGGGTAAGCAGTTATGATCATTAAATGCAAGATGTGCGGCGGAGACATGGAGATATCAGCCGATCAGCTGACGGGAACCTGTGAATACTGTGGTTCTACTATGACCCTGCCGAAGGTGGACGACGAGCAGCGGGCAGCATCCTTTAATCGGGGCAACCACTTCCGCCGGATCGGGGAGTTCGATAAGGCCCTGGCAGTCTATGAGGGTATTGTCAGAGAAAACGAAGCAGATGCGGAGGCCCACTGGTGCTGCGCTCTCTGCCGTTTTGGCATCGAGTATGTAAAAGACCCGGCAACTGGAGAATACCTTCCTACTTGCCACCGGGCAAGCTTCGACAGCTTTCTGGAGGACGTGGATTATCAGGCGGCTCTGGAACACGCGGACGTAGTGGCAAGAGAACAGTACCAGAAGGATGGAGAAAAGATTGCTCAGGTACAGAAGGGGATTCTGTCCATTTCTCAGAAGGAACAGCCCTTTGATGTGTTCATCTGCTATAAGGAAAGCGATGAGCGTGGGAACAGAACGGTGGATTCCACCCTGGCCCAGGATATTTACTATCAGCTTACCGATCAGGGAAGAAGGGTGTTCTTCGCCCGAATCACACTGGAGGATAAGGCAGGGCAGGAGTATGAGCCCTATATCTTTGCGGCCCTTCATTCAGCGAAAGTGATGGTAGTGGTAGGTACAAAGCCGGAATACCTGAACGCGGTATGGGTGAAGAACGAATGGAGCCGCTACCTGACACTTATGAAGCATGACAGAAAGAGACTTCTGATCCCTTGCTACCGTGATATGGATCCCTACGACCTGCCGGAACAGCTGTCTGTATTGCAGTCCTACGATATGAGTAAGATTGGATTTATCCAGGATCTGATCCGGGGCATTGCCAAGGTGCTGGATGCGGACAAGAAGCCGGAGAAACAGGAATTAAAAGAGACTGTGGTACTTCAGGGAGAAGGAAATGTTACCCTTGCAGCCCTTTTAAAGCGTGGATGGCAGGCTCTGGAAGATGAGGAATGGGAGAAGGCAGATGGATTCTTCGAGCAGGCCCTGAATATCGACGCAGAGTGTGGAGAGGCCTTTTTCGGGAAAGAGTTGGCAAGCGAAAAAAAGCGGAACCGAAAAGCCTTTATTGATGATATTTCCACTAATGAAGATTTGAAACCGGAGATGCTGATACTTCCGAGTCCAGGACAAAAAGTAATCAAGATGACGGCGGAAAACTGGAAAGAGGAGGTGGAAGAAGCTACCCGCATGAGAAAAGACGCCCTGAAACAGGGAGAGTTGCCTCCCATTTTGCAGACAGGAGAAACGCTGGAAGCCTGCCCTCGGGATGAGAAGCGGATTGAGGCAATCGTTGCCAAATATGAGGTTCCCGGATATCTGACAAGGGAGGAAATCTTAAAAGACTTTTCCGAAGGAAATCTGCGGAGCTATATTTCTGCAGTATCCATTCGGCGTTTATTCCAGTCGAACGGCGAAAGTCGATTGAAAGAAAATAAAAATCTGGTTCGTGCAAGGCGGTATGCAAAGGGAGCATTTGCCCAGGAGTTCAATGAGATTTGTGGAGAGATTGACCGGATTTTTCACCAGAGAATGGAAGAAGCGGAGGCTCAGGATGCGGAAATTAAAAAGCAGATCAGGGAGAAGTATGAAGCATTCCTAGAGAAAGCGGAAAAATTGACAGAGGAGAAGAGCGAAAAAGCACAGAAAATGAGGGAAGCTGCTTACCTTGCAGCCTGTGAATGGCAGAAAAAAGCGGCGTACTCTGCAGATTTCCATTCAGTGGCGAAATATTTTGAAAAACTTGGAGCTTACAAGGACTGTGAAGATCGAACAAAGGAATGTAGAAAAAGGGAAGAAGAAAGTAGAGTAGAAGAAAAGCGGATACTCAAAGAAGCGGAACTGCGGGATGAGCAGGTGAGAAAACAGAAGAAGATGGCTATAATCGGAGCGGTTGTTGCGGTAGCTATCGCCTTGTTTGTTAATGCAAAAGTGATTCAGCCGTCATTGAAATATAATAAAGCGCAAATCTTGATAGAAGAAGGAAAATATCTGGAAGCATATGCAAAATTTAATCAAATTCGCAACTATAAAGATGTTAGTGCTCTGATTAGCGATGAGGAATTTTCAGTAGAATATTACTCGAATGGAGATGAAGTCATTTTCGGAAGTTATGAACAGGATAATAAAGAGGATGAAACTGAGGATATAGAGTGGATTGTATTAGATAAGGAAGATGATAAGCTTTTATTATTAAGCAAATATATTCTTGATGCCAAACCATATGACGGTAGAGAAGAAAGAGAATTGGAATTGGTTGGAACAACATGGGAAACATGTACCATTAGAGAATGGCTAAACTCTGATTTCCTAAAAGAAGCTTTTTCTGATGAAGAGAAAGCCCTAATTGATATGACAGAAATCGATAATAGTTGGGATTTTTATGATGTGACTGGAGGGAAAAACACACAGGATCAAATATTTCTTTTGAGTCGTTCAGAAGCTTCTGATTATTTGAAAAGTACAACATTAAGAATGTGCGAGCCAACAGCTTACGCAGAAAGTTTAGGTGCGAATAGGATGTGGTGGTTAAGAACTCCAGGTACGAATCAATACAGAGCAAGCTCAGTAAGCGGGAATGGAGAACTAAATGATATGGTGTGGGCAAATATTCCTGATTGGGGAGTTCGTCCCGCTTTATGGATCAGTCTGGAATCAGACATAAACAAATTATAAAAAGAGAACTGATTTAAAATGGCTGTCCTTTCGGACAGCCTTCAGTCTGTAGCGAGGAATTTCCCCACTGTTGTTGGACCAGGGTCTTGCGACCAGCCTAGGAAAAATCGCTGATTTCTTTACAAAAGCGATTAAGAATATGGTTTTTAGGAAGAAGATAAAGACTTATTTAGGCAGGCACGGTCCTATCGGTCATTTTCTCCATTTAAGGTGTACGTTTACAGGACGGATACACCTCAATTTCAAGAAACTTAATTTTGAGGTGTAAGTTTAGGAAGATATGACGGCTTTTTGAAGCACTTCTTCGATTCGGGGTGTACGCGCCAGGTTAAACGTACACCCCAGATTTTCAAAAATCGAAATCGGGCCGTCAGAAAGCTCTAAACGTACACCCCAAATTTGAAAAGATGAAATCCAGACCGTACTGTGGACATTAAATGGAGAGTATCAACCCTC
>CALWSM010000115.1 GCA_944384185.1 uncultured Blautia sp. | reverse complement strand
AGGGCGGTGCGGCCGATGGGAAAGCCGAAAAGATGGTAGAAGATCAGGGCGATCCCGTTAAGGCCGGCCATGGGAAACTGGGCAAGAGCGGCAAAGTTGTAGGCGCCAAGGGCGATCAGGATCCCTCCCAGAATATCCACTGCGATGTCGGCGCTCCATTTTTTCATATAGTAGGATTTATGTTGCAGAAATTTTTCCATAGATATCCTCCTTGCAGATTTTTGCTGAAACAAAAAAGAGCGTTTGCGAACCTCTCTATAATCCGCAAACGCTCTTTTCTAAGACTTAGTATACACGGTCCGCCGCCGAAAGGTCAAGGGGAAATCTCACAAAAGATACTGCAGGAAAATTTGACATTCCCGGGTACCTGGGGTATGATAGGAAAAGAAAAAAAGAAAGGAATGAGAGATATGGGATTTAGAGAAGTTCCGATTGAGTCCATAGAATTTAATCCTTTTGATAGAATCGGAAAACAGTGGATGCTGGTCACTGCAGGAGACCGGGAAAAATTCAATACTATGACAGCCAGCTGGGGAGCAGCAGGAGTGATGTGGGGCAAGAATGCGGTTACCGTCTATATCCGTCCCCAGAGATATACCAAAGAGTTTGTTGACGCTAAGGATACTTTTACTCTTTCATTTTACGGGGAAGAGTACCGAAAAGCCTTAAGTCTTCTGGGAAGCGTTTCCGGAAGAGAAAGAGA
Source organism: uncultured Blautia sp. (assembly GCA_944384185.1). Taxonomy (GTDB): domain Bacteria; phylum Bacillota; class Clostridia; order Lachnospirales; family Lachnospiraceae; genus Blautia. The sequence goes on along the minus strand of CALWSM010000115.1, from coordinate 6,721 downwards.
CAAGGTGAAAGAAGCGGGCCTTACCCCTGTGCCGGTAGAAAACACCATGGCTTTTGAGGAGGCTGATCTGGTGCTGGTGTGCAGAAAGATGTACCATGCGCCTATGCCGCCGGAAAATTTTGATGATAAGAGCAACGATGAAAAATGGCATCCTCAGAAGGATTACCATGTGATGTATATCGCAGAGATCACAAAGGCGCTTGTGAAAGAATAGAGACATAAGGAGATATTTATGAGCCAGCAGAAAGTAGACAGATATAAAAAACAGAAAAACAACCGGGATAAGATCCAGAGAAGAGAGAAATGGGAGCTCCGTCTGGAAAAACTGGCCATTACTGTGGTGTGTATCGCAGCAGTGGGCTGGATCGGATATTCCGCCTATGATCTGGTGACCAGAGAGGATCCGGATGCAGAGCAGGAAGTGGTTACCACGGAAATGGACGTAACCCCGCTTAGTGATTACCTCAGCGGTCTTTCCCAGACAGAAACCGAGTAGATCGGCAGAGCTGCCCGGAAACCGGAAGACAGGAAAAGAAAAGGAGACAGCCGTCAGTGTGCTGCCTCCTTTTCTTTCCCCCAAAACAGAATTATAATTTATTTACATTGGCTGCCTGCATGCCGCGGGCGCCCTCTGTCAGGTCATAAGTTACGGACTGGCCTTCTTCTAAGGATTTAAAGCCTTCGCCGTTGATCGCAGAAAAATGAACGAATACGTCCTGTCCATCTTCGCCGGTGATAAATCCGTATCCTTTTTCAGCGTTGAACCATTTTACAGTTCCCTTGTTCATAATGTTACCTCCATAAAATAAAAAGAATAAACATAGATATATCCGGATAAAAAATTAAATGGTCTTTAGAGATAATATTGTGTATAAAAATGATAATACAATCTCTAAAAACCATTTAATATTTATATCCAATATACCTTTTGACTCCTCTAGTATATTCTGAATAATATCAAAAGTCAAGGGAAAAGTGGAATTGACGAAAGAAAATGTGTATGTTACTATAAGGTTGTTGATTAAGCCTGTATCTAAGGAGAAAGGACGTGCTTCAAAATGAAGATATGGATTAAAAACGGCCGTATATTAAATCCCTCGGATAAGACTGATGAAATCGGAGACCTTTATATTGAGGACGGCGTGATCAAGGAAAAAGGACCTTCCCTGGATCCTTCCGGTCAGCCGGACAAAGTGATAGATGCCCGGGGCTGTTATGTCATGCCGGGCCTGATCGACCTTCATGTACATTTGCGTGATCCGGGACTTACCCATAAAGAAGATGTGGCAAGCGGCTCCAGAGCTGCGGCCAGAGGAGGCTTTACCACGATTCTGGCCATGCCCAATACAAAACCGGTTATCGACAGCCCTGACAGGGCGTTGTATGTGACCAACAAGGCTAAGGTGGAAGCTCCCATCCATGTGCTGCAGATCGGGGCGGTGACCAGGCAGCAAAAGGGAGAAGAACTGGCAGATATCGAAGGAATGATCCAGGCAGGGATCCCTGCCATCAGTGAAGACGGCAAGTCGGTGATGAACGCAAAGCTTTATAAAGAAGCTATGGAGATCGCAGCAGAGCATCAGATTCCGGTGTTTGCCCACTGTGAGGATCAGAACCTGGTAAACGGTGGATGTGTAAATGAAGACCAGAATTCCAGGGAGCAGGGGCTTCCGGGGATCAGCAATGCAGTGGAAGATGTGATCGCAGCAAGAGATATTATCCTGGCAAAGGAGACTGGCGCAAGACTTCATCTTTGCCATTGCTCTACCGAGGACAGTGTGAAGATGATCCGCCAGGCAAAGGAGGAAGGACTTCCCGTAACCGGAGAAGTATGCCCCCATCATTTTACACTGACTTCCGATGATATGGAGCCGGGAGATACAAATTATAAGATGAACCCGCCTCTGCGCACGCCGAAAGACCGCCAGGCGCTGCTGGACGGACTGAAAAATGATATCATCGATGTGATCAGTACAGACCACGCTCCTCACAGCAGAGAGGAGAAGCAGCAGTCTATGCAAAAGGCGCCTTTCGGTATTGTAGGGCTGGAGACATCTGTGGCTTTGACGATTACAGAACTGGTAGACAAGGGGATCCTGACGCCTATGCAGATGGCAGAGAAGATGAGCTATAATCCGGCCAGGATCATAGGCTCTGACAGAGGAACCCTGGATATCGGAATGCCGGCAGATGTGACGGTGATCGACCCGGAGAAAGAGTATGTCATCGATTCCATGACATTTCTTTCCAAAGGAAAGAATACGCCTTTTGACGGCCGGAAGGTAAAGGGAATGGTAAAAGCTACCATCTGTGACGGAAAAGTCGTATACCAGAGCGAATAAAAGAGATAGAAAACATCAGGGCAGACACAAAGAGGGCCTTCCGGTCCGGTCTGCCCTGTTTGCTGAAAAAAAGAATACCTGGAGGAAGAAAAATGATCAACAAACTTACCGCAAAAATTCAGAAAACAAACGCGCCTATCGTGGTGGGACTGGATCCTATGCTGAGCTATATCCCAGAGCATATCCAGGAGAAGGCTTTCAAAGAGTACGGAGAGACCCTGGAAGGGGCGGCGGAAGCCATCTGGCAGTTTAATAAGGAGATCGTGGACAAGACCTATGACCTGATCCCTGCTGTAAAACCTCAGATCGCCATGTACGAGCAGTTCGGCATACCCGGACTGACAGCTTATAAGAAGACGGTGGATTACTGCAAGAGCAAAGATCTGGTAGTGATCGGAGATATCAAAAGAGGAGATATCGGATCTACCTCTGCAGCCTACGCCGTAGGCCATCTGGGAAAGGTACAGGTAGGAAAAAATAGGATCGCCGCTTTTGACGAGGACTTCGCAACCGTGAATCCTTATCTGGGATCAGACGGAGTAAAGCCTTTTATTGATGTGTGCAGGGAAGAAAAGAAAGGGATCTTTGTCCTGGTCAAGACTTCCAATCCTTCCAGCGGAGAGTTCCAGGACCGCCTTATCGACGGAAGACCTCTCTATGAGCTGGTGGGAGAAAAGGTTGCCCAGTGGGGCGAAGACTGTATGGGAGACTCCTACAGCTATGTAGGGGCCGTAGTAGGAGCGACTTATCCGGAGATGGGAAAAGTCCTGCGGAAGATCATGCCCAAGGCTTATATCCTGGTGCCGGGATACGGCGCTCAGGGAGGCCAGGGAAAGGATCTGGTACACTTCTTTAACGAAGACGGACTGGGAGCCATCGTCAACTCCTCCAGAGGAATTATCGCTGCCTATAAACAGGAAAAATATGCGAAATTCGGGGAAGAGAATTTCGGCGACGCCTCAAGAGCAGCGGTAGAAGATATGATCGCTGACATTGCCGGAGCCCTGAAGGCGGCAAAATAAGGAGGAGACTATGGCAAAGTTAAAAATGACCGGCAGGATCATCAGCCAGGAGATGATCAGCCCGGATATCTACAGTATGTGGCTGTCAGCGCCCGAAATCGCCGGGCAGGCGGCGCCGGGACAGTTTATCTCTCTGTACTGTGAGGATTCCGGAAGGATCCTGCCAAGACCCATCAGTATCTGCGAGATTGATAAAGAAAAAGGAGCCCTGCGGATCGTATACCGGATCGCAGGTGAGGGAACCCGGGAATTTTCCCAAAAACAGCCGGGAGGGACCATGGATATCCTGGGGCCTCTGGGAAACGGTTTCCCAATGGAAGAAACCAAAGGGAAACGGGTATTTCTTATGGGAGGGGGCATTGGGATCCCTCCCATGCTGGAAACTGCGAAACAGTGCCTGGGAGAGGCGACGGCTATTGCCGGATACCGGGATCAGAATGTTTTCCTTAAGGAAGAGTTTGAAAAGGCGGGGAAATTTGTCATCGCTACAGAGGATGGCAGTGTAGGTACCAGGGGAAATGTGATGGACGCCATCCGGGAAAATCATCTGGAAGCAGACCTGATCTTTGCCTGCGGACCGGCTCCCATGCTCCGGGCTATTAAAGCTTACGCTCAGGAACAGGATATCCCCTGCTATATTTCCATGGAAGAGCGGATGGCCTGCGGGATCGGCGCCTGTCTGGCCTGTGTGTGCAAGTCAAAGGAAGTGGACGCCCATTCTCAGGTACATAATAAGAGGATCTGCAAGGACGGTCCTGTATTCTTAAGTACGGAGGTGGAGCTTTGATGAATATGAAAGTAAAGATCGGGGGAGTGGAATTCAAGAACCCGGTTATGACAGCCTCCGGAACCTTCGGATCAGGAGCAGAGTACAGTGAATTTGTAGACTTAAATAAGCTGGGAGCAGTGGTCACCAAAGGGGTGGCAGACGTTCCCTGGCCGGGGAATCCTACCCCTCGTATCGCAGAAGTCCACAGCGGGATGATGAACGCCATCGGTCTGCAGAATCCGGGAGTCGAGGTGTTCTGCAAAAGAGATATCCCCTATCTTCAGCAGTTTGATACAAAGGTGATCGTCAATGTCTGCGGCCACGCCCCGGAAGAATACCTGGCAGTAGTGGAAAGACTGGCCCAGGAGCCGGTGGATATGCTGGAAATCAATATTTCCTGTCCCAATGTAAATGCCAATTTCCTGGCTTTCGGACAGGATCCCAAACATGTGGAGGAACTGACGGCTCAGATCAAAAAGATCGCAAAGCAGCCGGTGATCATGAAGCTGACGCCCAATGTAACAGACATTGCCGAGATCGCCAAAGCGGCGGAGGCAGGAGGAGCCGATGCGGTTTCTCTGATCAATACCCTTACAGGAATGAAGATCGATGTAAACAGAAGGACCTTTGCACTGGCCAATAAGACCGGGGGAGTTTCCGGCCCCTGTGTCAAGCCCATAGCCGTGCGTATGGTCTATCAGGCAGCCCAGGCAGTCAAGATCCCGGTGATCGGCATGGGCGGTATCCAGAACGCCGAGGACGCTCTGGAATTTATCCTGGCGGGAGCCTGCGCCGTGGCGGTGGGAACCGCCAACTTCATCAATCCCTACGCCACCCTGGAGATCATTGACGGCATCCGGGACTATATGGAGAAGAATCAGATCGAAGATATTTATGAGCTGATCGGAGCGGTAAAATAGTAAGAAGGTAAAAAGAAAAAACGAATGTGGGAGCGGCCCCGTTGATCATTTGGTCAATGGAGCCGTTCCTTGTCATAAGGGGGAGATTTCTGCTGGACTTTGGAAAAAGATTCTGCTAGTATTATTTTCATAATATTTACAGGGGGAGACGTGTTATGTATGAGATCATGAGCGCAGATGAAGCGATCCGGCTGATCCGGGACGGAGACTGTATCTGTGTAAATTCTTTTGTGGGGATTGAAAATCCTGTGGAGCTTCATGAGGCAATTTACCGGAGATATATGAGAATGCAGTCGCCCAGGCATCTGACCATCGTTTCCAGCGCAGGCTTTGGCGTCTGGGACGAAGAGCATAATGCAGAAGGCTATATCCGGGAAGGTGCGGTGGATCGGCTGATCTGCGGTCATTTCGGAGCAATGCTCAGCACGAAAAAGCTGGTGCTGGAGGACCGCTTTGAGGCTTATAACCTGCCTCTGGGCTGTATCTCCCATGCTATCCGGGCTCAGGCGGGAGGTGTGCCGGGAGCCCTTTCCAAGGTCGGACTGGATATTTTTGTGGATCCCAGAAAGGAAGGGCCGGGTATTAACCGGATTTCTATTGATGATTCTCTGGTGAAATATGTAGAGGTGGACGGAGAAGAATTTCTCTATTATAAACTGCCGAAGATCACCGTTGCCCTGATCAAAGGGACGGCGGCGGACCGTAAGGGAAATATTTCCTTTGACGATATGTTCATGTCCGGGGACGCCCTGTCTATCTGCCAGGCGGTGAAGGCGAACCACGGAAAGGTGATCGTTCAGGTAGACCGTCTGGTGAATACGCCTTCCCGTCCAAGAAATGCTATTATCCCCGGATGTCTGGTGGACGCCATCGTTGTGGCAGAGCCGGAGGAGCGCAACGAAGCCTATAAGGCCCTGACGGGAAGCTTCGAGATTCCTTATGAAGACTGGAGCATGTGGAATGAAAAGATCGATACGGTCTCTGCAATGCAGTCAAAAAACAATGCAGCGGGTAATATCATCGGCAGAAGAGCGGCCAGGGAACTGCGGGTGGACGATATTGTCAATATCGGCATCGGTCTTCCGGAGATGGTTTCCAGACATACAAGGAAAAATGGTATGCTGGACATGGTGACCCTTACTGTGGAATCGGGAGGCATCGGGGGCTTTCCGGTTTCCGGAGAAGTTTTCGGCGCCATGATCGGAGCCTCCTCGGTGTATGATATGGCCAATCAGTTTGACCTTTATGACAACGGGGGTCTGGATATCTGCTTTATGGGGGCTCTGGAAGTGGATAAAGAGGGAAATGTTAACGCACACCGGGGACCGGGAGCCTTTGCCGGGATTGGAGGCTTTGCCAACATTACGGCCAAGACACCTACCGTTGTATTCTGTATGACTTTCGACACAAAAGGCCTGGAGGTTTCCCAGAAAAAGGGGATTGTGACCATTCATAAGGAGGGATCTATTCCCAAATTTGTGGACAGGGTAGCCAGTGTGAGTTTTTCCGCAAAGCGTGCTATTGCCAACGGGCAGAAGGTTCTGTATGTAACAGAACGGTGTGTGTTCCGGCTGACGCCCAAAGGTCTGAAGCTGGTGGAAGTATATCCGGGGATCGATATGGAAAAGGATATTCTGGCCCGGCTGCCTTTTGAGGTGGAAAAATAAC
>CALWSM010000114.1 GCA_944384185.1 uncultured Blautia sp. | reverse complement strand
CTTAAAAACGACGTTTCCAATCTTAAAACCGACGTTTCCAATCTTAAAAACGACGTTGCAGGCCTTAAGGCGGATATGAAAAACGTCAAAGAGGAAATTGCCGGATTGAAGCGCATGGATAGCATGATCCTTGATGAGGTGGAACGTGTACACGAAATTTTAAACGCTCATACCGGCAATGCTTTGATCCATCAGCCAACTTACATGTAAAACCAAAGATACAGCCTTTTGGCGGACTTATGAGATAGCATCTCTTATTCGCCAGGAGGATAAAAGGTGTAAAGTCTTATTATCTTGTCAAAGATTTTACACCTTTTTTGCGGAGTTTCAAAAGAAATACCCTTCTCTGCCCCGTCTCCTGCCCGGCTTATGCTTGTTGTCTATCCTTTGCAGTGCTATAATATTGCCAGAATACCGGAGGAAAGTCTCCTGTATATATACACGATCCGGGTACAGCCGGCCCGGGCGCCGCAGAATTTCAGATATATCCGGCTGAATCTTTCAGATGAGGTAAAAGCAGTGCTTGATTTTTTAAAGGAAGAAAATATCGATAGAGGAATTATCCAGGGAATTCTGGAATTCCGCAATAAATATGGCGTTGAAGAAGCGGATACCGGTAAAACCCCCAGATATGTATACTACGGAAAGGAGATCTGGGAACAGGCGGCCCAGGCTCTGCTCTGCGGCAAGAATCTCCTTCTGGCCGGGGCAAAGGCCACAGGAAAAAATATGCTGGCGGAAAATCTGGCAGAGGTTTTCGGACGTCCCAGCTGGAACGTCTCTTTTCACATTAACATGGACGCCTCCTATATGATCGGCACCGACACTTTCCGGGAGGGACAGGTGGTATTCCGTCCCGGTCCGGTATACGAAAGCGCCGCCCAGGGCGGCTTCTGCATTCTGGACGAGATCAATATGGCCCGGAACGAGGCTCTGGCCGTGCTCCACTCTGTCCTGGACTTCCGCCGGGTGATCAACGTTCCCGGCTACAGCCGGATCTCCGTTCACGAGGCGGCCCGGTTTATCGCTACCATGAATTACGGATACGCAGGGACCAGAGATCTGAACGAGGCGCTGACCTCCCGCTTCATGGTCATACATATGCCGGAAATCTCCCAGGAAAACCTGGAAAAACTTTTAAAAAGGGAATTCCCCTCTATGAAAAACTCTTATATCCAACAGTTCGCCGGCCTGTTCCAGGATATTGAGAAGAAATGCAAAAGCGGAGAGCTGACCAGCCGTGTCCTGGATCTGCGGGGGCTTCTGGACGCCATCAGCCTTATGGAAAACGGTCTGCCCCCTCTGGCCTCCCTGGATATGGGGATCACCAATAAAACCTTTGATGCCTATGAACAGTCTCTGATCCGGGATGTGATCACCTCCCGGATCTCTAAGAAAACAACAGCCGGAAATGTTTTTGCAGGATAAGAACATGTCAGACAGAAGAATGTATACTTCCCGTCAGCGCCGGGCTATGAATATCATCTGGACAGCTTCCGGAGCATACGATTTCCAGCCGGATTTCATGGCCTTTCAGCTTGACGGAGAACCGGATTTTTATATGAATTCAATTATCGGCTATGTGCGGAAATGGTATGATCCGGATATCATGGAACAGCTTTTCTCCGCCATACAGGAAGGGCTTTTCAAAGAGACCTATGACGGTCTTCTCTGGATCGCCCTGGAAAACTGCGCCTTCCAAAGAGAGGCGCCTTATCGTCCTGTATTAGAAGAACTGCGTCTGGAACACGCCCGGGATTTCTTCCGGCAGGACGAGCAGAAGTCCCGGCAGCAGTGGATGGCGCAGAACAGTCTGGTCTACGCTTTGGAATCCGCCAAATGGCGGCAGGTCCTGGGAAAAGAGCCGGGACTTGTCAGTCCCTGGGAACGGCAGCTTTTCAAAGACCTCTTATATCCCGGAGATATAACCTCCCGGGAAATTTATGACCGTACTCTGGAAATCTTTCACCGGTATTTCCGCTATCGCCGGGATCATTTTATCTCCGGATTTTTTTCCGGTATCCGGGAAAGATTCTGCCGCCGCTTTTTTCCAAAGCTCCCCCGCCGTCTGATCCGCAGCGATGATCTGAATATGGGGCGGACCGGCAGCGCTCAGGGCAGTATCACACCCCGGCAGGGCATGGAGCTTCTTCCGAAAAAGCTCTCTGAAAGCGCCGCCGACTACCAGTATATCCAGGGCTGCTTCGGCCTGCCCTTATATCCGGAGGCGGTCTCCCTTCAGCTGGAAAACCTCCTCTGTACAGATGCTCACGAAAACTGCAGGCTGTATTTTACTGACGGAAAACTCCCGGCCCAGGAAGAAAAAAATGCCCTTGTGCAGAAATTTCTCCGGGATTCGGAGGCACAAAGGCAGAAAAATGAAGGGTATTACCAGAGCAGGCGGGATTTCTGTCAAAGCAGCGTCCACCACCTGACCCAGCAGATCAAAAACGCCATGCTGGTCTACCCCCAGCCCTTAAGGATCCCCAGCCGTTCCGGGAATATCTTTCCCAGAGAGGTCTGGAGAGCGCTGTGGCTGGATGATGACCGGATCTTCATGGAAACCGCCGACGAAGAACAGCCGGATTTTTCTGTAGACCTGATGCTGGACGCTTCCGCTTCCCGTCTGGGAAGCCAGGAGATCATCGCTCTCCAGGGCTACATTATCGCCGAAAGCCTTCAAAAATGCAGGATTCCTTTCCAGGTCTATTCCTTCCTCAGTCTGAAGGGCTTTACTGTTATGCGGCGCTTTCTGAGCTATAAGGATAAAGACCGGAATAAAGAGATCTTCGGCTACTGTGCCGCCGGCTGGAACCGGGATGGACTGGCTTTCCGGGGAGCAGGGCATCTTCTGGAGTCTTCCCCTGCTGCAAACCGGATCCTCATAGTCCTTACAGACGCCAGTCCCAATGACGACCGGCGGATCCCGGCAGATCCTTCCAGGGGAAGGGTTCTCAGCCAGGACTACTCCGGAAAACCCGGAACCGAAGATACTGCCCTGGAAGTCCGCCGTCTCAGGCAGCAGGGCGTAAAAGTCATGGCTATCCTAAACGGCAGCGACGCCGACACCCTGGCCGCTTCCAGGATCTATCAGAAAGACTATGTACGTATTGAAAAACCGGATCAGCTTTCCCAGGCCGCAGGGGTTCTGATCCAGAAGCAGATCCAGCAGTTTCATAGCTGACCGCCAGACAGCTCTCAGATATCCGGCGGTTCACCCCCTCCAAAGAACCTTTACCTCAGGTTTTCCCGGCTGATAAATACCGGACAGCATAGTGTCCATGGCTTCTCTATAGTAATCTTTGTATCCATAAAAAGCCGGGACACTATTCGTCCCAGCCTTCTGTAAAACGGATATTCACCGCAATATTCCGAACTTCTTCTCCCTCCCGGAGCTCTATATCATGGAGGTCCGAGACAGGAGGCAGATCTCCGTCTTCGGAAATCTCCAGATACAGCCAGTCATAAGCCGCTTCATTTGCATTATCCACCGCTTCCTCCAGGGTATCTCCTTCTGCATAACAGCACTCCAGATCCGGGAAGACTGCCTGGAACTTTCCTTCCTCTGTTTTTCTGATCACCGCCGGATATATAAATTTCATAATCTGTTCACTCCTTTCAACATTCTCCGTATGAAACTCAGCACAATTCCGCACTGAGGCTATTATAACATACCCCAAAGCAATAAACCAAAAAATATTTATCTGCTGTCCTGTATAGACGGAAATTCTTTTATCACGTATAATGAGAAATCATAGCGTATACTTAAAATGTCAAAAAAGGAGGGTTCTCTTTATGAACAAAATCAAACTGCCCGGCGCCGGCCTGCCCTTCCTGCGGGAAATGGACTCCCGGCTGGTCTCCTACAACATAGAAATGACGGAAGTAACCGGAGGCACCTTCTGGAAACTCTATACTCCCGGACAGATAGAAGGCAAAGAGGAAGTTCCCCAGCTTGCCGATCTGTCCCAGATGGGTTCTCTTCTGGAAATGTTTCCCCCGGCAGACCTTCAGGACCGGCGGGCCCTGGACCTGGCCAAAGCCCTGGGGCCTGCCTATATCCGGGTCAGCGGCTCCTGGGCTACCACTACTTACTATGATCTTGACGGCCACACACAAGGAAAAGTACCAAAAGGCTTCCACAGCATTCTCACCCGGGACCAGTGGAACTGTCTCCTGGATTTTGTAAAATATGCAGACGGCAGGCTGCTGATCTCTCCGGCCAACTGTGACGGAGTACGGAACCCTGACGGAACCTGGAATCCCGGTCAGCTGAAGCTTCTCCTGGACTACAGCCGGGACTATGGAGTTCCCGTTGCCGCCGTAGAATTTATGAATGAGCCAAACACCACCATTCTGGGCGGGACGCCTTCCAACTACACAGCAACAGACTTCAACCGGGATCAGGATCTCTGCTTCCGTTTTCTGAAGGAAAATTATCCGGAGATCCTTACCGTAGGCCCCTGTTCCAGCGGGGAAAAATTCAGCTCCCATGTAGGCTATCACAGCTTATCTGTGATTCCCTCGGAAGATCTTCTGGAAGGCTGTAAAGAGCAGGCAGATGTATACAGCTACCATATGTACAACTGCTTTTCCGAAAGAGGGGCTTTCCTGGGCATACACTGGCCGGGGGACAAGGCTCTTTCAGAAGAATACCTGGGGATTCCCCGGGAAGCTGCCTGCTATTATAAAAAACTCCGGGATCAGTATTGTCCCGGCGCCCAGATGTGGGTCACAGAATCCGGCGACGCAGGCTGCGGAGGAAATACCTGGGCCTCCACCTTTCTGGACGTGATCCGCTCTGCAGATGAACTGGGCCGTTTCTGCACAGTTACAGACGGAGTGATCTTCCACAACACCTTTATGGCTTCCGATTATGGCTATCTGGACTTTCATACTCATCTGCCCCGGCCCAATTATTGGCTTGTCCTGCTGTGGAACCGGCTGATGGGTTCCAAGGTCTATGACTCCGGCCAGGAGATCCGGGAAGGTTTCCACTGCTATGTGCATTCCAGAAAAGACGGAAAAAAAGGATATGCCTATATGATCGTCAATAATTCCCCTTCCACCCCTGCCCTGGTGGAACTGCCCTGTAAAACCACAGTCTACGCTCTGACCGCCGGCTATCTCCGTTCCCCCGGGATCCTTCTGAACGGAAAACCTCTGGAGCTTACCGGAACCTCCCAGCTTCCTTCTCTTGAGGGAAAAATCCAGGAAGCAGGAACCCTTTCCCTGGCTCCTGCTTCTGTAACCTTCCTGATGCTGGAAGAATCCTGAATTTTTTATTCTTTTATAGTCTTTACAGAACACTTATGGGACAGCAGGAAAACAGCCCCGAAACTGTCGCCGGAAATTTCCGGTCCTGGTTTCGGGGCTGTCTCTTCCTGTTCTTATACAAACTGATTTCTGGTCCTGTCGTACTGGTAATCAATACCTGCCAGCTTTATCTTGATCTCCTCCGGATTTAATCCTTTGTCCTCACACATGGAAGACAGTGAGGTATAAGAGTTGCGAAGCTGGGTATTCACATAGCTTAAAAGCATTACCGGGTCCTTAGGTATCATAATCTTCCTCCTCTGATCCAGGAACATTTCAGGCCAGTTTTCAGGATCCTGAGACCCTGCCTTATACCCTATCCTCTACGGAAACTGTATGGGCGGTAAGCTGGCCGTTTTCCAGGTCTATCATGATCCTGTCCTCTGCTCTTACCTCCCCGGAAAGGATCAGCCTTGCAGTAAGGGTCTCCACATTCTTCTGTACGAAACGCTTCAGGGGACGGGCTCCGTAAACAGGATCATATCCGCCCTCAATAATATAATCTTTTGCGGCTTTTGTCAATTCTATAGACAATTCCTGGTCTTTTAACCGCTTATTCAGGTCTGCCATGAGCAGGTCAACGATACCGCCGATATTCTCTTTAGTCAGAGGCTTGAACATAATGATCTCATCTAACCGGTTGAGAAACTCCGGACGGAAGTGGGCTCTCAGATCTTTCTCCACCATGTCTCTGGCTTCCTGTTTGATCTCTCCATTATCTTCAATGCCTTCCAGCAGATAAGTGGAACCGATATTGGAGGTCATGATCAGGATAGTATTCTTAAAGTCTACGGTCCTTCCCTGGGAGTCTGTGATACGTCCGTCATCCAGCACCTGGAGCAGTACGTTAAACACATCCGGGTGGGCTTTTTCAATCTCGTCAAAAAGGACTACGGAATAAGGCTTTCTCCTTACGGCTTCCGTAAGCTGTCCCCCTTCCTCATATCCTACATATCCCGGAGGCGCTCCGATCAGTCTGGACACCGAATATTTCTCCATATACTCGCTCATATCAATACGGACCATATTCTGTTCGTCATCAAAAAGTGTGGCCGCCAGTGTCTTGGCCAATTCTGTCTTACCTACGCCGGTAGGCCCCAGAAACAGGAAGGAACCGATGGGCTTGGTAGGATCTTTAATTCCGGCTTTGGAACGGATGATCGCATCTGTTACTTTGGAAACGCCTTCCTCCTGTCCGATCACCCGTTTATGGAGTTCCTCTTCCAGGTGAAGGATCTTGGCACGTTCCCCTTCTGTAAGTTTTGCCACAGGGATTCCCGTCCACCGGGAAATGATCCTGGCGATCTCATCCTCTGTAACACTTTGATGGACCATAGAAAGATCCTGGTTCTTTGCCTTTTCCTCCTCGGCTTCCAGCTGTTTCTGCAGCTTTGGCAGTTCCCCGTACTGAAGCCTTGCAGCCTCATTCAGGTCATAATCTCTCTGGGCCTTCTGGATCTGATTGTTCATATCCTCGATCTGCTCTCTCAGCTTCTGGAGATGTTCTACGGTAACCTTTTCATTATCCCACTGGGCTTTCTGGGTGTTGAATTGATCTTTCAGCTCCGCCATCTCTTTCTGAAGCTCTACCAGACGGTCCTGGCTGAGACGGTCGTTTTCTTTCTTAAGAGCCGCCTCCTCGATTTCCATCTGCATGATCTTACGGCGCATCTCGTCCAGCTCTGTGGGCATGGAGTCCAGCTCTGTCTTTATAAGGGCGCAGGCTTCATCTACCAGGTCGATGGCCTTATCCGGCAGGAACCTGTCGGAAATATAGCGGTCAGACAAAGTAGCAGCAGCCACCAGAGCGCTGTCGGTGATCTTCACTCCATGGAAGACCTCATAGCGTTCCTTCAGTCCCCGGAGAATGGAAATGGTGTCTTCCACCGTAGGCTCATCCACCATAACCGGCTGGAACCTCCGCTCCAGGGCAGCGTCTTTTTCAATATATTTCCGGTACTCGTCTAAGGTAGTGGCGCCGATACAGTGAAGCTCTCCTCTTGCCAGCATAGGTTTCAGCATATTTCCGGCATCCATGGCGCCGTCGGTCTTCCCGGCCCCTACGATCAGATGGAGCTCATCGATAAACAGGATGATCTGCCCTTCGCTTTTCTTTACTTCTTCCAGAACGGCTTTCAGCCTTTCCTCAAACTC
>CALWSM010000113.1 GCA_944384185.1 uncultured Blautia sp. | reverse complement strand
CACTCCCCAGGCTCTCCGTCCCGCCCGGCACGGCCTGCTTCCTGATAATAGCTTTCCATATCTTTCGGCATATTGTAATGGATCACAAACCGTACATTAGACTTGTCGATCCCCATGCCAAAGGCATTGGTAGCCACCATGATCGGCTTTCTGTCGTAGATAAAGTCTTCCTGGTTCTCCTTTTTCTCTTTATCTGAAAGGCCGGCGTGATACCGCACCGCCGGATAGCCTTCCCCCAGAAGTGTTTCGTGGACTTCTTCCACCGTCTTCCTGGTGCTGCAGTAAATAATACCGCTTTTCTCCGGATTTTTCCCCAGATATTCCAGGAGAGCTCCCGTCTTGTCCCTGGGCTTTTCCACTGCAAAATAAAGATTCTTCCGGTCATAACCGGTAACCATGACCTTAGGCTCCCGAAGGCCCAGGATGCAGAGAATGTCTTCCCGGACCACCTTTGTAGCCGTAGCCGTATAAGCTCCGATCACCGGCCTTTTGGGAAGCCGGCTGATAAAGTCTACGATCTTTAAATAGCTTGGCCGGAAATCCTGTCCCCACTGGGAAATACAGTGGGCCTCATCTACCGCCACCATGGAAATCTCCACCGTCTGGGTCAGAGAAAGAAAAGATTCCGTCAGCAGCCGTTCCGGGGCTGCATAGATGATCTTATATCTTCCCTGCCGTGCCAGTTCCATAGCTCTCCTGTACTGGCCTTCGGTGAGAGAACTGTTTATGTAAGCCGCATGGACGCCAGCCGCATTTAAGGCAGACACCTGATCCTTCATAAGAGAGATCAGGGGGGATACTACAATGGTAATTCCCGGAAACAAAAGAGCCGGAACCTGGAAGCAGATGGATTTCCCCGCTCCCGTAGGCATGATCCCCAGCACATCCCGGCCCGAAAGACTGCTGTCCACCAGCTCCTCCTGGCCCTCACGGAAAGCATCATAGCCAAAAACCTGTTTCAGTATTTCAAATTTATCCATAATTCTCCTCGACCCCCCTGGAAGTATACACCTTCTCAGGCAGATACTGCAATATCATGATGCCAGGGTCAAAAGATCTGGGCAGCATCCGGCGATCCTCAGGCATCACGGTTCTATTGTAGCAGAAAAATCCCCGAAAGAATAGAAAGATCCGGAAACATTTAGGAGCTGCCGCATGAAACAAAAGTTTCATACGACAGCTCCCGTCAATTATAAAAATTTCTGCACATCTTTCATTAATGCTTCCTCTGTCCGCACAATGTCTCTGGCCAGATTCATACTCTGTCCCGAGGCATTTTTATATTCATTGATATATCCTCCCAGAGTCTGGATCCCCATATTGCAGCCATCCATGACCAGCTTGGCCACCTGGCTGCTGTCGTCCTTCATCATCAGTTTCATCTCTGTGGTCATTTTAGAAAATGCTGACGCCATCATTCCCGGCTCTTTTTCCTTGCTTCCGTCTTCCATGAGCATTTTCGCCGCTTTTTCCTCATAAGCCTTGTGCTTCTTATCATAGGTGTCCATCAGTTCCATCAGTTCTTCGTTTTTCACGTAATCTCTCATCTGGTCAAAACTGTTGATGGCCATTTTGCAGCCCAGGCTGCACTCTCTCAAAAGTCCTCTGGTCTGTGCATCCATTGCGATACCTCTTTTCTTCCGTTTTCGTTTTTTCTTTCAAAGACAGTATGCCCGGGAAAATTTCTTTTATTCTATTGAAGTCCTGAAAAACAACCATGAAATGATTCCCTTTTATTTTTCATATAAAAATCTCTCCGGCAGGGTAACATGGAATCCCTCTGCCAGATCACGAAAATCCTGGACCGTAATGGTCTGCCTCTTTTGGGGAACCATGGCAAGGACTTTTGTCAGGATTTCCGCAGCTTTTTCCACGGTATGCATAAGTCCGAATGTCAGGTCAAAATCTTCCCCGGAACAGAACATCCCATGATGGGCCCATACTGCCACATCATATTTTTCCATAAGCCTGCTGGTCTCCACTGCGATCTTGCGTCCGCCTGGCACCATCCAGCCCACAACGCCGATCCCGTCCGGAAATACTACCGGGCACTCTGTGGCCATCTCCCACAGCTCTCTTGTAAATACTTCATCCTCCAGAGGCAGAACAAAGGTCAGTGCGATCACATTGGCCGGATGGGCATGGTAGATCACCCGGTGCTTTCCTCCGGAAACTCTCTTTTTCACTTCATGGTTCATCAGATGGCTTGGCAGTTCGCTGGTAGGTCTTGCTCCCCCCTGGAAGCCCCAGCAGATTTTGTAGTTTTCTCCCTGCTGATCCAGATGGATGATCCCAATACATTCCTCCGGTTTCAGGGCTACATTCCGGAAATATTTTCCGCTGCCCGTCACAAGGAAATATTCATTTCCAAGCCCCGGCACGCAGGTCCCGATCTTTCTCCACTCTCCGTTTTCCTCCAGTTCTTCGCAGATACCGGCGATTTCTTCTTCTTTGATACGGTAGGAGGCGTTTCCGCCATTTCTTTCATGCCAGCCCTGCTCCCAGCCGTCCGTACACAGCCTGATAAATCCTTTTGTAAATTCCGCTTCTAAAACCTTCATCTTATCTTTCATTCCTTTCCAGCGCCTGCGCCTTAATCTTACATATACTCCACATACCGGAAATCATTAATTCCGTTTACTTAATACTTCCGCCTCATAATCCTTTACGTCCCTGTACCAGTCTTCCCTTACCGGAACGCCGCAGTTTTCGCAGAAATAATCCCACACATCTCCAAATGGATAAGTCTTCATCTCTTCCTGTATCATCATGACTTCTGTAAGCCGTCCTTCTTCCTGGAGCTGTTTTAGCTTTTCATTGGGCGTCAGCAGAGCGTACAGGAGAGCTTTCCGAAAGCTTCTCATACCTACTGTCCAGGCGGCGATCCGGTTAATGCTGGCGTCAAAAAAATCCAGCCCGATCATCACCCGGTCTGCGGCGTCGTTTCTTACGATCTCCTTTGCGATCTCTCTTGTCTCGTCGTCAAACAGCACAACATGGTCCGAATCCCACCGTACCGGTCTTGTGACATGGAGGGCAATCTTATCAAAAAACAGAAGCATAGATGAAATTTTGTCAGAGACCACTTCTGTAGGATGGTAATGACCATTGTCCATTAAGGGCAGGATCCCTCTGCTCGCAGCATAATTGATGGTAAATTCTGACGAGCCTGTAGTATAAGATTCCATTCCGATTCCAAAAACCTTGGATTCCAGGCATACCAGAACCTTCTCTTTATCGTAAGGAATACTCAGGATCTCGTCTAAAGACTCCATAAACCGTTTTCTCGGAGTAAGCCGGTCCGCCGGAATATCTTTGTATCCGTCCGGGATCCAGATGTTCATAACACAGGGCTGCCCTGTTTCTTCTGCAAAATACTGGGAAATCCGGATGCACGCCTGACAATGGCGGATCCAGAACGCCCTTACCTCCGGGTCCGGACTGGAAAGTGTCAGATTATCTTTTACCATTGGGTGGGAAAACATGGTCGGATTAAAATCAATTCCCATATTTCTCTTCTTCGCAAACTCTGCCCATCTGCTGAAATGTCCAGACTCCAGGGCGTCACGGTCTGCGAATTCCCCGTCTTTAAAGATTGCATAGCTCGCATGGAGGTTCAGTTTTGTCTTTCCCGGAACCAATGTCAAAACTTTGTCCATATCTGCCATCAGTTCTTCCGGCGTTCCGGCCTTTCCGGGATAATTCCCTGTGGTCTGGATCCCGCCGCTTAAGGCTCCCCTCTGGTCGAACCCGATCACATCGTCTCCCTGCCAGCAGTGCATGGATACCGGGATCTTTTTTGCAGCTTCTATGGCTTTTTCCGCATCCACTCCCATCCGGCTGTAAATTTCTTTTGCCGACTCATAACGTTCTTTTACTGTCATCTTATTTTTCTCCTTTCCCATCCGGCATAAAAACCTTGATATCCCACGATCTGGAAATACATTCCCTTGCTTCTTTCAATCCTTTAAAAATACCGGCGCTGATCATCTGCGCCGTCAGATTACCAATGGCCGTGGCCTCCGCAGGACCTGCATAGACGATCCTCTTCGTGGCCCTGGCTGTAAGGGTATTGAGATAATCCGCATTGGCTCCGCCGCCGATCACATAGATACATTCATATTTTTTCCCCAGAAGAATTTCCAGCTCTCTGAGGGTATCCCCGTAGGAACCGGCAAGGCTCTGATAGATCACCCCAGCCAGCTCCCCTACGGATTCCGGAACTCGCTGCCCTGTCCTGCGGCAGTATTCTTTCACGGCTTCTGTCATACTCTCCGGGGCAAGGAAGCTCTCGTCATTGACGTTTACCCGTGAAGGGAAATCCCCGCACTCTTCCGCCATACGGCAAAGCTCTGCAAAAGAATAAGTGTCTTTCTCTTCATGGCGCAGGCACTGGATCATCCATAATCCCATGATATTTTTTAGGTACCGGAATCTGTGATCGTATCCTCCTTCATTGGTAAAATTCCCACTCTGCGACTCTTCTGTACACACAGCGTTCTTTACTTCCGTTCCCATAAGAGACCAGGTACCGGAGCTGATGTACAGGCCGGTATCCTCCCTGCATGGCATTGCCATGACCGCAGACCCGGTATCATGGGTCGCAGGCAGGACGACTTTACAGTTAAATCCCACTTTTTTCCGGATCTCCTCTGTCAGCTCTCCCAGTATGGTTCCCGGCTGCCTGATCTTTGGAAAAATCTTTTCCGGAAACCCGCATTTCCTGATCAGCTCCCAGTCCCATTCTCCTGACCGGGCATTGACTAATTGGGTCGTAGTGGCATTGGTATATTCTGCCACTGCCTTCCCTGTCAGACGGTAATGAAAATAATCCGGGATCAGAAGAAACTTTTCCGCCTGTTCCAGAAGTTCCGGCGTCTGTTCTCTGACTGCCATAAACTGATAGATCGTATTAAAGGACTGTTTCTGGATTCCGGTGCGGGCATAAAGTTCATCTTCTGGTACACGTTCATATACCTTTTTATCCATACCCCCCGTCCTATTGTCCCTGTATCCAACCACCGGCCCGAGGAGCTCTCCTTTTTTATCCAGAAGGGCAAAATCCACCGCCCAGGTATCAATCCCCATGCTGTATGGGATTATGCCCTCCTGTCTGCATTTCTTCATCCCTTCCAGGATCTCTCCAAAAAGCCGCTCTGTGTCCCAGCACAATTTTGCGTCCTTATTTATCATCTGGTTCTCAAAACGGTAGATCTCTTTTGTGACGATTTTCCCGTTCTTTGCCCACCCCAGGATATGCCGTCCGCTGGAAGCCCCTATATCCACTGCCAGAAAGGGTTTCATTGTTTTTCCTCCTCTCCTTTTCTTTTACTTCTATAAGGAAAGGATACTCTATTCCCGTCTGCTTTTTTAGGTCTTCTTTTTAAAAAAATCAGGACTTTATTTGCAATATATGGTATACTAGCCCCAGCCAGAAGATGAAGCTTTTGGACTTCAATATCATGCAGAGGTGTACTATGGATCCGTCATTATTAGACTTATTGAAAAAAATCACGCCGGAGGAAGAAACGATCCTTGCCGGAAATTCTTCTGTGGATCGAAGTCTGTATACTTCTCCAGGAGACTTTGTCGTGGATTGCGGAAAGCTGCTGGAAAAAGGCAAACTGATTGAAATACGGCCCCATACCCGTTTTGTCCATTTCCCATGCACAGACATAATTATGTGGAAATGGTCTATATGTGCGCCGGTTCTACTACTCATATCATCAACAGCACGGAAAAGGTTATATTGAAGGAAGGAGACCTGCTCCTTCTCAACCAAAATGCCACCCAGGAAATACTGCCCGCCCGGCTTAATGATATCGCAGTAAATTTTATTATCCTTCCCCAGTTTTTTGACTTTGCTTTGAAAATGATCGGAAAGGACAATGTTTTATATAACTTTATCGTTTCCGCACTTTCTTCAGATAACGGGCTGTCCAGTTATCTGCATTTTCGTGTAAAAGAGCTTCTCCCTGTGCAGAACCTGATAGAAAACATGATCTGGACCATTATAAAAAAGCCCCACAGCGTCAATACTCTGAATAAGATCACTATGGGACTATTATTTGCAAATCTTCTGGACATGAGCGACTCTATTAATCAGGGCCATGAAGATCAATATGAGCAGCATCTGGTTTTTGCTGCTTTGAAATACATTGATACCAACTATATTTCAGGCACTTTGGAAGACTTCTGCCTGACAAATCATTTAAAGCCTTATATGGTCAGCCGCCTTTTAAAAAAGCATACTTCCAAAAACTTTAAAGAACTGCTGAAAGACCGCAAACTGCAGCAGGCCGCCTATCTTTTAAAAAATACGAACCTCTCCACAGAATCGGTCTTTCATACCATCGGTTACGAAAACAGCAGTTTTTTTCATAAAATATTCCGGGAAAAGTACGGAAAAACCCCTCGGGAATTCCGGCAGTCTCCTTCAGACCGTTAAAGATGAAGCTGAAGCCAGAGAATTCTTCAGCCAACGCTCTCTATCCGTCCTTCTCTTCCTTTACCCTTGAAAAATCCCCCGTTCAGTCCCAGATCCCTCTTCTTTCCAGAGGAGTCTTCACTGACCATAAGCCGGATCCGGAAGTCAAATTTCTCCCACTCCATAAAGCTCAGGGTAAAAGGATGTTCTTCCACTGCCAGAACTTCCATGCCTTTCTTGTAAAATCTGGGATATTCTCCCTGAAAGCCCCGGCGGTGCAGCTCTTCCTGTACCCTGGTCTGTTCTTTTTCGATCCGTTCATTCATTTCTCTTCCATAGTCCCGTTCCGGGTACTTTTCAGATTCTGCGCTGACCAGGTGCAGAAGGGTTTCATAAAGCTTCTGACTGCAGGGTCTTTCCATTCTCCAAATGATCATCTTTTCCAGAAAGATCAGGGGAACTTTCTCATAAAGTCCCGCCAGGAAGGCCATAGCCCTGTCCTCTGCCAGAACTGCGATGTTTCTCATCACTGCTGCTCCCAGGGCAGTGTCCGGATAATAAGGATCCAGGGATTCTTTTATGGGACTCCAGTACCGGAAAGGACGAAATTCCATAAGTCGCATCAGCTCCTGTTCCCCCGGGGTGCACATGGTCTTTCCAAAGTATTCATACTTGTCGTAAACCGTTCCCAGCATATAGACCAGCCGCCGCCACTGCTCCTGCCCCTTTCCCTCCAGCCAGAAATGGCCGATCCGATGATACTGATAGCCTTCCTGTTTTATCCGGATCTCCCCGAACCAGAGGGTAAAAATATTCTCTTCTCCCTGATGGACAACCAATATCCTCTCTCCCTCGGCTGATGACAGATATCCCAGGGTACTCCCCTCATACCCGATGCGATATTCCCCGGTACATCTGCAGTCTGTCAGGACCAGATAACATTCCAGGGCGTCATTCATCATATAGGGAACATAGCCCTGGCCCTGGCGGATATAGAGTTCAAATACTTCTTTATCAAAGATTTCCTTCAGCTTCTGGTATCCTTCCTCCATTTCCGGCGTGACGCCGAAAAGCTTT
>CALWSM010000112.1 GCA_944384185.1 uncultured Blautia sp. | reverse complement strand
TGAGAAAAATAAGTCTATGATCATTTTTCTCTAGGGATAGTCTTTTTCATTTCAACTGACAATTCGTTTACTTCATCGTATATTCCGGATAGACTTCCTTTCCCGGCTTATGTTAGAATAATCTCATAGAAAGGAGATCCTGGAGAAAGAATACCACATAGAGATGAATCGGAAGTTTGAAGAGGAGGTGTGGCAGATGTGCAATTTGAGCGAAGGAGTAGAACAGAAGGGGATTCAGAAAGGGATTCAGAAGGGGATTTTTAAATCACTCATTAACCTTATGGATACCATGAACTGGACAGCCAAGGAAGCCATGGATGCACTGAAGATAAAGGAAGAGGAGCGCTTCCGGTATATAGAACTTCTGGAAAACAGTAAACAGAATTAATAAAACAGGGAAAGGCCTTTAAGGGAAAGAGAGAGCACCTTAAAGGCCTTTTTTGAAAAAAAGAAAATAATTTTTAATATAAAGAAAATATGACAAAATAATTAGAGATCACAGCAAACTATTAGTGACACTGCAGCCAGGAGATGGTGCTCCAGATCTGGTAGATGTTAATGTAGCCGGGTTCAGTGACTTTATGCAGGGAGGAGCGGGCCGCCATGCCGGAATGCTTCTGGTATTTAGGACGCTTTTATCTGCTCTTTGAAAAAACCTATGGAGTATCTCCCTCAGAATATGGTTTGCAGAAATAGAGAATATACGATGAAGACCGGAAACGGACGGAATAGTAAGTCTGCAAAAATTTTTGGCGAAAAGCATCTCTTAATGAAAAGAGCTTAGCCTTGTACCTCCCTCCTGAATGTAGTAGAATGAAGTTACATCGGGAAGGGAGGTTTTTCTATGGCATGGATACCGCTGCCTATCGGCGTAGAAAATTTTGAAGATTTGATGACCCATGGTTATTATTACGTGGATAAAACCCTTTTTATTAAGGAACTGCTGGATATGAAGGGAAAAGTGAATCTTTTCACCCGTCCCAGGCGTTTCGGCAAGACCCTGAACATGAGTATGATCCGGTATTTCCTGAACTGTGAATATCCGGAGACAGAAAAACTTTTTGCCGGAACCAAGATTCTGGAGGCGGGGGAAGAATACAGGGAATATATGGGGAAATATCCGGTGATCTCGGTTACATTGAAATCCATGAAACAGGCGACTTATGAGGAGGCATTCTATTGTCTGAAAGAAGAGATCGCCAGGGAATACCGGCGGCATGAAAAAATCCTGGACTCTCTGGATCAGGAAGAAGACCGGGAAAAATTCCGGCGTTTTGCTGTGTGGAAAGCCCAGCCGGAAGAGTACCTGGGAGCTTTGCGGTTTTTGTCAGAATGTCTTTTCCAGGTCTATGGCAAAAAGTCGGTGATCCTCATTGACGAGTATGACGTCCCCCTGGAAAACGCTTATTTTGGCGGCTTTTATGACCGGATGGTAAGCCTGGTCCGTTCTCTGTTTGAGTCGGCCCTGAAGACCAACGATTATCTGGAGTTTGCCGTGGTCACCGGCTGCCTGCGGATCAGCAAGGAGTCCATCTTTACCGGACTGAATAACCTGAATGTAGTGTCCATCACAAACGACACCTTTGCAGAACATTTCGGCTTCACCCAGGAAGAGGTGGAGAAGATGCTGAAAGACTATGGACTGGAAGAGAACCTGGAGATCGTGCAGAAATGGTACGACGGCTACCGCTTCGGGGAGACGGAGGTTTACAATCCCTGGAGTGTGATCAATTATGTATATTCCTGCTATAAGAATAAACAGGCCTTTGCCAAGCCATACTGGTCTAATACCAGCTCCAACAGCATAGTCCGGAATCTCATCGAACACGCAGACATTTCTGTAAAACAGGAGATCGAGGGCCTGATCGAAGGGGGAACCATCGAGAAACCCATCCACGAGGATATCACCTATGACGATATGAACTCCACCCAGGATAATCTGTGGAATTTCCTCTTCTTTACCGGATATTTAAAGAAAATCTCCCAGCGGCAGGAGGGAGAGACCATCTACATGGAGATGGCCATTCCAAACAGCGAGGTGCGGTATGTGTATAAGAACGCTGTGCTCCGATGGTTTGAGGAGAAAATTGACAAGAAGACAGAGAAGAGGGAACTGACACCCCTGTATGAAAGCCTGTTAAACGGAGACGCCGGGAAGATGGGGGAGATCCTCTCGGAAAATCTCATGGAGACCATCAGCTTTTATGACTATCAGGAGAGCTATTATCATGGATTCCTGGCAGGGCTGCTGCGGCCTATAGGAAACTACATTGTAGAGTCTAACCGGGAATCGGGAAACGGCCGCCCGGACATTCTGGTGCGGTATCCCAGCGTCCGGGGGAAAGCGGTGGTCCTGGAGATCAAGGTGGCGAAAAGCTATCAGGAACTGGAGAAAAAGTGTGAAGAAGCACTTCGCCAGATCGAGGAGCAGAAGTATGAGGAAGGACTGCGCCGGGAAGGGTATCAGGATATTTTGAAGTATGGGGTGGCCTTTTATCGGAAGGAGTGTATGGTGAAGGCAGCGCAACAAAAGCCATTGCGAGAGGAGTAAAAGAAACAGGGCATACCCGGTATGCAGAAACTCCGGAAAATAATAAGCAGAGCTCACAAAACAGGAAAAGGCCTTTAAGGGAAAGAGAGTACCTTAAAGGCCTTTTCGTTATTATAAACCAATACTTTGCAGGTAAAAAAAGAAATTTTAAGAATTTTCCGGGGTGATTTTTATAAATATGCGCAGAAAATGGATAAAAACGTCAACATAAAAACGGATTTTCCATAGTTATAAGGGGATTTCTGGCTTTTTATTACAAAAATTGAGTTAAATCCCTATAAAATCCAAAGAACAGATTGAAGAAAAAAGGGATATGTGCTATATTTTGGAGTAGAGTCTTTAAATAATTTACTACAGTACAGGTAAGAAAATACCAGAAATTATCATAAGGCGAGATACGACCAGAAGCATGGACAGAAAAAGCCGACAGAAGTCGGCTTTTTCTGAAGAAAGGCAGAAGAATGAGAGTCATGGATATGCATTGCCATATACTTCCCGGTCTGGATGACGGTCCAAAGTCTGAACAGGAAAGTATCCAGATGCTGAAGCTGGCAAAAAAACAGGGGATCCGGGGGCTGATCGCCACGCCTCACCATTCCCATTCTTACAGACAGGCTGGGCCCCGGCAGATCGAGGAATTATGCAGGAGCCTGGAAAAAAAGGCCCAGGCAGTGATCGAGCCGGGATTCCGGATATATCCGGGACAGGAGATCTTTTATTCGGAAGATGTGCCGGAAAAACTGGAGAAAAAAGAAATCCTGACAATGGCCGGAAGCCAGTATGTGCTGACAGAATTCCTTCCGGGGGCCCCTTACTCTGCCATAGAACGGGCGGTACGGGAACTGACCCACGCCCAGTACACGCCGATACTGGCTCACGTTGAGCGATACCAGGCCTTAAGAGAAGGAGACCGGATCGAAGAGCTTGCAGAATTCGGCGCCTGTATGCAGATGAATTACCGTCCCATAGGGGGAAAATGGTATTCCGAAACCACCAGATGGTGCAGGGCCGTATTGAAAGAAGGGCTCATCGACTTCCTGGGAACGGATATGCACAATACCGGGACAAGGCAGCCGGAGACCCTGAAAGCCCTGGTATGGATGGAAAAGCATCTGGATAATGACTACATCCAGGATATCATATACAGAAACCCAGGAAAGATCCTGAAAAACGAAAAACTATAGAAAAGGAAAAGACCAATGGAAAACATGCAAAACGAAGAAATGGAAATCGATCTGTGGGAAATCTTCAGGGCGCTGAAAAAAAGAGCCCTTATGATCCTGGCGGCGGCGCTGCTGTGCGCCTGCCTGGCCTGCGCCTATACCCTGA
Source organism: uncultured Blautia sp. (assembly GCA_944384185.1). Lineage (GTDB taxonomy): Bacteria > Bacillota > Clostridia > Lachnospirales > Lachnospiraceae > Blautia. The sequence goes on along the minus strand of CALWSM010000112.1, from coordinate 3,690 downwards.
TACTGGTGACGCCCATGTACACATCCTCGGCGGCCATGCTGGTGCTGAGCAAGGAGGAAGCTAACGTATCCACGGCGGATCTCCAGGTGGGCGCCCAGCTTACCAACGACTATGCGGTACTGATCACCAGCCGTCCTGTACTCCAGGAAGTGACCGATACCCTGGACCTGGATATGAACTATAAGCAGTTAGAAAAAAATATTACGGTGACCAATCCGGAGGAGACCAGGATCCTGGAGCTTACCGTGAAAAATCCAGATCCGGAAATGGCGAAAAAGATCGTAGACACTCTGTCAGAGGTTTCTTCCCAGTACATAGGAGAGCAGATGGAGGTGGATCCGCCCAAGATCATAGAAGAGGGAGAGATCCCCACACAGCGGACCAGCCCAAGCATGAGCAAAAACGTACTTCTGGGATTTATGGCGGGACTGATAGTCAGCGCAGGGCTTATCGTACTGCGGACAGTGCTGGACGACACCATTAAGACAGAGGACGACGTTACAAAATACCTGGGGCTTTACACATTAAGCAGCGTACCGGACCGAAAAGACTACATCAGCGGGAAAAAAACCGGAAAGAAAAAAACGAAAACATCCAGGAAAGGAAAGAAAAAATAAATGGAACAGAGAGTAGTCATGACAGACCCCAGAAGACTGGATTATTTCTATGAAGAGGCGATCAAAACCCTGCGTACCAATATCCAGTTTACCGGAAGAGATATAAAGACCATAATGTTTACCAGCTGCTTTCCCAACGAAGGGAAAAGCGATACGCTGATCCAGCTGGCAAAAGAGATTGGAAAAGCGGGGAAAAAAGTCCTCCTTATTGATGCAGACATGCGGAAATCCAGCTATATCCGCAAATACCGGGTGCGGCAGACGGTAAAAGGCCTGTCCCAGTATTTAAGCGGCCAGGCAGAGCAGGCGGCGATCTATTACAGCACAAATTTTGAAAACATGGACATGATCTTCGCCGGCCCCATGGCGCCCAACCCATCTGAACTGCTGGAGGAGAAGGCTTTTGACGAGCTGCTTGCCGCAGCCAGACAGGCCTACGACTACATACTCATCGACACTCCGCCGGTCTTAAGCATTACAGACGCCGCCATCGTAGCCAGAAAATGCGACGGTGCGGTATTAGTCATAGAAAGCGGCAGAGTGAAATACAGAGACGCCCAGAAAGCTCAGGAACAGCTGAAAAAAAGCGGCTGCAGCGTTCTCGGCGCAGTATTGAACAAAGTACAGATCAGGAAAGACAAATACTATTCTTCCTACTACGGATACGGGAAATGATTAGGAAAAAGAAGAGAGAAAGCAGGAGAAAAAGATGAACAGACATCCGAGAATCGTAAACTTTTTATTGGCGGTGATATGCATAGGACTGCTTCTGCTGCTGGGCTTTTTCCTGGTAGTCAATCACAGAAACCAGACCATTGAAACAGACCGGCTGAAAGCCCTGGCCGCATCCGCCGCCAAGGAAGAAGGGACAGACGCCGGCCTGCGGGGGGAAGAAGTCGTCCGGGAAAAGGAAGAAAACACAGACCCCGGTCAAAACGCCGGAGAGAACGCCGGAGACGCAGACGAAGAAACGGCACAGAGCCCGGCGGAACAGGATCCTCAGACAGAGGCCGCAGGGATTTCCTGCTGGGGAGATGAATTCTTTTCCCAGGAGGAGGCCCAGTACTCTTATAAAAATATTCTCCAGCAGCTTCTCACAGACAGCGGATATCAGCTCCAGGTGGCAGATAAGACCCTGGCGGGAGCCAGCACCCTGTCTCTGATGAAAATGGCGGGAGTGTCCCAGACAGATCTGGACCAGTATATTGCAGAACATACTGAGGCGGCTGCTGGGGCGGAGATCCCGATCACAGAAACCGGGATCCGGGATCTCACTGTGGAACAGACAGAGAGAGGGGACGCAGACTACATACCGGTACTCTTTATGGGGTACTACGGGGGCTGGAACTATGACCCTGAGGAACTGGCGGAACAGGAACAGAAGATCCTGGACACCTTCGGAGAAAATAAAGAAAATTTTGTTATCGTAGGCCTTGCTCCCATGGATGGAAGCGTAGACCAGGCCACTTATGACAGCGTAATGAAAGAAAAATGGGGAGAACATTACATCAGCGCAGCAGAAGTGACAACTGTGCCGGTGGCCTCCCAGCAGGGACAGAGGGAGATCGCCCAGGCGGTTTTCCAGAAACTGGAAGAGCTGGGGTATATAACAAAATAATGCAGCAAAGAGTTAACGGAGGCAGGGTTTTATTTAAGACACTGTCTCCTGATAAGATTCAGGGGATGTAAAATCCGAGTAAAAAGCAGGGGAGACAGGCGGGAGACATATGGAAAAACCTTCAAAAAAACTTTATGTAAAATATTCAAAACAGTTTAAGGTGATAGGCTTAGGAATCTGCGACGTCATTATTTTGAACTTAGTCAGTATCCTGGCGCTGTGGATGCGGTTTGATTTTCACTGGAACAGTATTCCGGAAGAATTTCTGGATAAGGCTCTGGCATACGCACCCTTTTACACGATCATAACGCTGATCCTGTTTGCGGCATTTGGGCTTTACACAAGCCTTTGGAGATATGCAGGCATTTATGAAATGGTGATGCTGGAATGCGCCATGATCCTGACATCAGCCGTACAGATCATAGGGATGAAGCTTGTCGGCTTTACAATGCCCATGGCCTACTTTGTCTTCAGCTTTATATTGAACGTCCTGTTTTTCTCCGCAGAAAGATGCGCCGCCAGGGTCGCCGGACTTCTCTACAGCCATTTCCTTCCCAGAGGAGATGCGAAAGAACGGGCGATGATCGTCGGCGCCGGAGAGGCTGGAAATATCATATTAAAAGAAATCTTAAACAGTCAGTACCTGAATGGACGGGTTGGCTGTATGATCGACGACGATATAGAAAAACAGGGGAAGAAAATACACGGGGTGCCGGTTGCCGGCGGACGGGAAAAGATCCCCTGGGCTGTGGAAAAATACGGCATTACCCATATCATCATTGCCATGCCTTCCACTGATCCCCAGAGCAGACACGAGGTTTTAAATATCTGCCAGAAGACAGGCTGTAAACTGAGGATCCTTCCGGGAATCTATCAGATGGTAAACGGACAGGTAAGCCTCAGCCGGTTAAGAGAAGTAGCCATAGAAGACCTTCTCGAACGGGAGCCGGTGAAAGTGGATATGGACAGTATCGCCGGATATGTGAAAGGAAAAGTCGTAATGGTCACTGGCGGAGGCGGCTCCATAGGAAGCGAGCTATGCCGTCAGATCGCCAACTACGAACCCAAACAGCTGATCATCGTAGATATTTATGAAAACAACGCCTACGATATCCAGCAGGATCTGGTCATCAAGCATCCGGAGCTGAACATGAAGGTCCTGATCGCTTCCGTCCGGAACACCAACCGGATGGAGTGGATCTTTAAGACCTACCATCCGGAGCTGGTATATCATGCGGCTGCCCATAAACATGTGCCGCTTATGGAAGAAAGTCCCAATGAGGCAATTAAGAATAATGTGATCGGTACATATAAGATCGCCAAGATGTCCGTGGAATTCGGAGTGAAAAAATTCGTACAGATTTCCACAGACAAGGCGGTAAATCCTACCAACATCATGGGAGCTTCTAAGAGGCTCTGCGAGATGATCATACAGTGTATGGACAGAAGAAGCCC
>CALWSM010000111.1 GCA_944384185.1 uncultured Blautia sp. | reverse complement strand
CAGGGATCTACCTTCAGTCCCGAAAGAGTGGGCTGGATCCCCAGGATATACTGGGAAATATTGACAAAGGTCCAGGCGGCGGTCCCGGTAAGCCAGCTGTTCTTGGCCTCCCCGAAATTAGGCGCATCTTTTCCGGCTACCATCTGGGAATATACATAGGGCTCCGTCCGGTGGATCTCACTGATGTCCTCTAAAAAGGCGGGGCAGATCTTCCGGTAGACTTCAAAGGCTCTTTCTCCTCTGCCCAGGACTGCTTCCGAGATCGATATCCAGGGATTGTTATGGCAGAAAATACCGGCGTTTTCTTTATATCCCGGCGGATAGGAGGAAATTTCTCCCAGGTTCAGATAGTAACGGGTGTATGGAGGCTGCAGGATGGTAATGCCGTATTTTGTGTCCAGGATTTCCTTTACAGAGTCCAGAGCCCGGGCTGCCAGACCTTCTTCCACGCCTACTCCTGAGAGGGGAAGGAAGCCCTGAGGTTCGATATAGATTTTTCCTTCTTCACATTCATGAGAACCTACCTTGTCAGAATTGGCGTCATAGGCCCGGAGGAACCATTTTCCGTCCCAGCCGTCTTTCAAGATTGCCTGGTAGACTTTCTCTACTTCTTCAAGAGCGTGACCGGCTTCTTTATCCATGTTAATAAGTTTACATAAATCTGCATATTCCCTTCCGTATTTTACAAACATGCCGGCGATAAATACAGACTCTGCCACCGGGCCTTCGCTGGGGCCAAAGGTCTGGAAGGACTCTCCCGGGTGTTCGGAATAGCAGTTCAGGTTCAGGCAGTCGTTCCAGTCCGCCCTGCCGATGAGAGGAAGGCCGTGGGGACCCTTATGGGTGGCGATAAAGTCAAAGGAACGTTTCAGGTGTTCCATAAGGGGAACGGCTGTGGACATATCATTGTCAAAAGGAACCTGCTCTTCCAGGATCGACACATCTCCGGTCTCCCGGATATAGGCGTTTACTGCAGCGATGAGCCACAGGGGATCGTCGTTAAAGCCGCTTCCGATATCGGAATTTCCCTTTTTGGTCAGAGGCTGGTACTGGTGATAAGCGCTGCCGTCAGGGAACTGTGTGGAGGCAATATCCAGGATACGCTCTCTTGCCCGTTCCGGGATCAGATGGAGGAAGCCCAGGAGATCCTGGCAGGAATCCCGAAAGCCCATGCCTCTGCCGATACCGGACTCATAGTAGGAGGCGGAACGGGACATATTGAAGGTTACCATACACTGATACTGGTTCCAGATATTCACCATACGGTTCACCTTATCGTTGGAAGAGCTTACCTGGAAGCCGGACAGCAGCTCTTTCCAGTAATGGCACAGTTCTTCAAAAGCCTGGTCCACAGCCTTTTCGTCGGCGTATTTTGCCAGGAGCTTCCTGGCTTTGGCTTTATTGATCACATTGGGAGCTTCCCATTTTTCCTCCCGGGGATTTTCTGCGTATCCCAGGACGAAGATATAAGTTTTGCTTTCCCCCGGTTCCAGGCTGAGGTCCAGCTGGTGGGCGGCGATAGGATACCAGCCGCTGGCTACAGAATCTGTCAGCTCTCCAGCCAGCACAGCCTGAGGAGCGTCCGGTCCCCGGTAGGCCCCTAAGAATGCATCCCGGCTGGTGTCGAAATGCGCCGCAGGGGCGTTTACGCTGTAGAATGCGTAGTGGTTCCGGCGTTCCCGGTATTCGGTTTTTTGATAAATGGCGGAGCCTTCGATCTCCACCTCTCCGGTGCTCAGGTTCCTCTGGAAATTCCTGGAGTCATCATCTGCATTCCAGAGACACCATTCCACATAGGAGAAAAGCTGGAAATCTTTCTTCCTGGAAGAACGGTTGGTCAGGGTAACTTTCTGGATCTGGCAGGGATCTTCCTTGGGAACAAAACACAGAACCTGAGCCTGCAGGCCGTCCTTTTCTCCGGTGAAACGGCTGTAGCCCAGGCCGTGGCGGCACTCATAGAAGTCCAGAGGGGCTTTTACAGGCTGCCAGCCGGGGTTCCATATGGAATTTCCCTCCTTAATATAGAAATAGTGTCCGTTGTTGTCATAGGGAACATTATTGTACCGATAGCGGGTCATGCGGAGAAGCTTCGCATCTTTATAGAAGCAGTAGCCGCCGCAGGTATTTGAGATCAGACGGAAAAAGCCATTGGTTCCCAGATAATTGATCCACGGCAGGGGCGTATCCGGGCGCTCAATGACATATTCCATAGAATCGTCGTCAAAAACTCCATATTTCATAGTGAAAATCCTCCTGATTATCTCATCATATAAATTCCGAAAACGATTTAGAAATCATAGGGGAAAAGTAATCAGTCACTATGTATAAAATCTGTCAGTCATGAAACTGCAAGACGATTATAACAAAAAGAACAGGGAAATACAAGGTAAAAGAGAGAAAAATGAATAAAATATAGCAGAGTACAAAAATAAGATTACGAAATATTTTCGTTGAAAGCAAAAAATAAACAGGGGATTTCTGAAAAAAACACCAGAAAACAGTGCCATATCCTTAATAAAAATGTTATATTATTGTTTAACTGTATAAAAAAAATTAAATCTACGAAATATCATTGCGAAAATTAAGGAGGATATTTAAAATCGGATGCGAGAAAACGATTTAGAAAAAGCGGAGAAGTTGTCAGTGAATCAGGAGGTGGAGACAGATATATGGGAGAGAGCGTATCACTGAAAGATATTGCCAAAGCTTGTAATGTCTCTGTTTCCACAGTCAGTAAGGCAATGAACGACAGGGCTGATGTAAGCAGCGCAAAAAAAGAAGAAATCCGCAGGGTTGCCAGGGAGATGAATTATGTCCCCAATTATATGGCCTCTGCTCTGAAAAATCAGTATACCAGGAATATTGGCGTGATCCTTGCAGAAGAGGCGGGGCAGGGTCTGACCCATGAGCATTTCGCCAAGATACTGAACAGTTTTAAGGATACGGTGGAAGAGAGAGGATATGTGATCACATTCTTAAATACCAGCAATTCCCCCGGCCGGTTTTCCTATAGGAAACAATGCCAATATATGAAGTACGACGGGGTGCTTGTAGTCTGTGCGGACTATCATCAGCAGGAGCTGGAAGAACTGCTTTCGTCTAATATACCTGTAGTAGTTATTGACCATACGTTAAAGAAGCATGTAAATATTGCGTCGAATCAATATGGAGATATGCGCAGGCTGTTGCAGTTTGTTTTTGACAGAGGGCATCGGAAAATCGCATATATCCATGGAAAAAACAGTGAAGTGACAAGAGGGCGGTTATCTGCGTATCTGGATTTTATGCATGAGCATCATCTTCCGGTTCCAAAAGAGTATGTGTATACCTGCCCTTACAGAGATGTGGAGAGAGCCAATGCTTTGACTAAGGCGGTGCTGGCTCTGCCGGACCGCCCCACCTGTATCCTTTATCCCGATGATCTGACGGCGGCCAGCGGGCTGGGCGTGATGCAGGAGATGAAAGTCAGGGTTCCGGAAGACATCTCTCTTGCCGGTTATGACGGGATCCGTATTGCAGGGATTGTAAGACCAAGACTTACCACGATCCGCCAGGATACGGTTTCTATAGGGATCCAGGCTGGAAATAAGCTGATCAACCGAATTGAATTTCCCGGTATAGAGACAGACGGGGAGACGGTTATTGTGGATGGCATGGTAGAGCCGGGAGAAAGCGTAGGCGTTGTGCGTAAATAATAAATGAATGAGAATCAAGGGAGGTACGCAATGACAGAAGAAAAATTACTGGAACTTTTAAAGGATATGTCCTTAAAAGAAAAAATCGGGCAGATGATGCAGTTGGATGTAAGCTGTTTTAAAGAGGAAGGCCCGGTGACAGGAAGCGCTGTGGAACAGGGGATTGCCGGAGAAGAGCTGACGCTGGCAGGAAGTATCCTGGGAGCTGTCGGAGCTGAGGAAATCCGGAGACTGCAGAAAAGGTGCATGGAAAAACAGCCCCACCACATTCCGGTAGTTTTTATGGCGGATATCATCAATGGATATAAAACTATTTTCCCGATCCCCCTTGCTCTGGGCTGCACCTTTTCCCCGGAAACTGCACAGACAGCAGGAGACGTAATGGCCAGAGAGTCTGCGGCAGACGGACTCCACGTAACCTTTGCGCCTATGGTGGATCTGGTAAGGGATGCCAGATGGGGTCGGGTTATGGAGTCTACGGGAGAAGATCCCTATCTGAATTGCCGAATGGCAGAAGCTATGGTTCAGGGGATCCAGGGCCAGGGAGAACATTATGAAGAGCATCTGGGAGCCTGCACAAAGCATTTTGCCGCTTACGGAGCTCCCACGGCAGGAAGAGAATACAACAATGTAGAATTGTCGGAGAGGACTTTGCGGGAAGACTATCTTCCGGCATATCAGGCAGCCATAGAGGCAGGATCTGCCATGATGATGACTTCCTTTAACACACTGGACAGGATTCCGGCTACAGGGAATCCGTGGCTGATGCGGAAGGTCCTCAGAGAAGAAATGGGATTTGAGGGGGTATTGGTTTCAGACTATAACGCTGTCGGTGAACTGATCACCCACGGAGTGGCGGAAGACAAGAAGGAAGCCGCCAGACAGGCTCTGGAAGCGGGCGTGGATCTGGATATGATGGGAGGCTGTTATATCAACGGATTAGAAGAACTGGTGAAAGAAGGAAAAGTTCAGGAAAAACTTATTGACCAGGCTGTGCTCCGGATCCTGAAACTGAAAAATAAATTGGGACTTTTCGAAAATCCCTACCGGGGACTGGACGAAGAAGGTTCGCAGAAGATCTTTACAGAGGAAAACAGAGAAAAAGCCAGAAAAGCGGCAGCAGACAGTATGGTGCTCCTGGAGAACCGGGAAGGATTTCTTCCTCTTAAAAAAGAGGAAAAGGTAGCCTTTATCGGTCCCTATACAGAGGACAAACACATTCTGGGAGCATGGTCATTCTTTGGAGATGTAGAGCAGGCGGTAACCTGCCGTCAGGGAATTGAAGAAAAAGGCGCTTCTGCAATCTTTGAAAAAGGCTGCGGCGTCCTGGAACCCGGTCAGCCCCTCTATGGCTTCCGCTACAATATGACCAATGAGGACACTCGGGAAGAGACAGAAGCTCTGATCAGGAAGGCGGCAGAAACAGCTGCCGGCTGCGACAAGGTGGTTCTCCTTCTGGGAGAAGCGTCGCTCCAGACAGGAGAAGGAGCCAGCAGAGGCGATATTACCATTCCCCGGATACAGAAAAAGCTGCTGAAGGCAGTGACAGAAGCAAATAAGAATACGGCGGCAGTGATCTTTGCAGGAAGACCCCTGGATCTTCGGGAAGTCAGGGAGAAGACAAAGGCAATCCTTTATGCCTGGATGCCGGGAACAGAAGGGGGAAGGGCTGTGGCGGATATTCTCTACGGAGATGTGAACCCTCAGGGAAGACTGGCGATGTCCATGCCCTGGAGTGTGGGACAGGTGCCTGTGTTCTATGGAGAATTTTCCACAGGACGCCATGTGGAGGACGGAGAGTGGCCGGAAAACCGTTTCCTTTCCAGATACAGCGATATACCCAACCAGCCCTTATATCCTTTCGGATATGGACTGAGCTATACAGAATTTATTTATTCGGAAGTAAAGCTGGATAAAGAAGAGATCTCTATGGGAGAGCCGCTGAAGATTTCGGTGACTGTGAAAAATACAGGAAGCTGCGCAGGTACAGAAACGGTACAGCTTTATGTGACAGATAAATTCGGCAGCGTAGCCAGACCTGTCCGTGAACTGAAAGGTTTTTCTAAAGTAACTTTGGAGCCGGGAGAAGAACAGGAAGTGTCATTTACCTTGTCTTCAGAAGATCTGAAGTTTTATAACCGGTCCATGGAGTATGAGGCAGAGCCGGGAGACTTTGTCGTCTGGGCAGGAGGAGATTCCAGAACCGGAAATGGGAAAGAGTTTAAACTGAAATAGGAAAAGCAGGTGCTGATAGGATAAAGCAAGAGGACCGGAGCTGTCGTATGCTCCGGTCCCTTTTTATGCGTCTGACGGAATCATTTCTTTAGACGCTTTCGTGCTGAATTCCTGAATCGTCTTATTTAAAGAGAGCATCCGCTCATCCAGCTTCTCCACGATCTTGGAGCATTCCTGGAGTTCCCGGCTGATGTAATCCGGCGCATTACCCTCAAATTTATAATAGATCTTATGTTCCAGGCTTGCCCAGAAATCCTGAGCCACAGTCCGTATCTGGATTTCTACCTTGGTATCTACAAATCCTCCGGACAGATAGATGGGAACAGATACCAGCATATGATAACTCTGGTAACCGCTGTCCTTTGGGTGCTTGATATAATCCTTCAGGGAAATGATCTTCAGATCTCCCTGCTTGGTAAGCATATCTGCGATCAGATAAATATCAGAAGTAAAGGAACAGATGATCCGGACTCCCGCAATGTCCCGGACATGCTTTACCATGTTTTTGACATTGACTTCATAGCCGTTTTTCTTTAACTTCTTGACAATGCTTTCCGGGGTTTTGATCCTGGATTTTATATGTTCTATAGGCGTGTAGTGATGCACATGCTGAAACTCGTCATTGAGGATCTCGATCTTGGTGTTGATTTCCTTTAATGCGGCGTTATAAAGGAACATGAGTGTTTCCCAGCTGTCTACATCCTCGTAAAAGTTCAAATTTAGGGAGTTATCCAACGATTCTTCACCTCCTTGCTGAAAAAATTTATTTTTGTACTTCCTAAAAAAAGCACAAAAATTGCCGCTTTTTTACAGTATAGCAAAAAAGCGGCAATTAGTCAAAAGTTTAACAGCTTCATATGTCCGTTCCTGATCAACCCCGGCCTGCCAGATCATGATCCCACCCATGATCAAAGCAGCGAAAAGCCCATAGGCCATTCCGCTGAGACCTTCGATAAAAATCCAGATTAGTATTTTTTTCCTGTGTTCTCCTGCTAACCGTTGATCTTTAAGTTTTTCAGAAGAGAACCTAAGGATGTGGAGATCGCTTCACTTTTTGGGATCTCGAAATCTGGCTCTTCATTCTTTTCTTCCTGAGGTTCAGCCAGAGCCTTAATACTCAGGCTGATCTTTCCGTCCTCATTTTTAATAACTTTCGCTTTTACGTGATCTCCTACAGAGAGTACGGCTTTGGGGGACTTGATCCTTTTTTCGGAAATCTGGGAAACATGTACCAGACCGGAAATGTGCTCTCCCAGATCGATAAAAGCCCCATAGGTCTGAAGAGACTCTACCGTTCCTTCCACAATGCTTCCGACTTTAATACTCCGGATCTTTTCCAGTTTTTCTTCCTGAGCTTTTTCTCTCAGAACCTCTCTGGCAGAGAGGACCAGACGATTCTCCTGCTCATCCGCTTCCATCACTCTGACGGTAAGGGTCTTCTTTAAATAATCCTCGGGATTTTCCACATACTGAAGGGCGAGCTGGGATACCGGGATAAAAGCGCGAATCCCCTCTACATAGGCGATCGCACCGCCTTTTACGATCCCTTCCACAGTAACTTCAAAAGCTTCCTTATCCTCTTTCATCTGGGCAAGCCTGTCCCAGATCAGCATATCGTCATCCCGGAAATTAGAAAAGGATGCGTTGATCTCATTCATATAATCTTCCATGGTTTCCGGTTTCTTGTTTTCCTCTGACATGTGTTGCTCCTCCTTTAATTT
>CALWSM010000110.1 GCA_944384185.1 uncultured Blautia sp. | reverse complement strand
CCTACGATTGGCAAGCCGCAGGCGCAGACAGAGCTTAGTGCGCACTTAGTAAGGTGCACATACCCGTCTGCACCTGCAAGTTATAAAAAACAGGAAAGAAGGTAATCCCCATGGCAAGGAAAAAAATCATTGCCGGAAACTGGAAGATGAATATGACTCCCAGTGAGGCAGTAGAATTAGTAAATACTTTAAAACCACTGGTTGCAAATGATGATGTAGATGTTGTTTTCTGCGTACCTGCTATTGATATTGTTCCCGTAGCAGAAGCAGTAAAGGGCTCCAATATCCAGGTTGGCGCTGAGAATATGTATTTTGAAGAAAAAGGCGCTTACACAGGAGAGATTTCTCCGAACATGCTGGTGGACGCAGGAGTAAAATATGTGATCCTGGGTCATTCTGAGAGAAGAGAATATTTCGGAGAGACAAACGAAGATATCAACAAGAAAATGCACAAAGCCTTTGAACATGGCCTGACGCCTATCATGTGCTGCGGCGAGACACTGGAGCAGAGAGAGCAGGGCGTGACCATGGACTTTATCCGTCAGCAGGTTAAGGTTGGATTCCAGGGGATCACAGCAGATCAGGCAAAAGAAGCAGTTATCGCTTACGAGCCGATCTGGGCCATCGGTACAGGAAAGACAGCTACCACTGAGCAGGCTCAGGAAGTATGCAAAGCGATCCGCGAGTGCATCGCAGAAGTATACGATCAGGCTACTGCAGACGCCATCCGTATCCAGTACGGCGGATCTGTAAACGCCAAGACAGCTCCTGATCTGTTTGTTCAGCCGGATATTGACGGCGGACTGGTAGGGGGAGCTGCCCTGAAACCAGATTTTGGTTCCATTGTAAACTACAATAAATAAAAGTGATTGAAAAGACAGCCTCCAAAGCTATGAGGAATTTCAGACAAGGATTCCCCAATACTTTGGAGGCTGTTCTTTTTATAGCCCTTCCAGATCAAAGGGCGGGGTATATTCTTCTTTTGCACTGCTTTTCTCCTGCATAAAGCCCCGGGTAAGCCCAAGGTCTACCGCTTCCTCCAGAACCTTATCATATTCGTAGGTGGTAAGCCGCCGGTTGATCTGGGGATACCGGCTGCTTTTATAGAAAGGGGTATACTGGCTGAGAAGGCTGAGGAGAAAACTGTCTTTAGGGAGATTCCGGGCCATCCATTTGAGAAGGGCGGAAGAATCCTTCCTGGAACCAGGGAGGACCATATGCCGGATGAGCACTCCCTTTTGCAGGATCCCGTTTTCATCGAGGACAGGATTGCCGGTCTGTGCGATCATGGCGGCGATGGACCGGGAAGCCTGGTCAAAATAATCTCTGGCGCCGGAATACCGTAGAGACAGATCCTGGCCAAAATATTTCAGATCCGGAAGAAAGATATCTATGTAACCATCTAAAAGCCCGATGACCTCCGGCTTTTCATAGCCCCCGCAGTTATAGACCACAGGGATGGAAAGTTTTGGCCGGGCAAGGTCCAGAGCGGCGAGGATACCCGGAAGAAAATGTGTCCCGGTTACCAGATTAATGTTATGGGCTCCCTGTTCCTGAAGCTCCAGAAAAATCTCCGCCAGCTTTGCCGGGGAAATTTCTTTTCCCAGTCCTTCCTGGCTGATCTTATAGTTCTGGCAGAAGCAACATTTCAGGGAGCAGCCGGAAAAGAATACAGCGCCGCTTCCCCTGGTGCCGCTGATGCAGGGTTCCTCCCAGTGGTGCAGGGCTGCCCGGGCGCAGCGGATCCCGGCTTTTTCTCCGCAGAATCCGGGCCGCTCCATTCGGTTTACCCCGCAGTTTCTGGGACAAAGCCGGCAGTCGGTCAAATCAAATAAAGAGTTCTCCTGTTTCATAGAAATGTTCTCCCTTAAAAATGTTCATATCCTTCCTTATAATAGTAGAAAAATTAGTGAAATTCAACAGAAAGGAAGAAAAGCCTTTTATTTTTGGATTTTTTGGAGTAGAATGAGCCTGTGAAAAAAGTATCCCCTGAGATCCAGGGGATATTCTCAAGATTATAAGCGAGGAAGTTTATTTTAAACATGAAAGATCACAAAAAAGAGAAATTAAAGGCGTTGAAAAAAGCAGAAGGAAAACTGAAGAAGGAAAACCTAAGAAAAAACAAGAAAAAGAAATCGAAGAAGGCCCTGGGAATAGGCCTGGGCCTGGGTGCGGCTGTGATCCTTGCAGGGTATGCGGGAGTTGGACTTTATTACCAGGATAAGTTCTATCCGGGAACAATGATCAATGGAGAAGACTGCGGGGGCAGAGGCACTTCCTATGTGAGAGAACTTTTAAAAAACAGTGCGGAGACTTATACCTTGATTATCCGGGAGAGGGGAGACCAGACAGAGAGCATAGAGGGGAAGTCCATACAGCTCTCCTATCAGGACGATAATGGAGCCCGTCAGGTGAAGGATAAGCAGAATTCCTGGCTCTGGCCGATACAGATTTTCGGAGATAAGGAGTATACGGTAAATGCAGACAGCACTTACAATGAAGAAAGCCTGAACCAGGCAGTTTCCGCCCTGGCCTGTATGCAGGACGCCAATATGACTCCTGTACAGGATGCAAAGGTAGAAGATAATGGTACCTCTTACCAGATCGTTCCGGAGGTGGAGGGAACCACTCTGGATAAGGAAAAAACCCTGGCTGCCGTTAAGGCTGCGGTAGACCAGCGTCAGACAGAAATCTCCCTGGAAGAGGCGGACTGCTATGTGAAACCGTCGATCCGACAGGATGACGAAAGCCTGAAGAAGGATGCAGAGCAGCTGAATAAATTTACAAGTCTCCAGGTGAGCCTGGATTTTGGGACAGGCACAGAGACAGTAACCAGAGACCAGCTGAAATCCTGGCTGAAAAAGGGCGGAGACGGCAATTACTATTTTGATACAGAAACTGTTAAACAGACGGTTATCGCCTGGTCGGAAAAATATAATACCATCGGCAGATCCAGAGATTTTGTTACTTCCAATGGGAATACCGTCCATCTTACCCAGGGAGATTACGGCTGGAGGCTCTGGCAGGATAAAACTACAGAATCTCTTGTGAATATGATGAACGCAGGACAGAGCGGAGCCGTGGAACCTACATGGCTCTATGAGGGACAGGAGCATGGAGGAGATGAGATCAATGGAACCTATGTGGAGATCTCCATCAGCGAGCAGAGAATGTGGTTTTATAAAAATGGAACCCTTCTGGTGGATACTCCGGTTGTAACAGGAAATCCCAATAAAGGAAACGGGACGCCCTCCGGAGGGGTATGGCGTTTAAAGGATAAGGCCAGCCCGTCCACCCTTGTGGGGAGAAATCCGGACGGTTCCATTGAATATGAAACGCCGGTAAACTACTGGATGCCCTTTAACGGAGGAGTTGGCATCCATGACCTTACCAGCAGGAGCAGCTTTGGAGGAGATATTTATCTGTCTAATGGATCTCATGGCTGTATCAATACGCCTTTGGAAAATGCCAGGACTATTTATGAAAACATAGAGGTGAATACGCCGGTAGTTGTGTATTGATATTTATGAAGAAAACTGTTATAATCCATTCAAAATGAATAAATATGCACTGCTATTTTAATGTTTTCAAAGATGTTGGAAATATAGTTGCATAAATATAAAAAAGGAGAGTAGAAAGATGAAGAAAAAAATTTTCGCAGCATTATTAGTATCCGCAGCAGTACTGACAGCGGCAGGCTGTTCAGGAGAAGGGCAGGCCTCTTCAGAGCCAGTGGAGGTCAGCTCCATCGAGGATCTGGCGGACCTGAAGATTGGCGTACAGATCGGTACCACCGGAGATTCTCAGGCTACAGAAGCTGTTAATGATGATTCCCAGATGAACCGTTTTAATAAAGGCGCCGACGCTATCGTAGCGCTGAAAAATGGAAAAGTAGACTGTGTAGTTATCGATTCTCTGCCTGCAGAGAAATTTGTGGAAGCCAACGACGACCTGCAGATCGTAGACGGCATCTTCGAGAAAGAGGAATACGCCATCTGCATGAAGAAAGGGAATACCCAGCTGAGAGACGCCTTTAACGGCGCTCTTGCCGAGCTGAAAGAGGAAGGAACCTTAGAGGAGATCCAGAATAATTATATCGGCGACGAGGTGGGAGAGCATCCTTATGAGTCTCCGGCAGATGTAGACCGTTCTAACGGCGTTCTGACCATGGCTACCAATGCAGAATTTGAGCCCTGGGAGTATAAAGAGGGAGAAGAGATCGTGGGGATCGATGCAGATATCGCTCAGGCTATCTGTGACAAGCTGGGCTATGAGCTGAAGATCGAGGATATGGCTTTTGAAGCGATCCTTACTTCTGTGGATACCGGAAAAGCAGATTTTGGCGCAGCAGGCATGACTGTGACCCCTGATAGAGAAGAAAGCGTAGATTTTACAGATACTTACGCAGAGGCAACCCAGGTAGTTATTGTAAGAAAGTAATGGGGACTGTGCAAGGAGGAATGAATCAATGTGGGAAAATCTCCAACATGAGTTTCAGCGTTATTTTGTAGACAACGGAGCTTCGGACTGGTGGCTGGGAGGCCTGAAGACCACTCTTCTGGTTACGGTCCTGGCCCTGTGCATCGGTGTGATCCTGGGATTTCTGGTGGCGCTGATCCGCTCCACCCATGAACAGACCGGCAGGCTGAAGCTGCTGAACGCAGTATGCGTGGTGTATCTGACGGTGATCCGGGGAACGCCTTCCATGATACAGATCCTGATCTTTTATTCTGTGGTTTTTGCCAGTATACCCCTGAATAATATTATCATCGGAGGAATTGCCTTTGGTATTAATTCCGGAGCCTATGTGGCGGAGATCGTCCGCTCCGGGATCATGTCTATTGATAGAGGGCAGATGGAAGCAGGACGCAGTCTGGGATTAAGTTCCGGACAGACCATGAAGCTGATCATTATGCCTCAGGCGTTTAAAAATGTACTTCCCGCCCTGATCAACGAGATGATCGTGCTTTTAAAAGAAACGGCTATCATCGGATATATCGGTACGGTGGACATCACGAAAGCGGCTACCCTGGTACAGAGCCGTACTTACAGCGCCTTTGTGCCCCTGATCTCGGCAGCTGTTTTCTATCTGGTACTGGTAATGCTGCTGACCTATTTCATGGGCAAGGTAGAAAGGAGGCTGCGCAGAAGTGACCACTAATGGTGAAGTGTTGATAAAAGTAGAAGATCTTCAGAAGCATTTCGGAGATAATAAAGTCCTGGATGGGATCTCAACAGAAATACATAAAGGAGAAGTGGTGGCGATCATCGGGCCTTCCGGCTCTGGAAAGTCTACCTTCCTCCGTTCCCTGAATCTGCTGGAAGTCCCTACAGGAGGGAAAATTTTATTTGAAAATGTAGATATTACAGACCCTAAAGTGGATATTGACCGCCACAGGCAGAAGATCGGAATGGTGTTCCAGCAGTTTAATCTGTTTCCTCACAAGACAGTGAAGGAAAACATCATGCTGGCGCCGGTGACATTAAAGCTTATGACCCCGGAAGAGGCCTCCCGGAAAGCGGAAGAGCTTTTGAACCGGGTAGGACTGCCGGATAAAGCCCAGGCCTATCCGGGCAGCCTTTCCGGCGGGCAGAAGCAGAGGATCGCCATAGCCAGGGCGCTGGCTATGAATCCGGACGTGATGCTTTTTGACGAGCCGACTTCGGCTCTGGATCCGGAAATGGTAGGAGAAGTATTAGAGATCATGAAAGAGCTGGCTCAGACCGGTATGACCATGGTGGTGGTCACCCATGAAATGGGATTTGCCAGGGAGGTAGCCAGCAGAGTCCTTTTCATTGACGGCGGTAATATCCAGGAGGACGCTCCTCCAGAAGAATTTTTTGCCAGTCCGAAAAACCCGAGACTGCGGGAATTTCTCTCTAAGGTCTTATAAATCCATTGAAAAATCCTGCAATTCTGTTAAAATAGGAATCGGATATTAGGAATATAGAAATTTGAGATAAAGGAGAAATCGTCATGAGTAAAAAACCAACCGTATTAATGATCCTGGATGGATATGGGCTGAACAATAACTGCGAGGCTAACGCCGTGTGCGAGGGAAAGACGCCCATCATGGACCAGTTAATGTCCCAGTGCCCCTTTGTGAAAGGAAACGCCAGCGGAATGGCCGTAGGACTTCCGGAGGGCCAGATGGGAAATTCTGAGGTGGGGCATCTGAATATGGGTGCAGGCCGTATTGTATACCAGGAGCTTACCAGGATCACAAAGGAGATCCAGGATGGAGATTTCTTTAAGAACGAGGCCCTTTTAAAGGCTGTTCATAATGCCAAGGAAAACCATTCGGCCCTTCATCTTTTCGGCCTGCTTTCCGACGGCGGCGTTCACAGCCATAATACTCATGTATACGGACTTCTTGAGCTGGCGAAGAGAGAAGGACTGGAGAAGGTGTTCGTGCACTGCTTCCTGGACGGAAGAGATACCCCTACGACAGGAGGCAAAGGCTATATCCAGGAACTCAACGACAAGATGAAAGAGATCGGCGTAGGACAGGTCGCTTCTGTTATGGGGCGTTACTACGCTATGGACAGAGACAACCGGTGGGATCGGGTGGAGCTGGCTTATAAAGCCCTGACAAAAGGCGAAGGCGTTCAGGCAGAGTGCCCGGTATGCGCTGTAAAAGCTTCCTATGAAGAAGATAAAACCGATGAATTTGTAGTACCCACAGTGATCGTAAAAGACGGAAAGCCGGTAGGAACTATCCAGGATAAGGATTCTGTGATCTTCTTTAACTTCCGTCCGGACAGAGCCAGAGAGATCACCAGAGCTTTCTGCGCAGACGAATTTGACGGATTCCCGAGAGAGAAGAGACTGGATCTTACCTATGTATGCTTCACAGAGTACGATCCTACCATCCCCAATACAGAGGTGGCGTTCCATAAAGTATCCATCAGGAATACTTTCGGAGAATTTCTTGCAGCCAACGGTCTGAAGCAGGCCCGTATCGCTGAGACAGAGAAATACGCCCATGTAACTTTCTTCTTTAACGGTGGCGTGGAAGAGCCGAATGAAGGAGAAGACAGGATCCTGGTAAAATCTCCAAAGGTTGCCACCTACGACCTGAAACCGGAAATGAGCGCCTACGAAGTATGCGACAAACTGGTAGAAGCCATCCGCTCCGGAAAATATGATGTGATCATCATCAACTTTGCAAATCCGGATATGGTGGGGCACACAGGCGTGGAGGCCGCAGCCATCAAAGCCATCGAGACGGTAGATGAGTGCGTTGGAAGAGCGGTAGAGGCGATCAAAGAAGTTGACGGACAGATGTTCATCTGTGCGGACCACGGAAATGCCGAGCAGCTGGTAGACTATGAGACAGGAGCTCCTTTCACTGCCCATACAACCAATCCTGTACCCTTTATCCTGGTAAATGCAGATCCTTCTTATACACTGAGAGAGGGAGGCTGTCTGGCCGATATAGCGCCTACCCTTATTGAAATGATGGGTATGGAACAGCCGGCAGAAATGACAGGAAAATCTCTGCTGATCAAAAAATAAATATTTAAAAACTTACTAAAATCCGCAGGTTTCCGGCCTGCGGATTTTGTAAAGTATTCCGGTATTGTTTTTTCAAACCTCCAATGCTATGATGTAATCACATTTCAATTACCAATTTCGATATCCGGCCATTCGGCCAAATTTCCAGATCCATGTAAACAGGAAACTGAATATATACAGGGAAAAAGGGCATTCTGAAAAGCAG
>CALWSM010000109.1 GCA_944384185.1 uncultured Blautia sp. | reverse complement strand
TCCTCTTTGCCTACGCCGCAGACAGGGCATACCCAGTCTTCCGGCAGGTCTTCAAAAGCCGTTCCCGGTGCGATTCCACTGTCCGGATCGCCGATTTCAGGATCATATACATATCCGCAAGGTTCACATACATATTTCTGCATTCTTTACTACCTCCTGTAAAACTCTGTATTCCAGCTTTTTTTCAAGCTATATCCAGTCTATCATATTTCGCCCGGAGTTTCCAGAGTATTTTTGTATAGTTTTATTTGTTTTCTCTTTTTCACCGTACATAGAAGGAATGTCTTATATCCCCATATAGCAGATAGTCTGCCCCCTTCGGGAACAGACTATCCATTAAAACTCTTATAAAAATCTTCTTATGCAAGGATCCGGAAATTACAGGATCTGTGCTGCAATGATGGCTGCGATCATCAGCGGGATATTGAAGTGAAGGAATGTAGGTACACAGGTATCCCAGATATGATCGTGCTGTCCGTCAGCATTCAGACCGGATGTTGGTCCAAGAGTTGTATCGGAAGCAGGTGAACCGGCATCGCCAAGAGCTGCTGCTGCAGACATCAGAACGATGGTTGCTGCCGGGGAGAATCCCATTTTATAGCACAGGGGCACATAAAGCACTGCCAGAACCGGAACTGTACCAAAGGAAGTTCCGATACCCATGGTAACCAGCAGACCGATCAGCGTGATAATGGTAGCGGCGATCACTTTATTTCCTCCCATTAAGGAGATCGCACTTTCTACCAGAGCGTCTACTGCTCCTGTATTCTGCAGAACTGTGGCAAAGCCGCCGGCTACCAGCATAACAAATGCGATGAAGCCCATCAGCTTTACGCCGCCCGCAAACTGTTCGTCAACATCCTCAGGTTTTACTGCCCGGAAAATAAACATTACCAGCAGGCCGCCTAATGCTGCAACCGGCAGAGAGCTGAAAGCGATCTGAAGGGCAACAACTACAACCAGTGCGATCAGTGTGATCCAGTGTTCACGTTTCAGATGCAGATCTTCCATTTCCCGTACACCTTCCAGCGGGATATCTTTGTACTCTCTCGGTTTTCTGTAGGAAATAAACACTGCGATGGCCAGACCGATGATCATGGATACTGCAAGGATCCAGTTTACCGATGTGATCTGTCCGATGGTGATATTCCAGCCCCAGGAAGGATCCACATTATCATTGATATTGTCTCGGATAATGGTCATAAAGATCAGACCGAATCCCATGGGGATTGCAATGTAGGGCGCCTTGTGTCCGAAAGCGATGGTACAGGCTACGCCTCGTCTGTCCAGCTTCATCTTATTCATCATAGCTAAAAGAGGCGGAACCAGGATCGGTATGTAGGCGATATGGATCGGGACAATGTTCTGGGATGCGCAGGCGATCACCAGCAGGATCCCCAGCAGGATCCATTTATTTCCCTTTACTACGTTAGCGATCTTTTTCGATAAGATTTCTGTGATTCCCGTATAGGCCATACAGGAAGCCAGAGTTCCCAGGAGCACGTAAGCCAGCGCTGTTTCCGCATTGCTGGAAAAACCGGCGGTAATAGAGTTCATGATGCTGACCCCTTCGTCTGCCACGATCGGAAGTCCTCCGATAAGTCCCGCTACAAACAGGGAAATCAGCATGGACAGCAATACATTTACTTTCAGCAGACAAAGCACGCACAAAAGTAATACTGCCACGATTACAGGGTTCAATAAAGTTGACATAAAATTACCTCCCTCTTCTTTATTTTATTTTATCTTGTCTCGATCTCCTGACCGATAGCTTCCTCTACTGCTTTGATCAGAGATCCGTCTTTGATGATCTCTTCACAGTAGTTGATGTCGCCGTAAAGTTCTCTATCCTGATCCAGGGTCGCAACTTTTTTGCGCACCAGGTCATAGGCGGCCTGGGTTCCCTTTCCAAGGCCTTTATTTCCCCTCATATCAATGCCCTGGCAGGCAACCATTAATTCCATAGCCAGTACTCTTCTTACATTTCCGGCGATCTCGCCTGCTTTTCTTGCAGCGATGGTACCCATGGATACGTGATCCTCCTGTCCTGCGGAAGACGGAATACTGTCAACAGAAGCCGGATGTGCCAGCACCTTGTTTTCTGATACAAGAGCTGCCGCTGAATACTGTACGATCATAAAGCCGGAGCATACGCCGCCGTGTGGCGTTAAGAATGCCGGAAGATCGCTGTAGGCAGGATTTACGAGACGTTCGATCCTTCTCTCGGATACATTGGCAAGCTCTGCCACGCCGATTCCAAGGAAATCAAAGCTTAAAGCCATAGGCTGTCCATGGAAGTTTCCGCCTGAGATACCCGCCTGATCCTCTTTAAAGATGATGGGGTTATCTGTAACAGAGTTGATCTCGATATTTACCTTATCCAGCACATAGTTGATCGCATCCTTGCTGGCCCCATGGATCTGGGGTGAGCATCTTAAAGAATAAGCGTCCTGTACCCGGATCTCGCCCTGACGGGTAGTATTCTTGCTTCCTTCCAGAAGTTTCAGCAGGTTTCTGGCGGTTGCCAGCTGTCCGGAATGAGGACGTACCTGATGAACCCTGGGATCCAGAGCATCTACCACGCCGTTTTGCGCCTCAAAGCACAGAGCATCTGCAATATCCGCCACCTTCAGAAGGTTCAGCGCATCATAAAGAGCTAAAGATCCTGCTGAAGTCATGGCCTGGGTACCATTGTTCAGAGCAAGTCCTTCTTTGGCAGATAATTCGATGGTAGGGATCCCTGCCCGTTTCATAGCTTCTGCACCGGGTAAAAGCTCGCCCTCATAATAAGCCATTCCCAAGCCCAGCATAGGCAGCACCATATGAGACAGGGGCGCCAGGTCGCCGGAAGCGCCCAGAGAGCCTTTCTCCGGAATAAAAGCGGTCACGCCCTTATTCAGCATATCCACCATGGTCTGTACTGTCTCCAGACGGATACCGGAAAATCCTTTCACCAGGTTATTGATCCTCAAAAGCATGATCCCTCTGGCAATATCTTCTCTGAAGGGATTTCCTGCGCCTACCGCATGGGTAATGATCAAATTCTTCTGGAGGGCCTTGCACTGATCCTGGGAGATCACCACATCACTGAATTTACCGAATCCGGTAGTGATCCCGTACACGACCTTTTCGTCCTCAACCAGCTGATCCACTACTTTTCTGGATTCAAGAATTTGACGTTTTGCCTCTTCTGCCAATTCAATTTTGGCATGTCCCCGACAGATGGCTGCGATCTGATCCAATGTCAGGTCATTTCCCGTAATAATTATGTTACTCATATCACACCCTCTTTTCCTTTTTATTATTATAGAAAATTATACAGTTCCAGTGTCTAAAAATCGTCAATAGGTGTCATTTTGCATAATATATTTCTTGCAGTTTTTATCCATTTTGTCATTTTTACTTTCTTTCTCCATTTGCAGTCTGCTACTTATGCGCATTTTTACCAAATTATCTCTTTAAAGTTTTATTGTCAGAAAGTATTCGGAATGAAAAAAAGCCCATGAAACAACTAACCAGAGTATGGTGTTTCATGGGCTCTTTCCCTCTTACGCCTTTTATATAAAATTTTTTTCCATTTCCTTAAGGAGCAGTTCTGTGGAAGGATTTTTTATTTTCTCCGAAATCCTCCGGCTCTCCTCATAATATTTTCTCCCTTCCTCCGTTCTGCCTTCTTTCAGCAAAAGCCTGGCCAGATATGCTTCTGCCTTTTCTCTCCCCCAATAATATCCATGGCGCTTCAGACACTCTACTGCCTGGAGGAGATAATTCTCCCCTTCTCTGTACGCTCCCTGAAGGATACAAACCTGACCCAGACCTGAATAAAACTGCCCCAGACCGTTAGGCATTGCTTTATCCTTTCCTGTCTCCAACGCCTTTTCATAATATCCGGACGCCTGTTCCAGTTTTCCCTGCTCCCGATACAGATCCCCAAGATATCCGTAACAGGCGGCAATACTGATATGAAAGCGCCGGTCTTCGGATTCCGCCGTCTGGAAAATCTCGATCGCCCTGCGGAAATCTTCCTCTGCTTTTTCATACTCTTTTTTATATAAATGATACCAGCCCTGAAGTCTTGTAAAGACTCCCCTGTCTTCCTTGTCCTCCTGTATCAGAAGTCCGGAGCCTTTGTCCAGATATTCCTTTACAACATCTGCTTTCTCTACCTGGATCCCATAGAAGCACATTTGCTTATAGCAGTTCAGCAGCATCTTTTTATTTTCCAATTCCTCTGCCAGAACCATGCTCTGCTCTATCGCCGGCAGCCCGGCCTCATATTCTCCCTGGGCGATATTATACCTCCCTTTGACATAGTACATCTTCATCTTCATTTCCCTGACCTTAGGCGACGTATCCGAAAGGCGGATGACTTCTTCCGCCAGTTCCATGACCTGGGGCACGCCCGCCAGCAGGATAGATTCTTCTGCATCTTCTTCCATTTCCCAATGGAGAATGGGGAAGTTTTCATTGACCAGGGTATAATATTCGCTGAGATAAGCGATTTTATATTCATATACCTTTGCCTGATTGTGACACTTTTCATAGTGGTAAATCGTCATAGGAAGTCCCGGGAAATTCATCCTGCCCTTGCCCTGGTTTTCATAATACTCCGCCAGGATCTGATGGTACAGACGTTTCTGCCCCTGACTCTGCCGTTCATAGATATACTCCCGGAAAACCCGATGAAAAAATTCATAGTAAATGTTCCACCCGATAAGGCTTTCCTTTACCAAACGCCTTTCCTGGAGTTTCTCTAATATCCGGATAAGGGTCAGCCTGTCCATATCCGGGAGCAGAAGCTCCAGCTCTTCAATCGCAATTTTTTCTGGAAAGACAGCCATGCAGTCCAGCACCCGGTTTTCAACCTCGGGAAGTACTCCCAGCCTCGCCTTGATCACATTGTGGGCTTTTGGAGAGATTTCAAGGGTAAATCCCTTTTCTTTGATATAATTGATCATTTCCATTAAAAAGAAAGCGTTTCCTTCTGTCATCTCATAAATCTGTTCCCGCTTCTTTTCTTCTTTGTCCAACTGGGGAAGAAAGCGGTGGAGTAATTCCCAGGTCTCCTGTCTTGTAAAAGGTTCCAGAGAGATGATCTTAAGAAGATCCTGACGGATCAGCTTCTCCAGAGCCTCCATGATCTCCTGGTCGCAGTTCTGGTCATAGGTGCAGATCATCAGAACCTTATCCGTTCCTATGGTAAGAAGGATCCGGTTCAGCAGCTGGAAGCTCATAGGATCCATCCATTGGATATCGTCAAAGAAAAACACCAGTTTGTAGCTCTGGGTGATTTTCCTGCACATTTCAATGGTCACCCTCTCGATACTTTGAAAGGCAGGAAGCTCTCCGCCTCTCCTTTTTCCCTCCGAGGCCCCCTGGATCAGCCGGCGGAGCTGCTGTTTTTCTTCCCGGATCAGGTCCTGATCAAACAATCCGTTTTCTGCGCATTGTTCCATTTCCCAGAAAATATCGTTCCAGGGCCTGAGATAAAATCCTTTTTCTTCCCGATAGCACTTAGCCTGAAGGGTAAGGCTCTGATACCCCTTCAGCATCTGTACCGCTTTATTTAGAAGGGCGGTCTTCCCCACCCCTTCTTCTCCGGAGATCGCCACACACTGGGGAACTCCGGACGGGCCGGGGGTATTCACACATTGGCTGATCTCATAGATCTCCTCCGCTCTTCCCACAAACGACATATTCCAGCTTTCTCCCGACTGGGCCACGGTTCCTTTCACATGAAAGATCCGGTGAAAAAGCTGGGTGATCTCCCCGGAAGGTTCTACTCCCAGATCTTCTGCCAGGATTTTTTCCAGGTCATAATAAAGTTTGATCGCCATATTATAATTTCCGCCGGCTGCGTAGATCTCCATGATCTCGTGGTAAAGCTCTTCATTATAGGGATCCTGGCGGATCAGCATATTGCCGTACTTCTGGATCAGTCCGGTATCCTTATGGATATTCGCCTCATACAGTTTCTTTTTCACGGCTTTCATAACCCGCTGGCTGTACTGTTCCTGCATGGAGGTCATCCATTCTTCAAATTCATAACAGTTTTTAATATGGAAATGCGCCAGAAATCCTTCTTCCTCCCGCTCTGGGATATCCTCCTCTCCTGCACTGTCCCAGTCAATCTGCACCTGGCATTCCGGATTCAACCCAATCCCTGTATGGCCCTCTGTCAGCAGGATCTCTTTTCCCAGCAGCTTCTTTATCTGATAAACCGCTTCCCTGAGATTTTTTCTTCCTACGTTTTCGTTGTCTGCTCCCCAGAGGACATAAATGATCTCTTCCCTGGTAGCGTTTTTTCTCACACAAAGGTAGTAAAAAAATCCCTCTGCTTTTCTATAAGGAAAGCTTATCCGTTTTCCATTCACTTCCACATATGGTCTGCCTAATAGATGTACGCTGATTTTATCCAATTCTCTATTCCTTTCCGCTCATTCAGGAATTTCTGTTGTATCCCCAAACTTTCATGATTCCTGTCTTCGCTGCCAAAATTCATTCCTATGCTGTATGATTATCTTTTTCTATTTTACCACGTCTTCTCTATATTTTCACAGTTTATCCGAAATTCTTCTAAAAACCGTTGAAATTTCCTAATTCTAAGTATATGATAAAACCATATTATAGCAGAGGGGGAAATTTATGATCGTCCGAAAGCCGATGATTTTATACTATGATAACGGTCAGGAGGAGAAAAGGAAAGCATTGGAAAAGGCCGCCCTGCATCTCGGCATTCATTTCGTGCCGGTCACCGGGGCTCATTTTCTTCAGACTGTGGGACATCTTGCTAAGGTCAAAGGTTTTCCCGCAAAAAAGATACCGCCTTTCCAAAGCTCTCCTGCGATCACCAAGGATGTCCTTGTCATGTGCAACTTCACAGAGGAAAAGCTGGATGCGCTGCTGCAGGCCATGAAAGAAGGCAGGATTCCTCAGGTAGCTTTAAAAGCTGTCCTTACCGCTCAAAACTGTTTCTGGACTTTTGCCCAGTTATTTCAGGAGCTGGAAGAAGAACATCTCCAGTTCTACAGCGGGGAATCCTCCGGCGAATGAGCAGGACCGCCCTGTCATCGGCGGTTCTGTTCTTTTTTTGCCTTCAGGAGCATACACTCCTATTAAGCCTCTGGAAAAGGTAATGCTATGCTTACAAAACGTATACTTAACACTCTCCTTGCCGCCCTTTTCGCCGGTCTCCTGATCCTGTGCGGCATGGTCTATGTTCCCCGGCTGGTTTCCGTATCCGGTGCCTCCGGCAGCCGCAAGCTCCCTATCTACTGTGTAGAGACAGAAAAGCCTCAGATCTCCATCAGTTTTGACTCTGCCTGGGGGAACGAATATACTCAGACGATCCTGGATATCCTTGCCGCTCACAATGTTAAGGCTACTTTCTTTATGACCGGTCAGTGGGTGGAAAAATTCCCGGAAGAAGTGGCAAAAATCTATGAAGCCGGTCACGATCTTGG
Source organism: uncultured Blautia sp. (assembly GCA_944384185.1). GTDB lineage: Bacteria > Bacillota > Clostridia > Lachnospirales > Lachnospiraceae > Blautia. Next base: position 357 of record CALWSM010000109.1, on the reverse strand, counting down.
AAACCACAGCGAGACCCATCCCTATATGAGCCGGCTGTCGGAAGCAGAGCAGGTTCAGGAGCTTATGACGGTCCATAATAAGGTAAAAGAACTGACCGGTTACGATATGTTTCTTTTCCGGGCCCCGTATGGAGACTATAATGATCAGGTCATCTCCTGTATCCAGGAAAATCATTACTATCCCATACAATGGGACATCGACTCTCTGGACTGGAAAGATTATGGAGCCCAGGATATTATCCGGAAGATCACAGAAAATGAAAAGCTGGGAAAGGGAAGCATCATCCTGTGCCACAACGGCGCCAGATATATCACCGATGCTCTGGATACTGTTCTTACAGTCCTCCAGGACAAAGG
>CALWSM010000108.1 GCA_944384185.1 uncultured Blautia sp. | reverse complement strand
CGAATCGCTATACTTCCCAGCCACTCCCTTATCTGCACCGCCGCCTGCAGGCTGTACCGGCAGAGCTGTTGTTGTGTCTCTCATTTCTACTGTCACCTGACAGCTTGCGGTTTTTTCCCCATACATGGTATTTAACGTTGCTGTAACGGTTGCTGATCCAGCCTGTAATCCTGTGATCCTGACACTGCCCTTTCCCAAATCCTTTATACCGACAATATCACTTCTGTCCGTTGACCATTGGACAGACTCTCCTTCTATAGAGTAATCTTTCTGAATCCTTAAATCATCAATCGTTCCATCCACTTTCATTGTTCGGGCATTCTCAGATATATTCATATCATTTAATTCTAAAAAAACATCTGCAGCATTCGGCTGATCATCTCCCACTGTAACCGTTACTGTATTTCCCTGCATATGCATACCGTCCCTCGCCGCTGTTACAGCATAGGTTCCTTTTGGGCATGTGACGGAGTATATTCCGTTGTCTTTCGTTACCGCTTCATATGTGGCGCCTGCCCCATCCGCCAAACTTACATACGCATTTTTTACCCCTATTTCATTGTCACCTGCCAATGCCTTTACCATTCCGCTTACTGTATATTGTTTCGCAGAATCTAATGTAGTCGATACGCTTTCTTCTGTCACAATTTGTTCCCGCACCGGTTCCCCAGCCGCTGCCGCCTGCAGCTGTACAGATTCCATGATCATTCCCGCTGCCATGGCAAAAATCAGCAAAAAGGCCAGTATCCGTTCTTTACCTGTTCGATTTCCTTTCATACTCCTTAACTCCTCGTCTGTGTGTATCAGCATCGTATATTTTTCAATCCGGAACATACCATATCTCTGGTCCGCCTCTTTTTGTATCTGTTCCAACGTAGAAGCTGGGTTTTCCGGACTTAATTCCTGTGTCTCCATACCGAAAGTGCCCTTCCCGGGCTTTCCATATCCGCCGGTTTTTCCAATTTTCTCTGGCTTTTCCGGGGATCCTGTATCCATTCTTGTGGCCGGCCTTCTCAGGGAACCGGTGCGGGCGTTTTTCTCTTCCAGATTCTTCACGGTTTTTCTTACAGAACGTCCGGTCCTGGCGTTGAACAGATTCCATATATCAAATTTAAAGAAAAGAATCACACTTATTATCAAAAAAACCATGCACAAGCCCAGACATACATAAAATAAAGTGTGAAGCGTGTTAATCTGCTGCTGTATCTGCTCCATCCTGTTCATCTCCCTGCCTGTCTGTCCCCAGATTTTCTGTGTTAAAAGCAGCATTTACAATGGTTCTGGCAGCACTCAGACTTTCAGTCAGACTGACCTTCAGTTCCTGTTCATATTCCCCAGTGGCCGAACCGGTGATGATTTTCATATCGTTTACAGCTTTCCCTGCCTTATCCAGTTCCTTTTCCATCTGCTGCCGGGTTATCCCTGCGCTTTTAAATTCGGCGGCATTATTGGCGATCTGAAACACCATTTCTTTATAGGCCAGAAGCATGTTTATATTGTTTCCGCCTGCCCCATCATCTTTTACTGTTTTCTGAAGTCCTCTCCAGTAGTCCCCGTAGGAAACCATAGAGTCTCCTGCCTGGTTCCGCATTCCCAGACGGTCATAATATTCCGAAATCTTATAAAGATTTGCCGCACGATTGATGTTCGCCTCATTAAGTTCATCTGTAGGCTCCGCCTCTGATGCGATTTCCAGCCATTTTCTGGCCGCACTCTTATTTCCGGTTCCATTGTAGGAAAAGTAATAGGCAATTCCCAGATCATAGGCAAATTTGTCATAGTCCTCAACATTTGCTTTCAGATATTCCTCGTTGCTTCGATTCCTGTCCCCTTCCCTTCCCAGCACTTTCCGTATCTCCTGTTCCTCTGCATCAGAAAATACACAGATGACCTGCCGGCCGGACGCCCCGGTTCCGGTCTCTCCCTGACCACTGTCATTGTTTTCCCACAGAAAGAATTTCAACAGATTTTCGTAGGCCAGACCGTCGGAAGGATTTAAGGCAATTGCATTTTTATAATACTGGATACACCCTTCCGGATCTGTGGAAGCCAGATTGGCCGCTTCTGCCACATAGGACTCATAAGTCCTTGCCGTTACTGTATTCTCTGCCATTTTAAATCCCACCACCCCTGCACCGGCCAGAACAGTCAGCGCCGCACTGCACAGAAAGGCCCGCCATTTTAAAGTCTGTTTCCTTTTATATTCCATATCCAGTTCATTATAATGTTCCAGTGCATATAAAAGTTCTCCGCAGTTCTGATAGCGGTCATCCGGATTTTTCTGGGTACATTTCAGAAGGATCTCCTCAAGCCCTGAGGAAAGATCCGGATTCCAATACCGGATCGGATACATCTCGTAAGGAGGCTCACCGGGATTATGGCCGGTGAGAAGATGGTAAAGAGTTGCACCCAGGCAATAAATGTCGGTTCTGGCGTCGGTCTGTCCATGTCCTCCATACTGCTCCGGCGCTGCATATCCCCGGGTTCCCAGATATGTGGTATCCGCCCCACTGTTTTCTTTAAATTCTCTGGCTGTTCCAAAGTCAATGAGCATAACCTTTCCCTCCGGCTTCAGCATGACATTGGAAGGCTTCATATCCCTGTAGATGATCGGCGGTTTTCTGGAATGAAGGTAAGCAAGTACATCGCAGAGCTGTTTCGCCCATTGAATCACATCTTCCTGGCTCTGGGCCCCGTATTCCTTCACGATGCTCTCCAGGTGGCGGCCCTCAATATAATCCATCACAATAAGGAAAGTTCCATCTCCGTCAATTACATCAATAATACTGGGCAGGTTCGGATGGTTTAATTTCTTCAGCATCTCCGTTTCTGCGATCAATCCCTGTTTTACCACTTCAAAGTCCCGGACGCCGTCTTTACGGACTTCCTTGATCGCCCACGGCTTATTCGCTCTTTCATTCATAGCCAGGTAAACCACGCTCATGCCTCCCTGGCCGATCTTATTCAAAATTTTATATTTCCCATCTACTAAAGAACCTATTTCCAGCATCTGTTTTCCCCCTGGTACGCCCGTATCAAAGTGACCGAAATATTGTCTTCTTCTCTTCTGGACTTATTAAGTTCCGTAAAATATACAGCCGCTTCTTTCATTTTTTCCTCCGTTGCCATAAACTCCGGCCTCAATCTTTCGTAAAACTCCTGAGGCTGTATCAAATGGCGGAACCCATCGGAACACATCATGAACAAGGAATCCGGCTGGTACTTGTTCACATAGAAATCCGGTTTGATCACACTGCTGGCGCCTACGCACTGAAGCAGCATATTTCTCTTCGGGTGCAGCTTCGCCTCCTCAAGAGTCATTCTTCCCAAATCCATTTCTCTTTGTACAAAAGTCTGATCCGCTGTGATCTGGTTTATCCCTTCTTTCAGATAATAAACTCTGGAATCTCCCACATTGATGATATAATAAACATTCTCAACCAGCAGCAGGGCGACTGCAGTAGTTCCAAGGCTGGCGTTACAGTTCTGTCCATATTCACGGATCCTCTGGTTTTGCTCTAAGATTAAATCTGTCCAGCTCTGTCTCACAGCGTCTGCCTCGATCCCGCCATATAAAATCCGGGGAAATTCTCTGTGAAACCAATTGGAAAACGCCTTAACCAAAATGGCGCTGGCCACCTCGCCTTTTGCCAGGCCCCCCATACCGTCACAGATAACGCCTAGCAGCGCCTGTCCATAGTCTGTAACCGCTGTTTCCAGCAAGACAGAATCCTGGTTTGTGTTTTTTCTGATTCCCACATCTGTGTGAACTGCTGTTAAAAAATTCATCTTTTACACACTCTCACTATATTTTTCCTGATCTGTTCCACACAAAAACTGCGATCTTATATTCCAGTGATTTTAAAAAAGGGATTCCTTTTCAAGATAAAAAATAATAGAATTGCTGAAGAATCAATTTAAGAAAGTTTTTTATACGTTTTGTAAATGGGGATTCTCTGCAGATCTGCTTTTGAAGTGTATCTTTACCATATCATAAACTTGCTTATATCTCAATTGGTAAAATCGCCGAATCTATTTTCCGGATCATCCCCTCTGCCTTTCCGGCCAACGGAACCATACAGAGGGGATAAAAACCATATGCAGGGGACTGCGCTGCTATAGATCCTTTAAGTCGCAGCTCATTTCGTACCAGGGAACTCCTCCCCAGACAGACTTGGACAAACCGTGGTTTGTAAATCCCATTTTTTCATACATGGGGATTTTATCCGCCAGACAGGTAAGGATCGCCCTCTTTCTTCCCCGTTCTTTTTCCCTTTGGAGATAATCCTGCATCAGTTCTCTCGCCAGACCCTGTCCCCGGTATTCCGGAAGGACATTCAGTCCCAGGAGTATCACATTTTTCCCCTCTGGGTGATACAACGTATTATCGTAGAAAAACTCGTCCCGAAACCGGTCTTCCTCTGTTGCCAGCCCGCATAAAAATCCTGCCAGCACTCCCCGCTGCCGGTCAGCTGCCACCAGAAACATCTCCGGAGCCGCTGCCGCCCGGTCCTTCATCATTTTCTCCGTACATGCTTCATTTGGAGGAAAACACACCTGTTCGATCTGCGCCGCCTGATCTCCTTCCTCCGGGCGGATATACCGAAACTCAAACCGCTCATGGAGCTTCTCCGCTTCCTGCAGTTTTCTCTTATTATCCTTCATTTTTCCTTACTCCTCTCATTATCTTATTTTCACCGCCAATAATATCCTTCTTTGCAGAATGATCGATATCCGCTCTGTCAGGAGCGGATATTCATTTTTCGGAAATATCACTGCGATTTTTTTCTCCATGATCTTTTATCTCCTTTTACGTTTCTTTACTCATAAGCATGCTAAGATAAGAAGCCCTTACGGAATTTTCTATGGAAAGGCCCGCTTTCTGCAAAACCTCTTTCATCTGAGACAGACAGGTTTCTCTGCGGTCTTCTTTTTCCGCAAGAACCTCCAGCTCCAGAAAATCTCCCAGCTTTTCAACCTGATCCAGGCATGCCGTCATTTCTCCCTTCCGAAGATAACTCCGGATCTTCTTTACTCCTGATACCCGGGTAAATCCAATAGCCTCCAGGATTTTCTCCATATGATCCGGGGCTTCTATACCTGTTTCATACTCCCGCCGTGACATAGAGATCTGATCTATCTTTTTCCCTTTAAAATTAATCTGCGCCTTAGTCTTCCCCGTGAGAAGATCTCTGGTCTTTCTGATACGCAGAGCCTCGTCATATTTTTTCACATCATGATATTCGCTGTTATAATACATGTCTTCTTCTATTACCTTTTCACAGCTCTGAAATCCCATGGCCAGCAGGCGCTTCTTTATCTTCTCAGGAGCTTCTATTGGTATTTTGACCTCAATTTCAAAATTATCCATTTTTGTTCCTTCCGTCACCCTTTAAATTTATTTTCTCGCCACGATCAGGTATCGATGAATGGTGCCCTCTATCCTACCCTCTTTTTCAAGCATCTCCTGCATTTTTAACAGCTGTTCAAAACATCGGTCTACAGAAAAATCAGGGAATTCCCATTCTATAATATGCGCAAACCAGACAAAGGCCCCCACATCATAAAACTTTATCGGACGATATGCCTCTTCCTCCCGAATAATTTCAAATCCGGCATCTTCAAAATATTTTTTCTGTTCTGCAAGATCCAAATGGGGAAATGGTTTCTCTGTTTTCGGTAATACCATTTCAACCAGATCCCTGTCGTTATCTCCGCCTACCTGCTCTGTAATGAATAACCCATTTTGACGTAATAACCGAAATAATTCCCCCGCTTCAAAATCGCCGTGTCTATTGATAACCAGATCAAAAGCTCCGTCTTCAAAGGGAATCTTTGACGGGTCGTGACACTCCCTGAAACGGATTCCCAATGGCAGCAATTTTTCTCTGCATAATTTCACATTTGGCGGATAACCTTCTGTTGCCGCTGTTCTTTCATACGGATGATCCAGAGACAGCAGAAATTCACCGCCTCCAGTGTCATAATCCAGAATATCCAGATTCCTGTTCAGATACTGCCTTACGATTGTTTCATAATCCCATGGCAGATCATTCTCCTCTTCATATCTGCCATGGATATGGGAAAAATCCCAGCCATGAACGTGTGCGGCTTCTTCCTCCTGTTTCCAAGTCCTTCTCAAATATGCTTCCCTCATAAAACTGCTTTCCCTTCATTTGGATCATTAAAATCCCTATCCTTTTATCTCAGATTATACACCCCTCCATAAGTACTGTAAACTCAAACCGGTCTGTCACAGACATGAAAACGATCCCCGGAAGCCGCTGTTTATAAGGCTTCTGGGGATCTGTTCATGATTCATTATTCCCATTCGATCGTCCCGGTGGGCTTCGGTGTAAGGTCAAAGCACACCCGGTTCACTCCCGGCACCTCGTGTGTGATCCGGTCTGTGATATGCTGCAGCAGGGAGAAGGGTACATCCTCAACGGTTGCCGTCATGGCGTCTTTCGTATTCACCGCTCTTAAGATCACCGGCCATTCAAAGGAGCGCTTGCCTTCCTTCACGCCGACCGATTTAAAATCCGGGATTACGGTGAAATACTGCCATACTTTGCCTTCCAGTCCATTCTTTGCAAACTCTTCCCGCAGGATCGCATCAGACTCCCGTACCGCTTCCAGACGGTTGCGGGTGATCGCACCAAGGCATCTCACGCCAAGTCCCGGTCCCGGGAAGGGCTGACGGTAAACCATGCCGTCCGGCAGGCCCAGCGCCTTGCCCACAACACGAACCTCGTCCTTGAAGAGCAGTTTCAGCGGCTCTACCAGTTCAAACTGCAGATCTTCCGGGAGTCCGCCCACATTGTGGTGGGCTTTCACGCCGTCGCTTTCCAGGATATCCGGATAGATCGTACCCTGTGCCAGGAACTCGATCCCTTCAAGCTTTCTTGCTTCTTCCTCAAATACACGGATAAATTCTGCGCCGATGATCTTGCGCTTCTGCTCCGGTTCCTCCACGCCTTCCAGTTTATTGAGGAAACGGTCAATGGCATCCACATAGATCAGATTGGCATCCATCTGATTGCGGAATACCTCTACTACCTGTTCCGGCTCGCCCTTGCGGAGCAGGCCATGATTTACATGCACGCACACCAGCTGTTTTCCCACAGCTCTGATCAGCAGCGCAGCCACAACGGAAGAATCCACGCCGCCAGACAGCGCCAGCAGCACCTTCTTATCCCCGACCTGTGCCTGGATCTCTTTTACCTGCTCTTCAATAAAGGCCTCCGCCAGTTCGCTGGTTGTAATGCGGACCATATCGTCCGGACGTTTGTTGTTATCCATCGTTTTATCTCCTTTTCTGTATGATTGATGAACCGTTTATACTACTAAGGATATTATAGATGAAAAACAAGAGCAGGGCAACCTATTCCTGATGCGCCGCAGCCTGTACGCAACCTGTCCAGCCTGTCCCCAAAACGGAATTTTCAATTCCACCTTTTCGCAGCCCATCGGAACAGGATGTCTTGACAGAAGTATCTGCAAAACTCAGAAATAATCCCCTCTGTGTATTGTGAGAAGATATCGAGGCGACGAGCCTTTTGTCTCTTTCCGTACAACGGAAGAGCTTCAAACAGATGCAAAAACAGCCGCTATTATGAACACTGCCAGCACTGCAAAGCAAAAAGCTGCAATGGGTTTCATATATTTTATTTTTTTCTTTCTTATTTTTGTAAGGATACCGGTGGTGTAAAAAACCATGGTAATCAGAGCTCCCACTGCAAATCCAAAGCAGATCCCTTTCACGCTCTCATAAATGGGAATTCCGGAATCATAGCAAAAGCTCTCCATGGCCAGGCCCACCAGCAAGGACAACAATCC
>CALWSM010000107.1 GCA_944384185.1 uncultured Blautia sp. | reverse complement strand
TTTTATGAGCAATTCCAGGTCTCTTTTCTGGGTTTCCGGATTGCAGGACACGTATACAAGCTTTTCCGGTTTCATAGTGGACACTGCCTGCAGAAATTCCGGGGTGCTCCCGGCCCGGGGCGGATCCATAAACACTACGTCGGCTTTTTCTCCCCTGGCAGCCATCTTCCGTATAAACTCTGTGGCGTCGGCGCAGAGAAACTGCGCATTCCGGATCCCGTTTTCCTTTGCGTTTTCCCGGGCACATCTTACCGCACTTTTATTCCGTTCCACGCCGATCACCTTTTTCGCCCTGGAAGCAGCGGAAAGACCGATGGTCCCAACCCCGCAGTAAGCATCCAATACGGTCTGCTCCTTATTCAGCTCTGCTGCCTCTATGGCTGTTCTGTAAAGGATTTCTGTCTGCACCGGATTGATCTGATAAAAGCTGGTGCCTGAGATCCGAAACCGGATAGCGCATAAGGTATCCTGGATATAGCCTTTTCCGTAGAGGATTTTTTCCTTATACCCCAGAACGGCGCTGGTGGACCGGTCATTGATATTCTGTACAAGTGTGGTGATCTTCGGACAAAGCTGCCGGACTCTTTTTCCAAAAGCTTTCGCTCCGGGAAGCACCGGAGAAGCTGTCACCAGCACAGCCAGAACCTGATCTTCCGAAAGGCTGTGACGGACCAGGATATGACGGACAAGACCTGTCTTCTTATCTTCCTCATACACCGGATATTTAAATTCCCGCACAGCCTTTCGCACAGCTTCTATGGCTTCGTCCAGAGCCGGCTGATGCAAGAGACAGGTTTCCACCGGTATTACCCAATGGGAGCCCTGGGCATAGATCCCGCTTTTTACCTGTCTCCCCTGGGCATAGGTGAAAGTGGAGATTGCCTTGTTCCGATAATGCCAGGGATTCTCCATGCCAATGATCGGCTGGGGCTTTCCGAAAGTTCCCAGCAGCTTCTTTATTTTTTTCTGTTTTTTGTGCAGCTGCTCCTCATAAGGCAGGGCAAGCATGGGGCAGCCGCCGCAGCCCTGTTTTCGCAGCGGGCAGGAGAATCGTTTCTTTTTTATGTCTGCTTTTTTCATATGTTTATCTTTAATTTCCAAGTCTTTCCCTCAGCTTTTCCCCGATTTCTTTATACACCGGCACTTCTACCTGATACTCCTCTCCCAGCCGGACCACCTGATAGATCAGTCCGTCTACTTCCGACTGTTTCCCGGCGGCGATATCCCGCTGCATAGAGGCCGTAGCCCCAGGCGCCAGATCGTCCATGATCTTCAGATTAATCTCCACCAGATTTTCCGGAAGCGCAATGCCCATAGCCATGGCAAGCTTCTGAATTTCCCTGATCAGTTCTATAAAGATCTCTCTCTTCTCTCCCCCGGGCTGCATAGCCTTGGCAGTCACCTGCCAGCAGGCTCCCACAGCCGCCATAGGAGAGACAAAAGAGAATTTCTGAAGAGCGTCTTTTTCTATATCCGAAGAGAGCAGCGGAAGGATCCGGGCATCTTTCAGATCCGCCTCTATTCTTTTCAGTACAGGCGTGACTTTTTCCACAATCTCCTCTGGCGTTCCTTTTCTCAGGCCGTAGACTACACGAAAGATATTTCCGGACATCAGGATCTTTCCCGGCTCTTTGATCTGGGAGGCAATATAGATACAGCCGTCTGTAACGGTAAGTTCCGGCAGGATTTCCTGAAGTTTTCCTCCTGTCCCGTAAATATTTAAGATAGGGATCACCACGGTATGTGGATCTCCAGTCCTCTTTATGAAATCTGCCGCCTCGTCAAGAGAATACCCTTTCACACATACAAAGATCACGTCCGGAGTTTCCTGATATTCTTCCATGGAACAGGCTTTCACCGGAGTCAGAAAATGTTCAGCCCCCAGCTCGATCTCCAGCCCATTAGATTTCATAGCTTCCAGGTGTCTGCCTCTGGCGATCAGGGTCACATCTTTTCCGGCTCTTGCAAGATAGCCCCCTATAGGGCCGCCGGTTCCTCCTGCTCCTAAGACTACGTACTTTAACTGTTTCTCCATCTCTTTTTTCCTCCTGTCAAGCGCTGAATGTTTTTCACCATTTTACCACACTGTCTCCCGGTTTTCCACGATGAAAAACTTACAGTTATTGGCCGAAAGATTTTTAAATTTTTTTCTGAAACCTATTGACAACTGTACTTACTGTATATATACTGTACTTATCAAACAAATACAGTATATATACAGTAAGTACACCGAGGTGAAAAGATGAATATTATTTTAAGCAGCAGCAACAGTCAGCCCATCTACGAGCAGATCGTCACTCAGATCAAGGCCATGATCATGAGCGGCGAATTAAAGCCAAAAGATCCTCTCCCTTCTATACGGGGTCTGGCCAAAAGCCTCCATGTCAGCGTCATTACCGCCCAGCATGCTTATGAGGACCTTCAAAGAGATGGGTTTATTGAAACCGTGGCCGGCAAAGGAACCTTTGTGGCCGCCCAGAATCAGGATTTTATCCGGGAGGAACATCTCCGTATAGCAGAGAAAAAGCTGATGGAGGTGGCTGATATCGGGAAAGAATATCATATTTCCTGCGACCAGATGATCCGGATTCTTCAGATGTTTTACGAGGAGGAATAATATGGAACCGATTTTGTCAGTAGATCAGCTTACAAAGAAATACAAGGATTTCACCTTGGATCACATAAGCTTTCAGATTCCCAGAGGGATGATCGTGGGAATGATCGGAGAAAACGGCGCCGGGAAAACCACCACGCTGATGTCTATTTTTGAAATGATCTCTCCGGACAGCGGCCAGATCCGTCTCTTCGGCAAAAGCTGGCGGGAAAACCGGAAAGAAACTCTCCAGAAGGTAGGCCTTGTCATGGACGGGTTAAATCAGAATCCCCGCCTCTACTGCAAGGATCTGGACAACATTTACAGAAGGATCTACAAAAACTGGGACAGCCGATTATTCTATCAATATCTGGAACGGTTTTCCCTGCCATTAAACAAAAAGATCAAAAGCTTTTCAAAAGGCATGCTGGTAAAGCTGAATTTCGCCCTGGCACTGTCCTATCACCCGGAGCTTCTGATCTTAGATGAAGCTACTTCAGGATTGGACCCTGTTATGCGGGATGAGATTTTAGAGCTTTTACAGGAGTTTGTCATGGAGGAAGACCACTCTGTGCTGATCTCTTCCCATATCACCAGCGATCTGGATAAGATCGCAGACTATATTCTCTTTCTCCATCAGGGAAAGCTTCAGTTTTTACGCTCCATGGAAGAGATTGAGAATAACTATGGAGTCCTTCACTGCCGGAAAGATTTTCTCCAGGTTCTCTCTCCGGAAGACTATGAAGCCTATATGCCGGAAGATTTTTCCTGCAAAGTCCTGATCCGAAACAAGCAGGCCCTTCTTGGCCGGTTTCAGGATCTGGTCATGGAACGGGCCACATTAGAAGATTTTATGTTATTTTCCACAAAGGGGGTATTGCCATGTCAGGATTAATTTATCGGGATATCATTACCCAGATCCGCTATTCTTTTCTTTCAAAACTTATACCAGATATTCTTTTTTTCCTTATGTTTCTGGTTCTGCTGGGAAAATACCGTTTCAGTCCGCTGACCATGATCCTTCTCTATCTCCCTACGCAGACCTCCATCATTCCGATCACTTTGAAAGATGCGGACTCCAACTATAAAGGCCGGATGCTTTCCATGACCTTTCCCTTTTCCAAAAGAGAACTGGTCCTTTCCAGGTATTATTCCTGCTGCCTGTATCAGCTTTACGGCGTCGGCGTTATGATCCTTTTCCTTACGCTGCATTTTCTGATCTATCGTACCTACAGTCCTGCAGCCTATCTGGGGATCTTTGCAGGCGGCCTTCTGATCGCTTTATTTATGACGCTGATCAATGTGATGGTGTCTTTTGTTGGAAATATCAATCTTTCTACGATCTTCTATATCGTTTTTGTTTTACTGGCAGCAGCCGCCTATATCCTGTATCTTTTTCTGGATATAGACCCGCTGGATCTGCTCATTCTTCCCCTTCCTCTTCTGTGGGGGATCGCAGCGGGGATCGTGGCAGTCACAGGGATCATCTCCTATAGTATCTCTATGAAAGTCTTTGCCGGAAGCTGCCGTTAGCATTGGCTTCTGCTCTGCCTATGATCTCGGCCAGCATGATCCTAATCGTTTCGGCTCCGCCGCTCGCTGTCCGTTTCCCGGCAAATATCCGCTCGTGCAAGCACGGCGGCCGCTTGCCGAGCTTATCGCTGCACTACTCTTTTTCAGGCTGTAGTGCAGCGGTATTTTCTATTCCAGACATTTCTTTATAAATCTATCTGCGATATTGCAGACCTCTTCTGTCCAGAATTCCGCTCCTCCGTGGTCCGCTCCCCGGATCAGATACAGATAAGCTTCTTTTCCGGTCTCCTTCAGTTTCTTATACAGGTTCACACTCTGCCGGGTATTCACGATCCGGTCCTTGGTGCCGTGGAAGATCAGCACCGGAGGAAGGTCCGTATCTTCTGTAATATTGCATTCCACAGACAGCTTCCGGCACAGATCCGGCCGTTCCCTCAGGTTCACGCCGCCCATTTCCATGCCCTCAGGGCTGTCCGGCATATGATGATTGACGGTAGTGGGATTGCTGTCCTCCAGCATAACGCTGACAGAACCATAGTAGTTTAAAATCCCCTTCACTGAGGCCGGGATTCCCGGATAGAGATTGGTTTCCTGCTCATCGTCCTGAAGGATCCCTGCAAACATTGCGGTATGGCCTCCGGAGGAATCTCCACCTATCACGATCTTCTCCGGGTCAATCTGATAGCTTTCGCTGTTTTTCCGCATAAAACGCACCGCATTCCTGGCGTCCAGGGCCTGGGCCGGGAAAGGCGCCTGTCCGGAATGCCGGTACTCCACTACAGCGATCACATATCCCTTTCCCGCCAACCGGGGGAGCATGGGAAGCTTTTCATATACATTCTGTTTCATCCAGGCAGATCCCTGGACAAATACTATACAGGGATAAATTTTTTCCGGTTCCTTTCTGGTAAAGGGTTTTATGATCTGAAGATGGAGAGGGATCCCATCTGCATTGGCATATTCCACATCATGGAAATATGCAAAGCCCATTTCATCACCGGTAGTAGAAAGAACCTCCGCCCCTTCCACCGGCTCGTTAAATTCCGGAAATTCTTCATAAGTCCAGTCTTTGATCTCCATTGCGTTTCCTCCTGACAGCTTTCTTTTGTATTAAGCTTAGCACCCGGCCGGTTTCTGTTCAAGAATTATTTCGGGTAAATATGAATGAGCAGAAATACTTGCCTGGCTTTCTTCTTTGCGGTATACTAGCCGCAGACAAACAAATGAAAAGGAGAACCTTATGAAACTCAGAAATCTTGTTGGAGACCGTTTTAAGGAACGCCCTGCTGACTGCGTCATCGACAGCCACGCTTTTACCATCCGGGGCGGCTATATCAAATATGTGGCAAATGGTATCTATTCTCTCTATCCTCCCATGAAAAGGATCACCAGAAAGATCGAGGAGATCATCCGGGAGGAAATGGACGCCATCGGAGGACAGGAGGTACTCTTCCCTGTCGCCCTTCCCGGCAGCCTCTGGGAAGAATCCGGCCGTTTTGAAAGCGTCGGCGAGGAGCTTCTCCGATTCAAAGACCGGAACGACAGCCAGATGGTCCTGGGGATGACCCACGAGGAGGCTTCTGTCCAGCTGGTAAGAGAATACGGCCAGACCTACACTAAATATCCCTTTATGATCTATCAGATCCAGACCAAATTCCGGGACGAAGCCCGGCCAAGGGCCGGCCTGATCCGTGTCCGGGAATTTACCATGAAGGACGCCTATTCCTTCCATACCTCCCAGGAGGATCTGGACCGCTGCTATGATACCTTCTATCATACCTATAACCGGATCTTCCAGCGGGCGGGAGTTCCGGAGGTTATTGCGGTACAGTCTGATTCCGGTATGATGGGCGGCAGTGTTTCCCACGAATACATGCTCCTGGCTGACGCAGGGGAGGATTCTATTGTGATCTGTCCGGAATGCGGCTACCGTTCCAATATGGAGGCAGCCCCAAATAAAGTAGTCCATGAAGGCGGACTGGAAATGGGAGAACTGGAGAAAGTCTATACTCCTCACTGTAAGACCATTGAAGAGGTGGCGGATTTCCTGGGGGTACCGGCGGAAAATTCCTGTAAAGCGGTAATGTATCAGAAAAATTCCAATGACGAATATGTGATCGTGTTCCTGCGGGGAGATTATGAGGTAAATGAGACAAAGCTGACCAACTACCTGGGAGAAAAAGTCCATCCCGCAGAGATCACAAAAGAAAGCGGCATTGCCGCCGGATTTACCGGGCCTTACCAGCTCAGGGCAGACTGTCAGGTGATCTACGATGCTTCTCTGGAAGGGATCCCGTATCTGACCTGCGGAGCAAATGAGGAAAACTATCATTATAAAGGATTAAATATCCCAAGAGACCTGGGAGAAGTAGAATATGCAGATGTGTCTAAGATCCAGACTGGAGGGATCTGTCCCTGCTGCGGGAAAAAGACTATTCAGGTAAAACGGGGGATCGAGGTGGGAAATATCTTCCAGCTTGGCACCAAATATACCAAGTCCATGGACATGACCTATACAGACGCTGACGGCTCTGTGAAATATCCGGTGATGGGCTGCTACGGTATCGGCGTAGGCCGCCTGGCCGCCTCTGTCTGCGAGGCCAGACATGATGACAACGGTCCTATCTGGCCGATTTCCATTGCTCCCTGGCAGGTACATCTGTGCTGTATGCGTGTGGACCAGGAAGCCTGCAAAGCTGCCGCAGACAACTTATATGATGCTCTGCAAAAAGCCGGCGTGGAGGTGATCTATGACGACCGGGATATCCGGGCAGGAGCCATGTTTGCCGACGCCGATCTTCTGGGCGTTCCTGTCCGTGTAGTGGTAGGACCGAAAAATCTGAAAAACGGCCAGGTGGAATTAGTGACCAGAGACAAACGGATTTCCAGGCTCATAGATTTCGAAAACGCTGTGGCAGAAATCCAGGACGTGATCTGTCAGCTCTTTGAAGAGATCAACGCACAGGTGGAACTGCGGAAATAAATTTTTCTTTTTGATCTCCCGGCGTTCCAGATCGGTTCTCTGATAAGAAACATACTTTACAGGAGGATAAGATTATGTTTCAAGATAAGATAGCTGTTATTACAGGCGGCGCACAGGGTATCGGCAGATGTATCGCCGAAGAGTTTCAGAAAAACGGAGCGTCTGTCTGTGTCATCGACAAGCAACCAAACAACTATTTCACCGGTGATCTGGCGGAGAAAGAAACCCTGGACCGTTTTGTCCAAAAGGTGGTGGGAGAATATGGAAAATTGGATTACCTGATCAACAATGCGCCGCCTTTGATGAAAGGAATCTCCGAATGTTCCTACGAAGAATTCAATCATGCCCTTGTGGTAGGTGTGACGGCGCCGTTCTACCTTGCCCAATGCTTTCTTCCCTATTTTTCTCCCGGCGGGGCTATTGTAAATATTTCCTCTTCCCGGGACCGTATGAGCCAGCCTCAGACGGAAAGCTATGCTGCGGCAAAGGGCGGTATTGCGGCGCTTACCCACGCCCTGGCCGTAAGCCTTGGGGGAAAGCTCCGGGTAAACTCGATCTCTCCCGGCTGGATCGACACTTCCTGTAGGGAATATACAGGCCCAGACGCCTTTCAGCATCCTGCCGGGCGGGTAGGAACGCCTTTGGATATTGCCAATATGGCGCTATATCTCTGCTCCGACAAGGCCGGCTTTATCACCGGAGAAAACATCTGTATTGACGGCGGCATGACGAAGCA
>CALWSM010000106.1 GCA_944384185.1 uncultured Blautia sp. | reverse complement strand
CTAAACTGAGTACCACGCAAAGATTTTACTCTATATCCTACAGATATAATCACATCCAGATTATAGTAATCCACCTGGTAGGTTTTTCCATCCGAAGCAGTTGTTGCAAATTTTGCAACAACTGATCCTCTGTTTAATTCTCCTTCTGCAAAGATGTTTTTTATATGTCTGGAAATAGTTGATTTATCACGTTGAAACAATTCCGACATCTGTTCCAGAGAAAGCCATACTGTATCATTTACAAAAGTCGCCTCAATTTTTGTTAAACCATCTTCTGTAGTATACATTAACAAATTCGATTGCTGCATCCATACTCACCTCTTTATCTGCTTTATATCCATTTCTACTCGTTACGAATTTAATCTGCAAAAAGTCACAAAATCATTTTCTCCACATGGTATCATCTAATCTATTTCGTCCTGTTCCCTCCACAAAATATGGACAAATCAGCGCCAAATAACACCAGATATTCCCCATTTTCCGTCCCCGGCACACTAGGAGACAAAATACTCCACTGCGTTATCCGGGAACATCTCCTTGAATTCTCCATGATGTTTTCTCCACATAATAATCGACCTTAGTTTCGACTTTCCTCTCTTTTCTTATATTTCCTGTATTCTTCATGAGCTTTTTCAAGCACTTGTTTATGTGTAACATTTCCTTCAGAATCCCTTATTCAAATAATTTTTTACAACTTTTTCATAGTGATTACTTTATCATATACTTAGTACCTCTTCCCCTGCCTTCAATTTTTACAATCCCTTTCTTCCCCATATCTTTCAGTAACTGTGTTGTCTTTGATTTACCAAACGGGGCATAAGGAGCAATTTCACTGATTGATTTCAGTATTGTCTTGCTCAGAATCTTATATATTATTCTTTCGTCTTCCGTTAAATTCAGGTTTTTCTCAAAAACCGGAAGTACGATCTTGATCGTATTTTCCGACACCTCAAAGACCGGCTGCATCATACTTTCTTTATAGAGCTGTTTTATCCTTGTTATTCCTGTACCGAATATTTCCACAAACCCTAATCTGTAAAATACATTTGCAAGATTCCTGTTTCTCAAAACTGAAAGTTTCCACGATAAATATTCATCTTCTGTTATACCAGAAGGCAGTCCTCCCGGAGAAATAATTTCTATTCTGTCATCAAACATCGAAACTTTGATCTGTGAATCCATATCCCATGCTCTGTGAATCAGTGCGTTTGCAATTGCTTCTCGAAAGGCAGACTCCGGTATTTTTTCTATCTTTTTCCTGTCAGTGCCCTGTATTTCTTCATATTCATAATAATCCTTAAACACCTCTGCTGTCTTTTCGTAAACTTCTAAAATGGATACATGGTCAAAGGTTGCCCTCTTATGGATCACACTGATGTTTTCACCGAACTTTACTATATCAATTCCCGGAAAATGGTTTTTATCTGCCAAGATACCGGCCGCATTATTATATCCAATCGTACTGTTGTATAAATTCAGCGTTTTCAAGGTATCCTGATTAAAAGTTTCAATTTGGATACATTCTTTTAATTTTTGACATAATGTATCAAATGTCAAATCTTGCTCCTCACATCGTAATTCTTCAAATCTGATATTTTTTCCTTCTAAAATCAGTCTTGACAGCTCCAGTGTGTCAACCTCTATGGTTGCAGTATCATTTCGCTTATATGCTTTTGATTTATATAAATAAGGCTTTTGCAGCCCGCTTTTTACAGTCAGTTTTATCGTCCTGTCGTCATTCTGCAATTCCATTGTATAATCGGGCTGGGGAGTAATACTGTCATTAATCTTATTTTCAATATCCAGGCATGCTTGTTTTGCATCTGACAGACCTTTAACATTCCCGTTGTCATCGATACCAAAAAATATTTCTCCACCATCGTAATTCGAAAAGGCACTTACTGTTTTTAAAAATGTATTTGTAATCCTTTCTTTAAACTCTGTTGTTCTTGTTTCACGCATACACTATTCTCCTTTTCCAATTTTATTACTTATAGTATACACAAAAGTGTGCAAAAAACAATCGTAAAAAAATACGATTGATTTTCCGCATGATTTTAGTTATAAAGTTTTTAATTATTGGCCTTCCCGGAACCATTTTACAAACGCCTCGATGGCCTGGGACTGGCCGGCGGCAGACTGATACGGAGCCTTTAAAACGGATTTAGCCATAACAAGATCTTTTCCTTATCTCTGTCCTTTTCGGACATTATAACAAAGATCATGATAAATGTATATATCTCCGGCAGCAAAAAAGAACAAGTGTTTGAGTGGGCATCTGCGGCTTTATCTGAATATCTTTCCGAAGATCCATCTTACCAGAGGTTCTGCGTAAAAGATCTGCCAGCACAGCGTAAACCATTACCATCTCCATTAAAATCGTAAAAATAACTTCCTGAAATTTTGTTTTTGGCATTATTCTCCTCCTTTTCATGGAACAAAAAAAGGCAGCGAGTCCTATCCCTGCAAAAGCAGCGGCGGCAGATTTCTCTGCCGGGCCATTATAACTTTCGCTGCGATTACAGTTCAATAATCTCACTACCATTTTCATCTGATCCGATATTTAATTTCCTGTGCTATTCTAACAAAAAATCGCTCTCCGTGTAAGTGCCTGTTTAAAATTCAGCGGTTTACCGAAAGCTTTCTCCTCTTTCCGGCTGAAAACAGGGATATCACACGGGCACGCCCCTGATACCGGCCCATTTGCGGCAATCCACCCGGGAAGATTGCTTCTCAGGCAAAAGACAGCTTATACAGGCTGCTGTAAATACCGTCTTGCTTCATCAGTTCTTCATGGGTTCCCTCTTCTGCGATCCCTTCCTCTGTCAGTACCAGGATCCGCTGCGCCTTACGTATGGTGGAAAGGCGGTGTGCGATAACAAAAGTCGTCCGGTTCTTTGCCAGTTCCTCCAAAGACTTCTGGACGATCTTTTCACTTTCGTTATCCAGAGCCGAAGTAGCCTCGTCGAAGATCAGGATCGGCGGATTCTTCAGGAAGACTCTTGCAATAGAAAGCCTCTGTTTCTGGCCTCCGGAAAGTTTTACCCCTCTCTGTCCGATATCTGTATCATACCCGTTTTCCAGCTCCATGATAAATTCATGGGCGTTGGCCGCTTTCGCCGCCCGGACAACCTCCTCATCGGATGCCTCCGGTTTTCCGTAGCGGATATTTTCCATAACCGTTCCGGCAAAAAGATATACGTCCTGCTGTACGATCCCGATATGGCTGCGCAGGCTCTGAAGCTTCAGATCCCGGATATCTTCGCCATCCAGCAGTACTCTTCCTTCTGTCACATCATAAAATCTTGGGATCAGGCTGCAAAGCGTGGTCTTTCCGGCCCCCGAGCTTCCCACAAGAGCCACATATTCTCCCGCTTTCACCTGGAGATTTACATGGCTTAATACCTTTTCCTTACTTCCCTCATACGCAAAAGATACGTTTTCAAAATCGATCTCTCCCTTTACATCGGTAAGCTCCCTGGCTCCTTCCCGATCTTTGATATCCGGCGCCACCGCCATGATCTCCAGAAAACGGGAATAGCCGCTGTATCCGTTCTGGAACTGCTCGGTAAAGGTGATCAGCTTCTTCACAGGATCCGTAAGATTGTTGATATATAGAAGAGCCGTGACAAGATCCTCCACCGGCATCTCCCCTCTGGTAAGAAAAAGGGCTCCCGCCAGCAGAACGGAAATAGTGATCAAGGTAGTAAAAGCTCCCATTCCGGAATTATAGCCGCCCATATATTTGTAACTCAGTTTCTTAGAGTCCACAAATCTCTCGTTGCCTTTCCGGAATTTTTCCATCTCCTGCTTCTCATTGGCAAAAGATTTCACCACCCGGATCCCAGAAAGGCTGTCCTCGATCTGTGTATTGATATCTGCGATCCTGGCCCGGTTCTCCTTGAAAGCGTTTTTCATCTTTCTGTTAAAGATCACCGCATAGATGATCAGAAAGGGAACGAAAAGAAAGGCTGCCACAGCCAGTCTCACGTTCACCAATATAAGGATAGTGAAGGCTCCCAGAAATTTGATAATGGAGATCACCAGATCCTCCGGTCCATGGTGGAGAAGCTCGCTGATATCAAAGAGATCCGCCGTGATCCTGGACAGCAGATGTCCTACCTTCTGATTATCATAAAAAGCAAAAGACAGCTTCTGGTAATGGCCGAAGATCTCATTGCGCATATCCCGTTCGATCCTGGCCCCCATAATGTGCCCGTAGTAGGCAATATAAAAATTACAGAACGCCTCCACCAGCACCAGGACGATCATAAAAATCCCCAGTTTCACGATCATACCGGTAGCCGTCTCCACAGGCAGATTTACAATGTTGCTGGTAATATACCTGACAATAAGGGGGATCACCAGGGTAATGGCCGCTCCCAGTATGGCAAAAAACATATCTGAAAAAAACAGCCTCTTATAGGGCTTGTAATATCCCGCAAGCTTCTTTAGTGTTTTCAGCATTTTTCTTCTCCTTCTATAAAATGAATTGCTCATAAACGGCATATCCTTTGCCGGAGTTTCTTCTTATATAAACAAAACATATGCCCGCTACTTAGTATACCCCCGGCAATTTCTCTTTGCAACGGATATTTCCCGGTTCATATAGGAAAACTGTCCCCCAGGCATAAAAACCCAAATCCGGTCTCCGGATTCGGATAGGTTCTCCCCGAAAGCCGCCTGGCTCCTCTTCTCAGGTAAGCCTTTACCTTCTCCCCATATAGATAAGGATCCCGTCCTCTCACAATCCCCCATTCCATAAGCAGAGCCGCCGCCCCTGTGACAAAGGGCGCCGCAAAAGAAGTCCCGGTCCTGACTCCGTATCCTCCTCCCGGCGCAGCGGTAAGAATATCCACCCCCGGAGCCGCCAGATCCGGCTTGATCTCTTTATTTACTCTTGTGTATCCCCGTCCGGAGAACTCTGCATAGGACAGCAGCCGGGAATTATAAGCTCCCGCAGAAATGATCTTTCTTGCCGTAGACGGTATCGTCAGAGTAGTGTCCGGCGTAGGAAAGGGGAATTTCGTATCTTCATTTAAAACGCCGCCCCCCGGCAGCCAGAGATCAAAGTTCCCCTCCACAACCTTCCGGGGTACCAGAAGGATCCTCCAGTTTCCGCTGTCTACGTATTGCCCCCTGGGGATCCACTCCATATAGATTTCCTGAGAAATACTATATGGACCGGGTTCTCCGTAATAGATCAGGATCTCTGTATTTCCTACAGAAAATCTCTGCGGTCCCAGCACTTCCTGAAATGGCCCCACCCGGCTTCCGTCAGGATGGATCAGAGCGATCTCCACCTGATCTACATACTGCTTCCACAGCTGCACATTCACGCCGATTTCGTATTCTCCGATATTTAACTGTACAACCGTCTCCCGTCCAGTTTCCAGATACCCCGAGGTATGGAGCGCCCCATCCCCTTCATTCCCCGTTCCTGCACAGATCACATTTCTGCCAATATCTGAAACACTGTCAAGGTAAGCCTCTATCAAGGATTCTCCGCTGTGAGACCCGTAATTATTTCCAAAACTCAGGTTCAGGGCAAGGGGCATTTGCAGTTCCAGCGCCTGGCGGATCAGATAATCAATCCCCTGGAGCAGCTCGGTAGTCCTTGGGAAGCCTCCTGGTCTGGGAGTCCCCAGTTTCACAACCATTAAAGTACTCTCATAGGCCACGCCCCGGTTGACACCGCCGGAAGCCCTCCCGTTTCCTCCTGCGATCCCCATGACTCCCGTTCCATGTCCGCTTACGTCCCGGCTTGGCATTTCTTCCCCTGCTGCCGGATTGTCTTCTTCCAGAAGGATCCGGTCAAGATCCTCTTTGGTAAACTCTGTGCCTATCTGATATCCTTTTGGAGGTCTGCCAGGCAGGCTCTGATCCCATAGCCGCAGGATCCTGGTGGTGCCGTCCGGATTCCGAAAATCCGGATGTGCATAATCAATACCGGAATCCACGCAAGCCACCAGCACGCCTTTTCCTGTAAGAGGGAAACCAAGAGGTGAAAATGCGCTTTGCACGGTATTCATACAGGAAGCGCTTCTCCCCTGCCTGACTGCAAAGAAAAGACTTTTCGGCTTTTCCACATATTCGATTTCTTTCAGATCTGCCAGAGCATCGATCTGTCCTTCCGGCACCGTAAGGACGGCAAAGCCGTTCAGCAGTTCCACGATCCCTACATTCTCTCCCAGGACTTTTCTCAGATCCCCGGAGTGTTTTACAAGCACCTCCCAGGTACGTTCTTCCGCATCATATCCTACATTTAGCTGCAGCGATCTTTCTCTCTCTTCCGGGGTGATGCCCAGAGCCAGGTTCAGCAGATTATCCACTTTTTGGTCCTGCACTGTTCTTCCCGCCTTTCCATGTATTGTCCGCTGTCTATCCTATGATAATCTCTTCCATAAAATTCCATAAGATCCGTCTGAGGCAATACCGCAGGTTGGCTGCTTGCCGGGCGTATCGAATCGTTTCGGCTCCGCCTCACGATTTCTGCGATTCCGTACAGCTCGCTGCTTCGCCGCTCCCTGTCCGTTGCCCGGCAAATATCCGCTCATGCAAGCATGGCGGCTGCTTGCCGGGCGTATCGCACAAAAAACAGACAGTCTGTTTCTGTCAGACTGTCTGTTCTATAGCAATGGAAGCCTGCGGAGCAGAGCTTCCAATATGCCCTTTTCAATTCTATTTTTCCTTGGCGATCAGATGATAGGGCAGAGCTACGAAAACAATAGCGCCTATCATATTTCCCAGGGTTGCCAGAAGCACATTATAAATATACTGGCCGATACCTACATATCCGTTTACCAGAGCCACGCCGATAATACTCATATTGGCAACGCTGTGCTCGAATCCGCAAACCATGAAGACGAAAATGCACCAGAAGATCATGATCAGTTTTCCGGATTCTGTCTTCATCTTAGTTGCACACCATACGGCAAGGCAGACCAGGATATTACAGAGGATGGCTCTTGCCAGAAGAGGAACCGGCGCATAGCCTACTTTGCCGGCCGCAACGCTTCCGAAATATGCGGCGGTATCTCCGCTGGGGATTCCGGTTATCTGGAAGATCGCTACGCAGATCACAGAGCCTGCCAGGTTGCCGATCCAGCACACTACCCACAGTTTTACCGTATCCGCCCAGCTCACTGCTTTTCTGAACGATGCGGAAGACATAACAAAATTATTTCCTGTAAACAGTTCAGCTCCCGCCATAACGACCAGGCTCAGTGCAGAGGCAAAAGCAAAAGCCTGTACCGGTTTTGTCCAGGAAGCCGCATCTCCTGCATTGATCACAGCGCCCAGAGTAAAGGCCACAAAACTGCCGAATGAAATAAACATGCCGGCAACCATTGCCGCAACAAAATAACCCAGAGGATTGTTTTTCAGAAAGTTTACCTTTCCCACTCCTCCATTGACAACCGCCTTAAATTCATCTTTAAACATATGTAATTCGCTCCCTTCAAGCTGTCCTTGTAAAATGGGACTGCCGCACTAAACATCTTTTGTTTAATACGGCAGTATCCCACTTATAAAAGAGAATATCTCCCTATGGCTGATTTAGAACAGGCCGGAAATCTTGCCTGTCTCGTCAACGTCGATCCGCTCTGCAGCCGGTACCTTCGGCAGGCCGGGCATGGTCATGATCTCTCCCGTAAGGGCTACGATAAAGCCTGCGCCTGCGGAGATCTTCAGGTTTCTTACTGTTACTTCAAAGTCTGTCGGAGCGCCCAGCTTTGTCTGGTCGTCGGTCAGGCTGTACTGTGTCTTGGCTACACAGATCGGGCAGTTGCCGAATCCCAGCTTCTCCAGCTGCTGCGCCTGCTTCTGCGCATTGGCGGTGAGCACCACTCTCTTGCCTCCGTATACCTTCTGTACGATATTATTCAGCTTGTCTTCAATGCTTCCTTCCAGCTCATAAGAATAGGTAAAGTCGTTTGGCTCCTCTACCAGACGGATCAC
>CALWSM010000105.1 GCA_944384185.1 uncultured Blautia sp. | reverse complement strand
TGGCCTGCAATCCGGACACGGGACTCTCAGCGGAATATGCGGAATACGATGGCACACCCCATACAGGTACAGAGGCCCAATTTGGACGTCATGACTGGTATTACAGCGATGCATACCGGACTATGGCTAATATCGGTCTGGATGCACTTTGGTTCTGCCGGGATCCGTGGCAGAAAGAAATTGCAGGAAAGCTGCAGGAATTTTACTGTGTAAAAGAAAAAGACAGTTGGGACGGAGTCTTTCTTACAGACGGAACAAAACTAAAGGAAAAAGCACTTCATCCGGTAGCTGTTATTGCGACAAATGCACAGGCTTCTTTGGCGGCTGACGGCCCTTATACAGGCGAGTGCATTAAAAAATTCTGGAACACCCCACTTAGAAAAGGGGACAGACGCTATTATGATAATTTCCTGTACCTCTTTGCGTGGCTGGCGTTAAGCGGGAATTACAGAATATGGAAATAAGGTGCAGATCAGCCACTGATCGCATAAGGAAAAAGGAGAAGGGATGGGATAATGCGAAATGGAAGGACCAAAAGCGCCGAAAGATCCGGAAAAAAAACTGCCGGGATTTTACATTGTACGTGAGAAAGAGATTTTTGGTACAGAGCAGCCGGATAAAAGAGGAGGGCATTTTTTATACGAAAACGATGGGAGATTAATTAACAGCGCCCAGATTTCAGGAAATATTACAGATGAGAGAATACTGGAGGCATTGAAAACAGCAGAAGGATTCCGTAATCTGGTAAAGAGTATCGGTATCTGCATAGAAGCAGGGGGCGAATGTAAAGAGCTGGAATTTGTTTTCCAGATGTATGGGAAAAGGGATATCTACGGCGGCGGAACCCTTATAACAGGAAGGATACCGGCAGACGGGGTAGAGCATAGGATTTCCCTGTCTGATATTTCCTGGAGCGAGGACGACAAGGAGCCGGGGCAGATCCAGTTTTATTTTGATGTGCCGGAACAGACGGCTGTTGCCAGTGTCAAACTTTATGTGGGAGAGGAATGGGAAATTCCGGATCAGGGTGAGGAAGAAGCAGTGGATCTTACCGGAAAAGCCGCAGAAAATATGATCGCTCGTTCCCTTTTGTCTTTGGGAAATCCTTATCGATTGAAACGGGTCATAGAAAGAGCAAAGAGGGGAGAGACGGTTACCCTGGCTTATCTGGGCGGCTCTATCACCCAGGGAGCAGGAGCGGTACCTGTTCACACAGAATGTTATGCAAGGAAATCCTGGGAAGCATTTACGGAAAAATTCGGGACCGGAGACAATGTACGATACATAAAAGCCGGGGTTGGAGGAACGCCTTCGGAGCTTGGCATGATACGGTTTGAACGGGATATTTTAAGACAAGGGGAACAGCCGGATCTGGTAGTGGTAGAATTTGCAGTGAATGACGAGGGGGATGAGACAAAAGGGATCTGTTTCGAAAGTCTGGTGAGAAAGATCCTCGGGCTGCCTTGGAATCCGGCAGTGGTGCTTTTGTTTTCTGTATTTGCCAATGACTGGAACCTTCAGACCCGGCTTGCGCCTGTGGGAGAACGCTACGGGCTTCCCATGGTCAGTGTATTAGACGCAGTATCGCCGCAATTTTCTCTTAAGAAAGAAGAAGGCAGGGTGATCTCTAAAAATCAGTATTTTTATGATATGTTTCATCCTACAAACCTGGGGCATACGATCATGGCAAAATGTCTGGGATATCTTTTTGACATGGTGAATGAAGGGGGATATGGACAGGAGGATACAGATGGAAGTCTGCTGGGGAGAGAGCCGGTCTATGGAAAGGATTTTGAAAAGGTAAAACTTTTAGATAAAAAGAATCTTTGCTCAGAGGTGGAGATTTCAGAAGGGAGCTTTTGCGGTACGGATCAGAAACTGCAGGAGGTTGAAATTGACATGGATATATATGGAACCCCACAGTTTCCTTATAACTGGCAGTATACCGGCCGGGCAGAGGCGCCGGAGGCTTTCAAACTGAAAATCTTATGCCGCGCTTTGCTTTTGATTTTCAAAGATGAAGGAGAAACCGATACAGGCAAAGCAGATGTCTTTGTGGACGGTCATTATAAAATGACGGCAGATCCCAGGATAAACGGCTGGATACATTGTAATGCGGTCATCCTGTTTTCTGAGCCAGAGAGCCGGGAACATATGGTGGAAATCCTCCCGGCGCCGGGGGAAGAGAAGAAAAAGTTCACGATCCTGGGATTTGGCTATGTATTATAGCCGGGGAAGGTGCTTTTCACGAATCCAGAGAAAAATCCGCCATCTTCCGGAACTGGGAAGGGGTACAGTTGTGGATCTCCTTAAAAGCCCGGTTAAAAGAGGAAAGATTAGAAAAACCGGACTGCATGGCGATCTCCAGTATGGAGAGAGAGGAATTTTCCAGCAGCTGGGTGGCCTTTGAAATACGCAGGGAAGCGATATATTCCGGAAAAGACATCTGATAATATTCCCTGAAGATACGGGAAAAATGATATTTGCTGAAACCGGCGAATTTCGCCACACTTTCCATGGTGATCTTGTCCGTGCAGTGTTCATACATGTAATCGGTAACGGCGCCGAATTTCTGGTCGTCAGCTTTCTGCCTGGGAGTTTTCTGGGCGGAGAGCTGATTTTTTATCCTCAGGTTATGATTCCCCACCAGGATAAAAAGTGCAGGAGAAGCTCATACATATGCAATTCCCTGAAGGGAAGGTCTCTGACGCTCCAGTCCCGTATCTTCAGAAGCAGGGCAAGAGGATCTTCTTCAAATAAAGGATCCCCGGCCTGGAGTACAGAAGCGCCGTACAGGATCTGGCGGTAACGGATATAATCAGGAAATTGCTGGAGAACGGTGTTGGGAAACTGAATGATCAGATGAGGATGCCCGGAAGTTCTTCTGATAGAATGGAGGGTCCGGGGTGGGATCAGGGCAATGGAGGCCGGATCCAGAGAATAGTCCTGAGTCCCTATCCGTACAGAGTAATCGTCGGAAAGAGGCGCGATAATCTCTACAAAGTTGTGCCAGTGGGTTGGAAAAGAGGTATAAAAATCCCCCATAGGAAACATTGATCGTTATATTATGGCCGAATTCCCAGGGCTCGGACAGATCAGATCTTATCATGGCAATCTCCTTTACAAAAACATAAAAAATATACAACTATAATATAGCAAAAATTGCGGTGAAAAACACCGGTATTTATAAAAAAAGCGAAATTAATTGGAAAATCCGGAAGATAAGGGGAGAAACAAAGCAAAAAACCATTGAGGAAAAGCAAAAAAACGAATAGAGGAAAATACAATGGAATGCTATATTGAAAATAACAGAAACCATGTCTGAAATCATTATAATTGAAAAGTACAGGGAGGAAATTATGGACAAACTTGCACACAGAAAAGGAAGGGCGGTCCTGCATTTTCAGGACCGGGAAGGAAAGCCCCTTGCAGGAAAAACTGTAGAAATCCGGCAGAAAAAACAGGAATTTCTGTTTGGATGCAATGCTTTTGACACGCTGGAGCTGTGCAGAGAAAATCTGGACGGCAAAAGAAAGGAAATCCTGTAGGAGAGAATGGAACTGTGGATGGATCTTTTTAACTTCGCCACACTGCCCTTTTACTGGGGGCAGTACGAGCCGGAAGAGGGAAGACCAAACCAGCAGAATCTGATGGCGGCGGCTCAGTTTTTGAAAAAAAGAGGCGTTACGATCAAAGGACATCCCCTTTGCTGGCACACTCAGACAGCCCCCTGGCTTCTGGACCTTACCAATGAGGAAATCCTGGAGCGGCAGCTTATGCGGATCCGTCGGGATGTCACCGCATTTAAGGGAACCATCGACGCCTGGGATGTGATCAATGAAGTGGTGATCATGCCGGTCTTTGATAAATACGACAATGGGATCACCAGGATCTGCAAGGATCTGGGACGGATCAGGCTGATCAAAAAAGTCTTTGAAGAAGCCAGAAATGCCAATCCAGGGGCGACGTTGCTTATTAATGACTTTAATACCAGTCAGGCTTATGAGATTCTGATCGATGGCTGCCTGGAGGCAGGGGTTCCAATCTCTGCCATCGGCATCCAGTCCCATCAGCATCAGGGATACTGGGGGCTGGAGAAACTCCAGGAGGTTCTGGAGAGGTTTTCTCATTTCGGCCTGCCGCTGCATTTTACGGAAAATACCCTGATCTCCGGACACCTTATGCCCCCGGAAATTGAGGATCTCAATGATTATCAGATCCCGGACTGGCCCACTACCCCTGAGGGAGAAGAGCGTCAGGCCAGAGAGGTGGTAGAAATGTACACGGCGCTTTTTGAAAGCCCCTATGTTCAGGCGATCACTACCTGGGATTTTGACGATGATAACAAATGGCTGGGAGCTCCCTGCGGGCTGATCCGGAAGGATAATTCTCTGAAACCGGCTTATGTGGAGCTGCATAAAAAGATAAGAGAAGAGTGGATGACCCGGGAGGATCTGACGACTGACGCCGGCGGGAACCTGGAGCTTACCGGATTTGCCGGGGATTACCAGATCCGGTGTATGGGAGAAACCAGAGAAATTTCTATAAAGAAAGCGCCACAGGAGAATCATCAGGAGATTGTGATGGGATAAGAGCAGAAACGATAACTGCCGCCGCTATCCGGGAAAGGAGAAAATGCTATGCTGGGACTTATTACAGGCGCAAGCCGGGGACTGGGGCTGGAATTGGTCCGGCTTGGACTGGAGCAGGGACATTCTATACTTGCCGCATGCAGGAACATAGAAGGAAAACGAATGGCGCAGCTGTTGGCTCTGAAAACAGCTTATCCGGATGCTTTGGAAATTTTGCAGATGGACGTGACAAATGAAGTGGAAGTGAAGAATGCTGCAGACAGGATATGGAAAAAATACGGACATATAGATTTTCTTATCAACAACGCCGGGGTGCTTTTTGAAAAAATGCAGACGCCAGGTGACTGCATCCGGGATCTGGATATGGATATGCTGAGAAAAACTCTGGAAGTAAATATGGTGGGGACAGCGGTGGTGTGCAAGTATTTTATAGAACTTTTGTACCGGTCGGCCTGTCCCTGCATTATGAATATAACCTCAGAGGCCGGCCATTTAAGCCCTAATGGATATAATTATCTGGCCTATTCTGTATCCAAGCATGCTGCCAACATGTATACCCAGAAGATCCGGAATTATCTGGAGGAAGAGAAAAAAGAACTGCATTTCCGGGTCTATATGATACACCCCGGACGTATGGATACCGTCATGGGAAAGGAAAACGCTGAGATACAGCCGGAAGAAGCGGCAGAGGGGATCTATGAGATTCTGACCGGACGAAAGAAAATCCCCCCTATGGAAATTCCGTTTATTGATTATAAGGGGCGGCCTATGCCATATTAATAGAAAGAAGGTGGATCTGTGAAAAAGATGAAAACCGGGATCATCGGCTGCGGGGTGATCAGTCATACCTATATCCGGGATATCCAGAGGCTTTATACAGGGCTGGAGATCTGCGCCTGCGCCCATAGAAACAGGGAGACTGCAAAAAAGCACGGAGAAAAATACGGGATCCCTCTGGGATATACGGTGGAGGAACTTCTGAATGACCGGGAGATCGAGATCGTGATCAATCTTACTCCGCCCCTGGCCCACGGCGAGATCAATCAAAAAGTGCTGGCGGCCGGAAAACATTTATATAGTGAAAAGCCCTTTGTGCTTACCCTGGAGGAGGGAGAGGCCCTTCGCAGGCTGGCTCTTAAAAACCATGTCTGGGCCTGCTGCGCTCCGGACACCTTCCTGGGCTCTTCTCTCCAGACCTGTAAAAAGCTTCTGGACGACGGCTGGATCGGAAAGCCTCTGTATGCCACCGTAAACATGATGTCCAGCGGCGTGGAAACCTGGCATCCGGCTCCCTGGAATTACTATAAGAAAGGGGCCGGTCCCCTGTATGATATGGGACCATATTATTTTACTGCACTGACGGCGCTTCTGGGCCCCATGAAGCGGGTCTGCGCCTTTTCCGGTACCGGATTTTCAGAGAGGAAGATCTGGACAGGTCCCAGAAAAGGGGAGATCATGCAGCCTGAAGTGGCCACTCATTATTCCGGTATTGGAGAATTAGCCAGCGGAGTGATCGTCAGTATTAATATGAGCTTTGATATCTGGAAATCCAATCTTCCTATGTTTGAGATTTATGGCACAGAAGGAACCCTGGAGGTTCCGGATCCGAATATGTCCGGAGGAAAGCCCAGGGTCTACAGAAAAGACAGGACGCTGGATCCCCTCTACGAGGATAGTGAGGAGAACCGGCAGAAACAGGGACTTAGCACAGAAATACCGGAGCTGTATCCACATGTGGGAGAATATACCAGAGGCGCCGGAGTCCGGGATCTGGCAAATGCTGTGCAGGAAAACCGGAAGCCCAGGACAGAAGCCGGGCTTGCCTGCCATGTGATCGAGATCATTACGGGACTGATGGACGCAGCAGAAAATTCCCGTATCTATGATATGAGGACAAGCTGTGAGATACCGGAACCGGTCAGACCGGGAGCCGCTCCGGAAGAGATCTGATCTCTTCCGGGAAAAAGAGGGGAACAGAGAGAATGATACAGAATGAAAAGGAGAGAAATTATGAGCAGTGTAGTAGGAACAAATCTGGTATGTCAGGTAGGATTTATTGTAAAGGATATTTACGCCACGAAGAAGAAATGGGCGGAATTTTTGGGCGTGGAGGAGCCGGAAGCGAAACTCTGCGGAGAATATGAGATCATGCAGACCAGATATATGGGAGAGCCGGCGCCGGAGGCCAACAGCCTTCTGGCGTTCTTCGACGTGGGACCTGGTCTGCAGCTGGAACTGATCCAGCCTAACGAGGCTCCCTCTACCTGGAGAAATTATCTGAATGAGCACGGTGAAGGGATCCATCATGTTGCCTTTAATATCCAGGGCATGAACATGGCGGAAGCTGTGAAACGGTGCGAGGATTTCGGCATGACCGAGGAGCAGAAAGGGGAATACGGGGACGCTTCCGGAAGATATGTGTATATGAATGCATATAAGGATCTGAAATGTATCATCGAGCTGCTGGAGAGCGATCAATAAGAAAAGGCGGTAGAAAATATGAAGCTTGGATTATCCAGTCCTCTGGAACATAACAGTCCGGAAGAATGGGCAGAAAATATGAAAAAAATCGGCTGTCAGGCAGTGAATTTTCCCGTGGATCATGAAGCGCCAGAGGAACTCATTAAAGGATACGCCCGGGCGGCGAAGGCGCAGGGGCTGATGATCGCAGAGGCAGGAGCATGGTGCAATCCGATTTCTCCTGACCGGGAAGTCCGTAAAAAGGCGCTGGAGAGGTGCGTGGGACAGCTCAGACTCGCAGATACCCTGGGGGCATGCTGCTGCGTCAATGTTTCCGGTTCCAAAGGAGAGAGATGGGACGGAGCATACCGGGAGAATTTTACCAAGGAGACCTGGAAAGATATGGTGGACAGTATCCGCAGGATTATAGACGAAGTGAAGCCAAAAAACACTTTTTACACCATAGAACCTATGCCCTGGATGTACCCTATGGGGCCGGAAGAGTATATAAGACTTTTGGAAGATGTGGACAGAGAAAGATTTGCCGTTCATATGGATATATTTAACTGGATCACTTCACCCCAGAGGTATTTCCGGCATGAAGAGTTTATGAAAAAATGTTTTGAAATGCTGGGGACACATATAAAAAGCTGCCATTTAAAAGATGTTCTTCTGAAACAGGAGTTTACGTTTCAGTTTGAAGAGACGGCCTGCGGAAAAGGCGGGCTGAACCTGGAAAAATACCGGGAACTGATCGATGGGATCAATCCGGATATGCCGGTGATCATTGAACACCTGGACAGCGATCAGGAATATCTGGAAAGCCTCGGTTATGTTCGGAATATTGCTAACTTGAAATTTTAAATTCCAGTGCAGAGTTAAATTCCACAGGAACTTAAAAATTCCCCGTTTTTAAAAGATTT
>CALWSM010000104.1 GCA_944384185.1 uncultured Blautia sp. | reverse complement strand
CTTCCCGAAGCGCTCCGGAATTTAAAAATTATTTTAATGAAATCTGGAAGGAGCTGAACCGCCATGAAGAACTCTGATCCGGTTTCCCTGCGGCAGAAAAATTATCTTCTGTCCATCAGACGGAACGCCATTTTTATACAGGTTTCCAGAGTTCTTCTATTTGTGTTTTTCACAGGACTGTGGGAAATATCTGCAAGAACCGGGCTGATCGACTCCTTCATCTTTTCAAGTCCGGGACAGATCCTGGAAAAGATGTGGGAAATGCTTCTGGACCGCACCTTGATCGACCATGTTTCCATTACTCTTCTGGAAACTCTCATAAGCTTTGCACTGGTAACCATACTGGGGATCGGCTGCGGCGTGCTCCTCTGGGCCTTTCCCCGTCTCTCTCTCATTTTAGAGCCCTATCTGGTAGTGCTGAACAGCCTGCCTAAATCGGCTCTGGCTCCTCTTCTCATTGTATGGCTGGGCAGCAATATGAAAACCATTGTCCTGGCGGGAATCTCCGTGGCTGTTTTCGGTGCAGTCATGAATCTCTATACAGGATTCTGCGAGACAGACCCGGATAAACTAAAGCTTATCCGGACATTAGGCGGAAGCAGAAAAGAGGAATTGCTGAAAGTGATCCTTCCCGGATCGGTTCCTTTGATCTTAAGCGTTATGAAAGTAAATATTGGCCTTTCTCTCATTGGTATCGTGATCGGAGAAATGATCGGCAGCAAGCGTGGCCTGGGCTATCTCATCATCTATTCCAGCCAGGTCTTCCAGCTCACCACCATGATCATGGCTATCGTGATACTCTGCGTCATGGCAATACTGCTCTACGCATTGATCAATTTACTCCAGTGGATCTATAAAAAACGCCTGTGAAGCATTCAAAAAGGCTGCGGTATAAACAGGGCCGGATTTTTCCAAGCCTTGTTCATACTGCAGCCTTTAAACAGTTTCTTTGCATCCTTGTTTACTTCTGTCTGATACCGGTAACCTGGTACCCGATCATTTCCACAGCATTCTTCAAAAGATCATCTCCGATTTCCCGGTCATAGGAAACTACGGCTTTCCCTTTCGAAAGCTTCACTTCAGCGCTGACGCCGTCGATCCGGTTCAGCATTGCAGTCACATTCATCACACAGTGGTCACAGCTCATGCCGGAAATCTCCATGATCTTTTTCCCCAGCACCGGGCCGTCCAGCTTCTTTTTCTTCATTTTCCCAGCGCTGGGGCAGCTTCCCCCAGCCGGACAGCCGATACATTTCACGCCTTTTTTCTTGGCTTTTACAATATAAGAAACTGCCAGGCCTAAGACAATGACCAGAACAAGAAATGCGATCACATTTTCCATATACTGTCTTTTCCTCCATTCAAAACCCTCTGTAAGAAGGTCCAGCCGGCGGGAGTGCATCCTGCCGGCTGAAAAATTTTTTTATGCATGCAGTCTGTATTCCGCCGCAAACTCCTGATCGGATTTCCGTATTCTCCAGAGGATAATCCCTGCAAATACCAAAATGGCGATCAGACCCGGAACAAAAGCTGTTCCAAGGGTTCCGGTAACAGCCAGGGTACCGATCTGATATACCAGGAAGGCTACGGTATAGCCGGTAGCCAGCTGGAGACAGATACCGCCGAAAAGCCATTTCCCGCTCTTCATCTCTGAGTTCATCGCTCCCAGGGCCGCAAAGCAGGGGGGCGTATACAGGTTAAACATCAGGTACGCCAGGGCGGCGGCCTTTGTAAGTCCCATAACCGTAGCCACATCGCTGCCGCTTCCCACCAGCGCCAGTTCTTCTGTATCGATCAGGTTCGTCACGCCGTAAACAACCGCCAGAGTACCTACTACGTTCTCTTTGGCGATAAAACCGGTAACTGCCGCCGCTGCAAGCTGCCATACGCCGAATCCCAGAGGAATGAATAAGATAGAGATAGGATGAGCAATACTTGCCAGAATGGAAGTACTCTCTGCGCCTTCCTCTACAAGCTGGAACTGCCAGTTGAAGCTCTGCATGATCTGGACCACTGTATTGCAGACCAGGATAATGGTTCCGGCTTTGATGATATAGGCCTTGCCTCGCTCCAGCATGGATACGCAGGCTCTTTTTAAGCTTGGAAGCTTATATTCCGGAAGTTCGATGATAAAGAAGGATTTCCGGTATTTCTGACCGGTGATCTTCTTTACAAGCAGAGCCCCCAGAAGAACTAATACGATACCTACCAGATACATGGTTGCAGATACCCACCAGGCGTCTGCGAAGAAAGCTCCGGCAAATAATGCGATCACCGGGATCTTAGCGCCACATGGCATAAACGGCGTAAGCATGGCGGTTGTTCTCCGCTCTCTCTCGTTACGTATGGTCCGGGAAGCCATAACGCCCGGGATGGCGCAGCCTGTGCCGATCACCATAGGAATGACAGATTTACCGGAAAGTCCTACTCTTTTAAAGATCGGATCCAGCACAACCGTTGCCCTGGCCATATAGCCGCAGTCCTCCAAAAGTGCAATGAGGAAGTACATAACCATTACCAGAGGCAGGAAGCCTACTACTGCGCCTACGCCGCCGATAATACCGTCGACCAGGATCGCATACAGCAGAGGATTGGCATTTTCCATCATTCCCCCTGCCCAGCCCTGGAAGGTTTCGATCCAGGCCACCAGCCAGTCGGCGATCCAGGTGCCTAATGTAGTCTGCGATATGTAGAACACCAGGAAAATGATCACTGCGAAGATAGGAATCCCTATGAGCTTATGGGTGATCACAGCGTCGATCTTATCCTGGATATTTTTATCTTTTGTAAAGACCTTTCTTTTCTCAACTTCTTTCACAAGATCATTGACAAAAGCGAAACGCTTTCTGTCCGCAGCTTCTACTGCCTTTTTATCGTGAAGATCAATATCTCCCTGGGTATAAGGCGCCTTCTGCTCTTTTCCATATAAAGCGGCGGCCTGGCTTACAGCCTCTTTCAGGCCTTCATGGCCGGCGGAGGTGGAGACCGTCCTCACTACCGGACAGCCCAGTTTCTCAGACAGACGTTTCACATCGATCTTTGTCTGTTTCTTCTCTGTAATATCGCTTTTATTTAAAGCGACTACCACGGGAACCCCCAGTTCCAGAAGCTGCGTGGTAAAAAACAGGCTCCGGCTCAGGTTTGCCGCATCTACAATATTGATGATGACATCCGGATGTTCATTTTTTACATAGCTGCTGGTAATACTTTCTTCTGAAGTAAAAGGAGACATGGAATAAGCGCCGGGTAAGTCCACTGCGATCAATTCTTCCCCTCCATCATAATAAGCCTTTTTGATCAGGCTTTCCTTTCGCTCTACCGTAACGCCGGCCCAGTTCCCAACACGTTCATTTCGTCCAGTCAACGCATTGTACATGGTGGTCTTACCGCTGTTGGGATTTCCTGCAAAAGCAATTCTCATATACAAAGTTCCTCCTTCATTTAATTAGTTGGCACAAACAAAAATTAGCTTTTGCTAACTCGTGGCCAAAATTTTATGCAGCCGCCCCATTTGCAGGCTCTAAAATATTTCCTGCAGCGGCTGCATTTTATATTGAAATAGCTCTCGCTAGATCAGTATCGATATTATATCTGCCATCTTTAATGGAAACCACGCAGCCGCCTTTTAAACGGGAAACCACCGTGATCGGCTCTCCGCTGTAGCAGCCCAGAGAAAACAGAAAGGCTTCCAGTTCTTCATCGTCTGTGGAAAGCTCCTTAACGATATACTCTTCGCCTTCTACGGCATCCAATAACGTCATATTTTTACCCCTTTCAACTGCTCTGTGTCAGTCTCTCTATCATCTTTTTGTTAAGTTAGGCGTTACTATCCTCACAGTGATTAGTATATTCTAACTGATTGTTTCTGTCAAGAAATACTTTATATTTTTTTCATTTTTTTCCATGTCTGCCTGTGCCGACACGGCGGTCGCCCGACTGGCGTGCCTGCGCAAAAAACTCCGGGATTCCCGCCTTTCAGGTTCTTCCCGGAGTTTTTGTCTCTAAATTTTCATGCTATGGAGCTGACCTTAAAGCCAGCCCGCTCTACGGCTCTGCGCAGTTCTTCCTCTTTCACCGGCCTGTCATAGGAGACAACCGCCCTGTTTTTCTTCAGTTCCACCTTCGCCGCCACGCCGTCGATCTTATTCAGCTCTTCCATCACCCTTTGTCTGCAGTGGTCGCAGTGCATTCCTTCAATCTGAACAGTCTTCTCTCCAAGCTTCGGATTTTTCAGAGATTTCCTCTTTGCCTTCACTGTGCCGCTGCCGCCTCCGCAGCATGCGCCCTCTCCTTTAAAATGCTTTACAGTGCCTTTGACTCCAAAGATCAGCGCAATGACCAGGATCACCAGTATGACCGCATCTGTCATAACCATCCCCTACTTTCCTGTATTTTTAAGATCGCAATGACGATTTCCATTTCCTCCCGGGCAGTTTCCTCCGCAGCCGGAACAGCCTTTGCAGCCGGCTTCAGGATTCTTCCTGTTTTTCCTATAACGGCGGATCACAAAGCCGCAGTAAAGCGCTACCGCCCCAAGTATGAGAATATCCGTGAGCATAGGAACAGCCTCCTCCCGAACAGGTTTTAGTCATCACTAACTCTAATAATACAAATACACTTTTTTCAGGGAATTGTCAATACTTTAAATTTCGTCCACGATCTCGATCTTATTTACATCTTCGTCATTCTCATCACGCTCATGCTTATATCCCACCGTTCCGGCCACTACATAATAGCGGAATCTGGGCTCATAATAAAATTCCTTGATCAAAGAAAAGTTCTCAATTTTGCCTGTGCTTTCCACATGCATAAGGGGGCCTGTGCAGTGCATGACATAATCTCCGATCTTAATGTGCTCCTCGTCATAAGGAATGATCGGCAGATCCTGACGGATAAGTTCCAGAACCTTTCCCTCGATCTCCTCCAGGTCAAATTCCGGCTTTTCCTGATAATTGATGGCGAAACCATGGCTGATATCCGAGCGATGGTATTCCGGCCTGGGTATGTCCTTTACACAATAGCCGAAAAGATCCTCTGCACTGTGGGCCATCTTTCTGTAGATCAGAGACTGAAAAGCAATCCTGGCAATATTATCCGGCAGCGGGCCAAAGAGGGACGGTCTTGTAACGATCACTTCCTCCCCGATCCCGATGAGCAGATCCGCATTTCTTTTCAGCGCCGGATATAAAATCTCAAAATGTTCTACGATCACCCGCTTATGCTGTGATGTCACATGAAGTACCGCCTGGGCGATTTCCTCCAGGGATACGTACTTTTTTGCAGCCCGCACGTCCACATGAAAGGTTTTCGGCGTGTAAAAGCCCACTTCCTCGGAGTTCAGGAGAGGCATGTTCAGGATATCGAATTCATCCTCTCCCTCCATCATCTGGATCCCGGGGAACATCCCCTTGATCAGCCAGCTTTTTCCTGAATCCTTAGCTCCGATGATCCCGATGATCCGGTCAAAAGGATTCAGATACATCTGGGTGATCTTCATTCCCAGCTCCATCATACGCCTGTTTCCTCTGGGAGCAAAAAAGAAATTGTACAGATTGCATTCATGCCTTACATTGTTATAAACCATAAAAACACCCTCTTTCCCAATATTTCCGGACATTTGTTCAACGCCGCAGTTCCTGCCGGTTTACAGCTGTTTTCATTTTATCAGAGAAAGAGTCTAAAATACGTCTTATTATTTCAGAAATCCGCTGATGATCTGTTCTTCTGCCTCTTCCTCGGTAAGGCCCAGAGTCATCAGCTTGATGATCTGTTCCCCGGCGATCTTTCCGATCGCCGCCTCATGGATCAGCGCCGCATCGGAATTATTAGCGGAAATCTCCGGAATGGAGCTGATCTTGGCGTTGCCTACGATAATAGCGTCGCATTCCGTATGACCGCTGCATTTGGCGTTTCCATTTAACACAGACTGGAATAACTGATAAGAATCATCTCTGGCTACGGAACGGGAAATAATATTGGCTCCTGAGTCCTCCCCGTTCATATCTACGATAAAACGGCTCTCTGCCTTCTGGGTACCATGGGTCATCAGTCTTTCCATCACCTTGATGCTGGCATGCTCCGCCAGTTTTGCGGTGGTTTTCCGGATCGTGGAATCCACGCCTTTGATCTGGGCGGTATCCATTTCCATGTAGCTGTTTTCCCCCACTTCAATGATGGTCTCCGGATTCATGATCCGCTGTCCTTTTCCGTCGCCGCTGCCATAATGCTTCTCCACATATTTTACTCTGGAATTTTTCCCGATGAAAAAGCTATGGATACCGTCGTGCTGGCTTCCGTCGTCTGTACCGCAGTGAATACCGCAGCCGGCGATAATGGTCACGTCGCAGTCGTCTCCGATATAAAAGTCATTGTAAACGGTCTCCTTCAGCCCTGCCTGGGAGAGCACCACCGGGATATGCACACTTTCATTTTTTGTCCCCGGTTTGATCCTGATAATAATGCCGTCTCCGCTTTCTCTTGGCAGGATCTCAATATGCTCTGTGCTGTTCCTGGCCTCTGTCTTGCCGTTTGTACGGATATTATAGGCCCCCACCGGAATCTCATGGAGTCCGGAAACCGCCTCTAAAAGTTCTTTCTGTATGGTATCCATCAGTTCAGTCCTCCTTTTTGCCAAATGGCGCAGTTTGCAGTATCTTCCGGAGCGTCCGCCGCATTTAACAGTCCCGGCAGCACTTCCTCCCTGGTTCCTCTCTTCACCAGCTTGCCTTCTGCGATCACAAGGATCTCATCTGCGGTGTTCAGGATCCTTTCCTGGTGAGAGATGATCAGGATGGAACCATGTTTTTCTTTGTGCAGATTTTCAAATACATGGATCAGGTTCTGGAAGCTCCACAGGTCGATCCCCGCCTCCGGCTCGTCAAACACCGACAGCTTGGTATTTCTGGCCATGACGGTAGCGATCTCAATACGCTTCATCTCTCCTCCGGAAAGGCTGGCGTTTACTTCTCTGTTGATATAGTCCTTGGCGCACAATCCGACCTCGGAAAGGTACTGACAGGCGCCGGAAAGAGAAATCTCTTTTCCTGCCGCCAGATTGATCAGGTCAAAAACTGTCACGCCCTTGAACCGTACCGGCTGCTGAAAAGCATAGCTGATACCGGCTTTGGCTCTGTCTGTAACACTCCAGTCTGTAATGTCCTCACCGTCAAAAAAGAGCTTTCCGTCTGTAGGCTTCAGGATACCGGCAATGATCTTTGCCAGCGTAGACTTTCCTCCGCCGTTAGGCCCTGTAATGGCAACAAATTTATTGTCCTCCAGGGTAAAGCTTACATGCTCCAGGATATCCTTCTCCTTGTCCTTTTCGTCATCTACACGAAAAGAAACGTCCCTTAATTCAAGCATTGTTTTTCCTCCGTTTATATATGAATATAGATATTTTTTGTCCGGTTTCTATTATATACGTCCGCCCGGCTCTTGTAAACTCCATTTTTACTTTTCTTTCCATAAGAAAAAGGCTATCTTAGAATATCGATTGACAGACCTACGGTCAGATGATATATATAAGACAGTTTCGGATCTTTCCCCTGCATGAGACTGGTACGTCCATCCTATAACCGGGGCCGTTGAAATCAGAAGGTGATAAAATTGAAAAAAGCAAATACTTTTTATATTACATTATTTCTTTTTCATGCTGTTTTTTATTTCACAGCCTTTTATTTGAGACTATTTACTTTCAAAGGATACAGCAGAGATTATCTGCTGTCCTGCCCCTTTATCTGTGAGATCATTTTTACCTCTGTTCCCCTGGGGTTATTGCTGCTTTCCCTGATCTTGTACGGCTTTGCTTCTTTGTCCATAGTCAACGGCTGAACATAAAGAGGGCATAAAAAGCTTTGTTACTTCTTTAAGCTTTTTATGCCCTCTAAGACTTTCTAATATCTTTTATAGATGTCTCCTCTATTTCCGATATTTTCAATATTAATACTTTTCATTTTCTCATCAATGGAGTAAATCACCCTGATAGTACCTACTCTGAGTCTAAACAGATCATACCCCT
>CALWSM010000103.1 GCA_944384185.1 uncultured Blautia sp. | reverse complement strand
ATCGGGGTGACAGGATTCGAACCTGCGACCTCCTGGTCCCAAACCAGGCGCTCTAGCCAAGCTGAGCCACACCCCGAGGTATTTCTCAGTCTTCAATTATCTCCGCTTGACGACGAATTTAAATATACCATAGGGAAAAACAAAAGTCAACACTTTTTTATTATTTTTCGTTCTTTTATTTTTCCCTTATCCTGTTTTCTTACCCTTCTATATAATTGATCGTATAGTGGGCCTCTCCTTCTCTGTCTATTTCCATAATAAGAAAGCTTGGCTTTCTTCCCCACTGCCTGGGATAGGAAAGGCTTCCCGGGTTCAGTACGGTTATCTGTTCTTCTATATGGATTTCCGGTTTATGGGTATGGCCGTACATGACAATATCCACATTTCTGGACAAAGCCTCCTCTTTGAGCCTGTCCGTTCCCATAGAAACCCCATAGTAATGTCCATGGGTGATCATCACCTGATACTTCCCCAGATAAAAGGTTTCTTCCCTTGGCAAATCGGAGAAGAAATCATTGTTTCCCGACACCATATGGACCGGGCACTCTACCAGCGCCTGGATATAGTCCTCATGCCCCTCAATATCTCCCAGATGGATAAATCCGTCCACAGGCGACACCTTTTCCAGGACCTTTTTTAAATTTCCTTCATGACCATGGGTGTCACTGACCACTAATATCTTCATATCTTCGCCCCCAACCTTGTTTATAATACTTCTTCTTTTTCTAAGATCTCCTTCATTTTTCTCAAAGCATTGCCCCTGTGGCTGATCAGGTTCTTCTCTTCCGGAGGAAGCTCAGCCGTGGTCATTCCCCGCTCCGGGAGGTAAAAAATGGGATCGTATCCAAAGCCGTTTTCCCCTTTTTCTTCATATCCGATACGGCCCTCTACCGTTCCCCGCACCACAAACTCCCGGCCGTCCGGAAATACTGCGGCAATGGCGCAGACAAAGCGGGCGGTCCGCTTTTCATCCGGAACCCCGTCCAGCCGGTGGATAAGATTCTGGTTCTTGATCCTGTAGGAAGTATCTTCCCCCATATACCTGGCAGAATAAATCCCAGGCTCTTTATTCAGATAATCGATTTCCAGGCCGGAGTCATCCGCCAGAACCATCTGGCCGGCCAGCCTGCAGATAGCCCGGGCTTTGATCAGGGCGTTCTCTTCAAAGGTAGCGCCGTTTTCCACCACGTCTGCGTAAACCCCCGCCTCTTTCATAGACTGGATCTCCAGGGGCAGATCTCCCAGGATCTCCCTGATCTCCACCATTTTATTTTCATTGCCTGTAGCAAATATCATTTTTCTCATGGTCCTCTATTCCTTCCCTTCCTGCTGCCGTTTCCCCTTTGGCGGCTTCGGCCCCAGAAACTGATAAAAATATGTTTTCATCATTCCATTGTATATCTTCCGGTTTTTATCTGCTTTTCTTCCAATATATTTTTCAGCCTCCGTAAAGGCAGTGATCACATACATAGACCAGGAATCCAGCTGTGCAAAGCTTTTTCCCAGATTGCCATAGATCTCCGGAAGGTTCTTTCTCTCCTCCAGTCTTTCTCCATAAGGAGGATTCGTGACAATAAAACCGTATTTCTTAGCATGGCTCAGATCTTTCACGTCTCTGGCCTGAAAATGGATCAGCTCCTCTACTCCGGCAGATCTGGCGTTTTCTCTGGCTGCTTTCACCATCTGGCCGTCCAGGTCGTAGCCCTGGATGTCTGTGGAAATATCTCTTTGCACTCTGCTTTCCGCCTCGTCATGGGCGTAATACCAGTGCTTTCTGGGAATCAGATTCTTCCATTCCTCCGCCAGGAAGCTCCGGTTCATATCCGGCGCAATATCAGCCGCCATCAACGCCGCTTCTATAGGAAAGGTCCCGCTGCCGCAGAAAGGATCCACCAGGATCCTGTCACGGTTCCAGGGGGTGAGCATGAGAAGAGCCGCCGCTAATGTCTCCGTAATGGGGGCTTTGCTGGTAAGACGGCGGTATCCCCTTTTATGTAAAGACACCCCGCTGGTATCTATGCCGATCGTGGCCTGATCCTTCATAAACGCCACCCGGATGGGATATTCCGGGCCGTCTTCCTCGAACCATTCTACATGGTAAACCTGTTTCAGCCGCTCCACAATAGCCTTCTTCATAATCGACTGGATATCGGAAGGACTGAACAGCCTGCTCTTTACAGAATTTGCCTTGGCTACCCAAAACCGGCCGTTTACAGGAATAAACGCCTCCCACGGAAGGGCTTTTGTCTTTTCAAAAAGCTCTTCAAAAGTCTCTGCATGG
This sequence comes from uncultured Blautia sp., assembly GCA_944384185.1. Taxonomy (GTDB): domain Bacteria; phylum Bacillota; class Clostridia; order Lachnospirales; family Lachnospiraceae; genus Blautia. Next base: position 5,762 of record CALWSM010000103.1, on the reverse strand, counting down.
ATCTTCCCTACTTTCAGAAGCACTCTCTCTGTAGTCCTCAGAAAAATATTCGCCCTGGCTATGGCCTCCTCATCGCCGAAAAACGTCACCTTCCCGTCTTCCACCTGGCTGATCTCATAGCCCAGGTCCTGGATTTCCCTTTTCAGGACTGCTTCCAGGCCGAAATGGCAGGGAGCGATCAATTCATATTTTTTCTCCATCAAAGCTGCAACTCCTTCACCACTTCTCCCTCAAAGCCCCGTATGCTGAAAAGTCCGTCTTCCAGGACAGCATAAGTAGGGATATTTCCTTCTTTGGGAATGGATACGGAGCCGGGGTTGAGAATGGTATAAGCTTCTCTCTTATCCGCCCGGAGCACATGGGTATGTCCGTGAATGAAAATATCTCCATTCTTCATAGGCGGAAGATTTTCTTCATTATAAATATGTCCATGACTGCAGTAGATCGTCCGCTCTCCGTCCATCAGGATACAGTAATCCGCCATAATGGGAAATTGCAGGACCATCTGATCCACCTCTGCGTCACAGTTTCCCCGCACCACATAGAGGTGCTCCTTCCACTGATTCAGCATAGCGATCACCTGCTTTGGCGCATAATCTCTGGGAAGATCATTTCTTGGGCCGTGATACAGCAGGTCGCCAAGCAGGACCAGACGGTCTGCTTTCTCCTTCTGATAAGCCTCCAGCATCTTTTCACAATAGTACGCAGATCCATGGATATCTGACGCAAACATATATTTCATATCTTTTGTTCTCCTCTTTATTTTCTTCCTGAACCGTTAGGGGCGGCCAGGCATTTTATTTTTTATTCTACTATGCCCGGAGGAAAAATACAAGTTGCAACCTTGATAACATCGGATCCCTCCGACTACAGATTTCACCCGGAATCCCATTTTCATCAGCTCCCTTGCTGCAAACAGGCTGGAGCTTCCCCTTTCACAGTATAATACCAGAAGTTTTTTCCTGGAAAATTTCCTGCATTCCTGAAGATCCTCGTAGGGGATATTGACAGCAGTCTTTAAATGGCTCTTTTCATAAACCTCCCGCTCTCTCAGGTCTATAATGATAACGTCCGGCCTGCCTATATAAGAATCCAGCTCCTGTGCGGAAACTGTATCGATACTCTGCATGCGGTCATACTCCTTTTTCTTTTAGTATATGCATGGCAGAAGGTTCCTGCAGAAAAAGCTGTCCCGGCAGACGCCTGAGGATCTGCCGGGACAGCTTTTTGGGGACTGGAGGGATCAGTCCTCGTATTCTGATCTGGAACTGTTTTTGCCGGATGCAGAATTTTTATTTTTTGATCCGCCGCAGTTCTGGGCGTTTTTGCTGCTGTTGCTGCTGTTTTCTGACCGGTATCCGCTGTTCTCTGTAAATGTATTCCTGGTGTTCGATGCTCCTGATCTGTTTTTGCTGCTTTCATTGCTATAATTCTTAGCCATTGTCTTTACCTCCTGGTTGAACATTTTTGTTACAATCCTAGTATTTCTTAATGCCTCAAAAATATTCCCCCGGAAATTGTTAAAATTTTATTTTTATAAAATAGCGGCTCAGAAATAAATATTATATGATTTTTTAAGAAAAAAATAATATTATTGCTTTTTTTTCCCTTTTATATTATAATATGGGTTGTAAAAAGAATTTACCCTTCAAAAAATTTTTTTTACATTATAACCCCTTATTTAATTATTTATACTCCCCTCGAAATGCTCTGCAGCTCCCCTGCAGAGCATTTCTCTTTGTATTCACCGGGTTTTTCAGGGTTAGCTCCCTTTCACCTTTGCACTTTAATGTATAAAATTTTCTTGCCTGTACCCAACTTTTACCCAAGATGGCTGTTGGGATATTCTTTGCACAGCTGTGATTCAAAACATATTTGCCAGGTTTTTCATCTCCTCAGCCTTTGTATCCGGCAGTACATGACTGTAGATATCAAGGGTCATCGTAATAGAGGTATGCCCCAGAAGCTCCTGTATAACCTTAGGCGGGATACCATTTTCCAGACCTCTGGTGGCCCATGACCCTGGTGCCAAGCCCATGCCAGGGTGCTTTCCTTACACAAAACATAGGTTCAACATTTGCTGCCATGATAAAGTCCTCCTTTTTTCTCTGTGTTTTAAAGAAGGAAAAGACTGGAAAATCCCCAAAGAAGCTCTGATTCTTTATGTAAAAGAACAGGCAAAACTTTAGCATTCCATTAAAAAATCCGGCTTGAGGGACTGTAACCCTCTTGCCGGATTTTTATTGTTTCTTATTCTTCTCCATTCTCACCTATGCTTTCAATCGTCAGTTCGGGATTGATCCTTTTAAGATACCGGTCAAACTGAGGAACTGTAAAATCAATCTCGCCATATCCGGTAGAATAAATGATCCCTTTACTGATAAGCTGCGCTCTAGTGGGTGATATAGAGCTTACTTTTTTGTGTAAAATATTTGCCACATTGGAGATTGTACAGGGTAAATCCCCGCACCGAACCATAGCAAATAAAAAGTCATGTTCTTTCTTGGTACAACGGTCATATCGTATTTTGAAGAAACCCTTATCCAGTTCTTCCAGGAAAATCGGAACCGCCCGTTCTACATCAGCCTGCCTGATCACACTGCCCTCTGTCCGTTCCCAGATCGTATTGCACAGTTCCTGGATAAAAAAGGGATAACCTTTGCTCCACTCTTTTATTTCCCTTACTGCCCCCTCTTCACACGTTACGCCCAGTTCAGCAGCCGGTTTCACAATCGCTTCTTCAGCAGCCTGGTCGGATAATTCTGCCACCTGGATATATTGAAAAAGGCGTTCCGAATAGGATTTTACTTCCCCGAAGATCTTCAGTATCTTAGGAAGTCCCGCACCATATATGGTAATAGGCAGCCGCAGCTGGTTGACCCGGTGCAGGGCATTGATAAGGGCTTCCAACTCGTTAGTCTTCATATACTGGATCTCATCAATAAAAAAGCACACTGCTCTCCTGGCTTTTGCTGCCATTCGTCCCATTGCCACAAACATTTCTGTCAGATCATCTGACAGGACCCCTGAAGATACATACATAGAGGGTTCTACAATCCCTGCTGTAAAAGTTTGTTCTTCCGGATTATAAGTCACCTGAAATGCCTGAAGGATTCCAAGAGCTTTATGTCCCAGGTCCTTCACGGATTCTATCACGCTCATGCGGTGGATAATTTTTTTAGAGGCGTTTGCGATCTGAACGATAAAACTCCTTTTTTCTGCTATCTCAATATGGCTGTATAGAAGATCCAGCTCCTCCGCTTTCTCTTCCACTGCATTTAATAAAACAGTTTTTCCTACCCCTCTGAGTCCGTAATAAATAACCGGCTTCTGGGGATAGCCCATTGCTACTGCTTCCAATACTTTATCCGCCTCTTCCAGCATAGATTCACGACCTGCAAGGTAGCGGGGCATAGCTCCAGCCCCTGGCGTATAAGGTGACGCATATCTCATGGCAACTCTCCTCCTTCTGCTATTTCTTCATTATAACGGAAATGGCCTTGTAGTACAATCCCATTTGCAGCAAAAGAAAAAGGCAAAATCTCCATAGGAGACTCCCCTGTTGGGTGGTTCTCCTTGTCTCCAGTTTTCCTAAAACAAGATTCCTGTAAAAAAGCTTATCCCTTCACCCCAAACTCCTCTGCCAGCTTCGCAAACCCCGGCATGGAATGAAGGATGGTTTCATACGCCACGCAGTAAGCGATCCGCACATAGCCCGGGCAGGCGAAGGATGAACCAGGCACGATCAGGATATGATATTTCTTCGCCGCTTCACAGAACGCCTTCTCATCTTCCACAGGAGATTTTACAAAAAGATAAAAAGCTCCCTCCGGTTTGATACAGGAGAAGCCCAGGTCTTTAAGTCCCTGGTACAGAGCGTTCCGGTTTCTGTCGTAATAGGGCACATCGGCTTTTGCCTCAAGGCATCGGGCTACTGCCCGCTGCATAAGAGAGGGGGCGTTGACAAACCCCAGGATCCTGGTCGCTACATTTGCTCCGTTCTGGAGGTCTTCCGAATCTGCAGCCTCGTCAGGGATCACCAGATATCCGATCCGTTCTCCCGGAAGAGAAAGAGATTTGCTGAAGGAATACCCTACAATGGTATCCTTATAATATTTGGTGAGATAGGGCACCTCTACGCCGTCATAGGCCAGCTCCCGGTAGGGTTCGTCAGAGATCAGGTAAATATCGGTTCCCAGTTCCTGCTCCTTCTTTTCCAGGATCCCGGCCATAGCCTTTATGGTTTCTTCCGAATATACCACGCCGGTAGGATTGTTGGGGGAATTGACGATCACAGCCTTTGTCTTTCCGGTGATCTTCTCTTCCATCTCTTTCAGATTGGGCTGAAAGGTTTCCGTATCCGGGCTTACGACCACCACCTCGCCCTGATAATTGGCCACATAAGAATTGTACTCTCCAAAGTAAGGGGCGATGACCAGGACCTGATCTCCCGGATTCAGGATCGTTTTCAGGATTACGTTCAATCCCCCTGCTGCGCCTACGGTCATCACAATATTATTCTCATGAAAAGCAGTCCCAAACCGCCGGTTGAGAGAATCTGCCACTGCCCTCCGCACATCTTCATAGCCGCTGTTGCTCATATAGCCGTGGAGCATGACCGGGTCGTCGTTCTCCACTTCTTTTATAATGGCTTCCTTTACCTCTGCCGGAGCAGGGACGTTGGGATTTCCCAGACTGAAATCATACACATTTTCTGCGCCGTATTCCTGGGCCATCTTTTTGCCTTCTTCAAACATGGCCCGGATAGCGGAGCTGTTCTTTACAAAGCTTTTCATGCTGTCTGCTATCATTTTACTTTTCCTCCTGTCTCCCTGCACGGCCCATGGTCTCTAAAGATCCGGGCTCCGGTGGCAGGGACATTCTGCTTTCTCTATTATATTCTTTTTCTCTTTTCTTCGCAACGGTCCGATCCGTCTTCCGGCAAGTCCTGCTTCTTGTCCCAGGACCGGATCATCCTGGAAAATTCCGGTATATACAGACATAAGGTCAAAAACAGGATCACGGTCACCACGCCGATCAGCGTGTCGGCCCAGGCCGAAGGCATTTCCGGCCAGATGACCAGAAGGAAAAGCAGGATGAACAGAGAGCCTGTACAGAATTTTCCAAACCACTTTGCCCCGTCCAGCTTTCGTCCGTGGCGGAGATTGATCAGCCCCATAACCGCCATAAAGCCTTCCTTGAAGACCATAAGGACAAACAGATATCTCATAGCCTCATAGCGAAAGGCCAGACACAGGGCGATGGCGCCGTGGGTCAGTTTGTCCGCCACCGGATCCAGAAGCTTGCCGAACTCTGTGATCATGTGGAATCTCCGGGCCACCTGCCCATCCAGAAAATCTGTAATATAGGAAACCAGGATCACCCCTGCCGCCAGATAATAGCCGCTCCTGTCCTCTGCATGAAGATAGAGAAAGCAGAACACAGGGATCAGTAAAATGCGAAAGTACCCCATACAGTTGGGTATGGAGTACAATTCTTCCTTCTTTATCTTTTTCATAAATATCACACCTATCCCTCTCCGGTACTGTACAGCTACTAATACTGCTTACATGTCCTTCCGGTCTGCCGCCGGCAGACAGAAAGGACCACGCCGCCGATCCTTTTGTATTAGTAAATGTAGCACGGGCTTTTTCCTCTGTCAAGAAGCATTACTCTTTCACGATTTCAACCGCTTTTTGCAGCTGATTATCTTTTTCATGGGGGATAGTCGTTTCCTGTTCCAGACCCTCGTCAAGCTCCTC
>CALWSM010000102.1 GCA_944384185.1 uncultured Blautia sp. | reverse complement strand
CCCAGGGTGGACAGACAGATAGATTTCCCCAGAACAGGCCGGGCAGAAGAAATATTGGTGCCGAAACCGCCGTAAAACATGATAAAGATCAGGCAGATGGTACAGATGTTCTCGGAAACAGAATAATCGTCAAACTGTATGCCGACAGGCCCGTTTGCGCCGAAGAACATACCCAGGCCGATAAAGATAAGCAGAGATGGGACGGGAAGGCTTTCCGCAAAACGTCCCAGAAGGATACAGATCATGATCACAATCCCGACTAACAGTAATACTTCATTCAATAGCATTCCTCCTTACAAAAAGGGAGTTTCAGGGTGAAACAGCAGAGATATAATCATTGATTTATCTGCGTGTTTTACCTAAAACTCCCAAGTCAAAAACCCCGCTGTAAGCAACGGGGCATCAGATTTACAACACCCTAAGGGCGGGGTTTTTGGCCCTTGCGGCAGCAGCCAAATGTACATGCCTGCATGTTCGCTTGGCTCGTTGCCCGCAGAAATAAAAACAGATGAAAAAGTTACTCTTTCAAGAGAGGCCGCTCCTTTGCGGTCCGTAAATTATGATAAAAAATAAGCCGATCTGTCAGGATTCCTTTTCTTCCTCAATTGCTTCTTTTACATTTTCAGCAGCTTCTTCTACCTTCTCAGCCGCTTTTTCCACCTTCTCAGCAGCTTTTGCAGCTACCTCTTTTCCGGCTTCTTTCGCTTCTTTTGCCGCTTCTGCTGCAGATGAGGAAAAATCCTCCTCTTCTTCAAAAATGTCATCCTCTACAAAATCATCCGTATGTTCTTTTACTTTATTCACTGCATTGTCTACGGATTTTCCCACCGCATCCTTCAGCCGGGAAGCAACATTCACAGCGGAAGCGGCGGTCTCTTTGATATTATCCTGAAAATCTGCGAACTCTTCCTGAAGATCAGGATCCTCGTTTTTCTTTTTTACAAAATAATATGCGGCTGCGCCGGCAGCAGCGCCAAATGCTCCGGCGCCTATAAGTTTCTTACCTAATTTTCCCATATTCTCTAAATCCTTTCTTTTCCTTTTCAGTAAAACTGCCTGTTTCATGATATTTCTCTTATTATAATCCAACTGATATGGTGAATGGAAGGGGTTTTCATTAATTTTCTATAAAGTTTTTTATGATTTCTGCAATCCCTCCGTGATTATTGTCAGATTTTGTAACCCAGTCCGCTGATTTTTTGACTTCTTCGGTTCCGTTTGCCATGGCGATCCCCACATGGGCTGCTTTTAACATGGCGATATCGTTTTCCGCATCTCCTGCGGCAAAAGTGTTCTCTTTCGGCACTTCCAGGATCCGGCACAGGATATCAATGGCGTTGCCTTTTGATACCCCAAGAGGCATATGCTCCAGATAGTAATCGCTGGAAAAAAAGAGAGAAATCTTGTCCCTGGCCCATTCCTCTAAAGAACAGCGATAGGCCTGGTGCAGCTCCTTATCATTTAGACAGGAGGTAAGGATCTTAAAGGGCTCTTTTGTAAGAGCAGCGGGAGGATCCGCAACAATGCGGACCGGCATGCTGGTATGAGCAGCATATTCCCGCAGCTCTTCCCGTTCTTTTGGCGCAAGCACATAGCCGTCCTCATAGGTCTGGCAGTGGATCTGGAATTTTTCCGCCTGTTGGAAAATATACTTTACGTAGGGAAGAGGAAGGGTTTTCTGATAGAGGATCTTCCGGGAGGTATAGTCCAGGATCAGTCCTCCGTTATAAGTAATGGCGTAGCAGCGCTCCTGCACAGAAGCAAGCTTCTCTATGTAAGGACGGGCGGAAGAAAGGGAACGGCCAGTAGAGATCACGGTCATGTTTCCCTGCTGGGAAGCCCTTGCGATAGCTTCCAGATTTTCAGAGGAAATTTTTTTGTCACGGTCAAGTAAAGTACCGTCCAGATCGGTAAATAAAAGTTTCATTGGCAGACTCCTTTGTGATGTATTCTGTGTGCAGGCTGTGTTGTGCTTTCAGTTTAGCATAGTAAATTTTTTGCGTCAATTTTAAATATTCTATTGACAGAAACAGGAAAAGAAGGTAATATTACAATAGTTAGTCAAAGCTAATTGAGAAAGGCAAGGATTTTGTAAATATGAAACGGGCGGTGCTCCGTTTTCTTTTTTCATGATGAGTTAGCGAATGCTAACTAGAAAGGAGCGATTCCAGATGAGTATTGTAATTATAGGCGGCAATGAAAGAATGGTGACAAGATATGAAAATCTCTGTCAGGACTATGGCTGTAAAGCAAAAGTATTTGTTAAGGAGCATGGATCGATCAAGAAAAAAATGGGCTGTCCGGATCTGCTTCTTCTGTTTACCAATACAGTTTCCCATAAGATGGTCATGAACGCTTCCCAGGAGGCAAAAAGAAATAATATTCCCATCGTCCGGATACACAGGAGCAGTACGGCGGCTCTTCAGTCTGTTCTGGAAGATATTAAAGGAGGGCAGGTAAATGCTGGATAAATATCTGATCCAATACAGCGCCCCTACACTGGCCGGATTAAAAACAGCCAATCTTTTCTGGTATACCCGGGAAAAAGAGGAAGTATTAGAAGAGACCCTGACGCCCTGGAGAGAGATCTTCAGGGGAAAAGGACTGGGAATTCAGGTAATGAAGACAAATGGAAACCGGGCCCTGCTGTATGTTTTCCGGACGGAAAAACTAAAGAGAGAATTGGAAAGAAAAAAAACAAGAATGATCTTAGAGAGCCAAGGATATGATTATGATACATTTGATGAAGCTATTGAGATCCTGAAGAGCAGAGTAGAAGAAAATGGAAGTTTTCCCCATGAGGTAGGGCTTTTTCTTGGATATCCGGAAGAGGATGTCTGGGGATTTATGATAAACAGAGGAAAGAACTGCAAATGCTGCGGGTGTTGGAAGGTATACTGTGACGAATGTTCGGCCAGGAAGACCTTCTGCAAATTTAAGAAATGTGAGGAAGTCTATCAAAGACTGTTTCTGGCAGGAAAGTCTGTGAGGCAGCTGATCGTGGCTGCTTGACATAGAAAATATTTTAAAGAGAGAGGTACATGAATATGAAAACAGCAGTTGTATACTGGAGTGGAACTGGCAATACAGAGGCTATGGCTAAAGAAGTTGAGCAGGGAATGAAAGCCGCAGGCGCAGAAGTAGAAGTATTTGAGGCAGCAGCTTTCTCCGGAGATAAAATGGAAGAGTATGATGCCATTGCTTTCGGCTGCCCGTCTATGGGAGATGAAGAACTGGAAGATACGGAATTTGCACCTATGTTTGACGACTGCAAAAGGGGCCTGTCCGGGAAGAAGATCGGACTTTTCGGCTCTTACGGATGGGGCGACGGAGAATGGATGCGCAGCTGGGAAGCTTCCTGTAAAGAGGAAAGAGCCAATCTGATACAGGATGGGGTGATCTGTAATGAAGAGCCGGATGAAGAGGCAAAAGAAGCCTGCCGGAACCTGGGGAAGGCTCTGGCCCAATAAGAGATAACTGACGAACAGTCTAGATAAAAAAGAGGATCTGAGTGTCCCGGAAAGGGAACCGGATCCTCTTATTTTTTTGTTGCATACCATAAAAAGACAGGCTATACTTAAAAGCAGAAAAAGAGAAACCTAATTTCAGAAAAAGCCTAAAGGAGCATTACATGAAAAAACTGATACTGGCAAGCGCTTCTCCCCGCCGCCGGGAGCTTTTGGAACAGATCGGCGCAGTATTTCAGGTCTGTCCCGCTAAAGGAGAAGAGAAGATCACAAAGACAGAACCAGGTGAAGCGGCAGAAGAGCTGTCCAGAGAAAAATGCCTGGAGATTTTCCAGAGTTTTGAAGAGGACGTTACAGTGATCGGTGCAGACACGATTGTCGTCCTGGACGGGAAAATTTTAGGAAAACCCGGTTCTGCAGACGAGGCTGTTCAGATGCTTTCCACCCTTCGGGGAAGAACCCACCAGGTATTTACCGGTGTTACGGTGATGAGCAGGGAAGGAGAAAAGATACAGACAGTCACTTTCCATGAGTCTACCCAGGTAAGCTTTTATCCCATGTCCGACAAGGAGATAGAAGAGTATGTACGTGACGGAGAGCCGATGGATAAGGCGGGGGCCTATGGGATCCAGGGAAAGGGCGCAGTCTTTATCCGGGAAATCCGGGGAGATTATAACAATGTGGTAGGGCTGCCTGTGGCAAAGCTGTACCAGGAATTGAAAAACATGGGAATCCAGATCAGGGAGTGAAAAAGATGTATAAAGCCTGTATTTTTGACTTAGACGGCACCATCGCCGATACGGTGGAATCCATTGCATATGTGGGAAATAAAACCCTGGCTCATTTTCATCTGCCCTCCATTCCGGTAAAAGATTACAATTTTTACGCAGGAAACGGAGCAGACGAGCTGGTGCGGAAGATGTTGGCCGCTGTGCCCGGCGGGGAACAGGCGGACTATGAACAGGTCCGTACCCTGTACCGAAAGTGGTTCGAGGAAGACCCGTTCTATCATGTAAGGCCTTTCCCGGGTATCGTAGAGCTTTTGGAGGATCTGAAAAAGGAGGGCCTGAAGATCGCAGTGCTGTCCAATAAACCCCATACGGCGGCCATAGAGGTTGTAGAGAAGATTTTTGGCAGAGAGATGTTCCATAAGGTCCAGGGACAGACGGAAAGAGTCCCCAGAAAGCCGTCTCCCATAGGGGCGCTGACCATCGCAGAGGAATTTTCCGCAAAGCCGGAGGAATGTCTGTATCTGGGAGATACGGATACCGATATGGAGACCGGCCATGGGGCAGGTATGTTTACCATCGGCGTGACCTGGGGATTCCGTCCCAGAAAGGAATTGGAGGATCACAGGGCGGATCTCATCGTGGACAGGCCGGAAGAAATCCTGGAATTTGTAAAAAGATCGAAGAAAAACTTTTGATCCTGCATTGTAATGGTATGGGTATAAAAGAACCTGCATACATACAAAATATGAAGGAGGAGACAGTATGAACGAATACAGTGACGAGTGTATCTTAACCTTTTTGAAAAACCAGGGGCAGCTGTTTTCGGAGCCGGTTGCGGAAACCATGGAAGAGGCGGAGGCTTTTCTGGAAGATTGTATGGCTTCTGTTGTGGATTCCCTGAAAGAGGTACGGGAGTATTTTGAAGAAAACGGAATGGACGTAGAAGGTATGTCAGACGAGGAACTGGAGGAAGCAGACGAGGTGTTCTCCCTGCCGGGAGGACAGTATCTGATCGTGGAAGGATAGACGACAATAAACAGGAACAGGAGTGATACCATGAAAAATAACAGACAGGACAGCGGTCAATTCTGGGACAGACGTTCGAAAGTATATGACGCACAGGTGATCCCTGAATACAAAAGCGCTTATAAGAAGACCGTAAAGCGCTCCGCCCGTTTTTTAAATAAGGAAGACAGAGTCCTGGAGATCGGCTGTGGAACAGGAAACGCCACCATACCCCTTGCAGGCTGTGTAAAAGAGATCACAGCCATAGATACCTCCGGGGAGATGATGGACAAGGCGAAGGAAAAAGCGCTGAAGGCGGGAAGAACGAATATACATTTTATAAAAAAGGATCTGATGGAGCTGGAGGAAAAAGCCGGGAGCTATGACGCAGTAACCGCTTATAATGTGCTGCTTTATATGAAAGAGCAGGATCAGATCCTGGACAGGATCCATAAGCTTCTTAAACCGGGAGGGATCTTTATTTCCGCCACAGACTGCCTGGCAAGGAGCTTTGCTCCTGTAGCCGTAGAAAAGTTCTGGAAAAGCAAAATGGGACTGATGCCTTATGTTTCCTTTGAAACGCCTATCGGACTTATGCGGAAGATCCAGAGACACGGCTTCCTGGTCCTGGAGATCGTAAATCTTCACCAGAGTCCTCCGAATATTTTTATCGTGGCCCAGAAAATTCAAAAAAGATAAAAAATTATTAGCACTCAATAAAAATGAGTGCTAATTTTTTCTTGACTTTTGGGGAGGAGGGTATTAATATGTTCTTTAGACAGCAGCCTGACAGTAAAAAAGGCTCAAATGCTAAAAGAAGAAAAAGGAGATGTATTTATCATGGCTAACAAGCGTGGTACTTTATCAATTAATAGTGAAAATATTTTTCCCATTATTAAAAAATGGCTCTATTCAGATCATGACATTTTTGTACGGGAAATGATCTCAAACGGCTGCGACGCCATTACCAAGCTGAAAAAACTGGAGATCATGGGGGATTATACCTTCCCGGAAGGCCATAAGAATAAAATCCAGGTTATCGTAAATCCGGAAGAGAAGACCCTGAAATTTATTGATACCGGCCTGGGAATGACAGCTGACGAAGTGGAAGAGTACATTACCCAGATCGCTTTCTCAGGGGCTACGGAATTCCTGGAAAAATACAAGGATAAGACCAACGACGATCAGATCATCGGTCATTTCGGATTAGGCTTCTATTCAGCGTTTATGGTTTCTGATGAGGTGCACATTGACACCCTTTCTTATAAAGAAGGGGCTCAGCCGGTACACTGGGAATGCGACGGCGGCACCGAGTATGAGATGGGAGAAGGAAACCGTACAGAGGTAGGTACGGAGATCACTCTGTTCCTGAATGAAGACAGCCTTGAGTTTTCCAATGAATACAGAATGCGAGAGGTTATTGAAAAATACTGTTCTTTCATGCCTGTGGAAATCTTCCTTTCTAAAGCCAACGCACCCCAGGAATATGAGACCATTGAAGAGTCTGAACTGAGAGAAGACGATGTGGTGGTGGAGCATATCCATGAGGAGGCCAAGACAGAGGAAAAGGAGAATGAGAAGGGCGAAAAAGAGACCGTAGAAGTTTCTCCTGCCAGAGATATGGTGAAGATCAACAAGCGCCCGGTTTCCCTGAGCGATACCCATCCTCTGTGGATGAAGCATCCCAATGAGTGTACGGAAGAGGAATACAAAGAGTTTTACCGTAAAGTCTTTATGGACTATAAAGAGCCTCTGTTCTGGATCCATCTGAATATGGACTATCCTTTCAACTTGAAGGGTATCCTGTATTTCCCGAAGATCAATATGGAATATGAATCCATTGAGGGAACCATCAAGCTGTACAACAATCAGGTGTTTATTGCAGATAATATTAAAGAGGTGATCCCGGAATTCCTTATGCTGTTAAAGGGCGTTATCGACTGCCCGGATCTGCCTTTGAACGTATCCAGAAGCGCTCTCCAGAACGACGGATTTGTAAAGAAGATCTCTGACTATATCAGCAAGAAGGTGGCGGATAAGCTTACCGGTATGTGCAAGACAGACAGAGAAAATTATGAGAAATACTGGGATGATATCAGCCCGTTTATCAAGTTCGGCTGCATAAAGGACAGTAAATTCTCGGAAAGAATGATGGATTATATCCTTTATAAAAATCTGGATGGAAAATACCTCACCCTGGAAGACTGCATAAAGGAAAATACCCCTGAGAAAACAGAGGAAGAGGCAAAAGAAGAGCAGGAACAGGTAACAGAGGAGAACAAAGAAGAGACTGCAAAGGAAGCTGTGGAAGAGGCCAAAAAAGAGCCGGAAAAGACCAACATCTATTATGTGACAGACGAAGTGCAGCAGAGCCAGTACATCAATATGTTCAAAGAACAGGGCCTGGATGCGGTGATCCTGAAACACAACATTGACTCTCCATTTATCTCTCATGTTGAACAGTTAAAGGAAAATGTAAGATTCCTCCGCATTGACGCCGACGTATCTGAAGCAGTGAAGGAAGAGGACGGAAAGGATCTGGAGGAAGAGACCAAAGAACTGTCAGAAATCTTCAAGAAAGCCCTGAATAAGGACAACTTGACGGTAAAGGCGGAAAGTCTGAAAAACGAAAATGTATCTTCTATGATGACGATCTCCGAGGAAAGCCGCCGTATGCAGGAAATGATGAAAATGTACAACATGTACGGCATGGATCCTTCTATGTTCGGCGGACAGGAGACACTGATATTAAACGCCAATAATAAACTGGTACAGTATGTACTGGAGCATAAGGATGAGGAGAATATCCAGATGTTCTGTGAACAGCTCTACGACCTGGCGCTGATCAGCCACAGACAGCTCACTCCTGAAGAAATGACAAAATTTGTAGCCAGAAGCAATGCGATCATGCTGAAGCTGGCTCAGTAATA
>CALWSM010000101.1 GCA_944384185.1 uncultured Blautia sp. | reverse complement strand
AAAAACTGAGTGAAAAACTGAGATGGAGACAGTATCTGGCCAGTCCAAAGTCCCAGAGAGCCGGGGAGGGTGTGATCCCGGCACCAGTAGGGGCCAGAGAAGATCACTCCGGAGTTGCCATCTGAACCAAGTAGGAGAGGCCGGTTTCCCCACGTTACCGGGGACACATATAAAGGCGTATGCTTCGTATGATGTAAGAGGTGGTATAACGACAGCGCAATAAGGCTTTCGTCCTGTTACAGGGCGGAAGCCTTTTCTATATATTTCCGGTTTGACAAGAGGAAAGAATAGAAACGCCTTTGTAAAATATTTTTGAATTTCGGAGAGGAGAAAAAGCTATGTACCAGAAAGTTGCTACAGACCTGAACTTTGTAGAGCGGGAAAAAGAAGTTGAAAAATTCTGGAAAGACAACGACATTTTCAAAAAGAGCATGGACAGCCGGAAAGAAGGCCCTACCTATACCTTCTATGACGGACCGCCTACCGCAAACGGAAAACCCCACATCGGCCATGTGCTGACCCGTGTTATCAAGGATATGATCCCCAGATACCAGGCTATGAAGGGTTATATGGTGCCCAGAAAGGCCGGATGGGATACCCACGGACTGCCGGTAGAGCTGGAAGTGGAGAAAAAGCTGGGACTGGACGGAAAAGAACAGATTGAAGAATATGGTCTGATCCCCTTTATCGATCAGTGTAAAGAAAGCGTCTGGAAGTACAAAGGCATGTGGGAGGATTTCTCTTCTACCGTAGGCTTCTGGGCGGATATGGACAATCCCTATGTAACCTATCATGATGATTATATTGAATCCGAATGGTGGGCGTTAAAGGAAATCTGGAATAAAGGGCTTTTATACAAAGGTCACAAGATCGTGCCCTACTGCCCCCGCTGCGGTACCCCTCTGTCTGCCCAGGAAGTGGCCCAGGGATATAAGGATGTAAAGGAGCGTTCCGCTATCGCCCGGTTTAAGGTGAAGGGAGAGGACGCCTATATCCTGGCGTGGACCACGACTCCCTGGACCCTGCCTTCCAACGTGGCTCTTTGTGTGAACCCCGATGAGGAATACGCAAAGGTCAAGGCGGCGGACGGTTATACTTATTACATGGCTTCCGCTCTTCTGGATACCGTTCTGGGCTCCCTGGAAAGAGAAGAAGGAACCCCGGCCTATGAAGTCTTGGAGACTTATAAAGGAACCGACCTGGAACATAAAGAGTATGAACCTCTGTATAACTTTAAGGAATTAAATAAAAAAGCATATTACGTGGTATGCGATACCTATGTAACTCTTACCGACGGTACCGGCGTGGTACACATCGCTCCGGCGTTTGGTGAAGACGATAATAAGGTAGGAAAGAAATATGACCTTCCTGTGCTCCAGCTGGTAGATGAAAAAGGCGAGATGACGGCGGAAACTCCCTGGGCAGGAACCTTCTGCAAAAAGGCAGACCCGGAAGTGCTCAAAGATCTGGACAAAAGAGGACTGCTTTTCTCAGCGCCCAAGTTTGAACACAGCTATCCCCACTGCTGGAGATGTGATACTCCTCTGATCTACTATGCGAGAGAATCCTGGTTCATTAAGATGACCGCAGTGAAGGAAGATCTGATCCGGAACAACAATACGATCAACTGGATCCCGGAGAGCATCGGCAAGGGACGCTTTGGCGACTGGCTGGAAAACGTCCAGGACTGGGGCATCAGCCGCAACCGTTACTGGGGAACGCCTCTCAACGTATGGGAATGTGAATGCGGCCATATGGAATCTATCGGCAGCCGTCAGGAGCTTTTCGAGAGAAGCGGCGACGAGAAGGCAAAAACTGTGGAGCTTCACCGTCCGTATATCGATGAGATCACTATGAAATGCCCGAAATGCGGCAAGACCATGCACAGAGTGCCGGAGGTGATCGACTGCTGGTTTGACTCAGGAGCTATGCCCTTTGCACAGCATCACTATCCTTTTGAAAACAAAGAACTGTTTGAGCAGCAGTTCCCGGCAGATTTTATCTCCGAGGCTGTAGACCAGACCAGAGGCTGGTTTTATTCCCTGCTGGCAGAATCCACCATTCTGTTCAACAAGGCTCCATATAAAAATGTAATCGTTCTGGGCCACGTCCAGGACGAGAACGGACAGAAAATGTCCAAGTCTAAAGGAAATGCGGTAGATCCTTTCGATGCCCTGGAAAAATACGGTGCAGACGCCATCCGCTGGTACTTCTATGTAAACAGCGCTCCCTGGCTGCCCAACCGTTTCCACGGAAAGGCTGTGCAGGAAGGCCAGAGAAAGTTTATGGGAACCCTGTGGAACACCTATGCGTTCTTCGTGCTTTATGCAAATATCGATGGATTTGATGCGACAAAGTATACGCTGGATTACGATAAGCTGCCGGTAATGGATAAGTGGCTGCTGTCCAAGCTGAATTCTGTGGTGAAAGCAGTAGATGAGGATTTGAACGCCTATAAGATCCCGGAAACGGCAAGGGCCCTTCAGGAATTTGTAGACGACATGAGCAACTGGTACGTAAGAAGGAGCCGGGAGCGTTTCTGGGCCAAAGGCATGGAGCAGGATAAGATCAATGCTTATATGACCCTGTATACGGCTCTGGTGACCATCTGTAAGGCGGCAGCTCCTATGGTTCCCTTTATGACAGAAGAAATCTATCAGAACCTGGTAAGGAGCATTGACAAAGAAGCTCCGGAGAGCATTCATCTGTGCGACTTCCCTGAAGTGAAGGAAGCGTGGATCGACAAGGCCCTGGAAGAGAACATGGATAATCTGCTGAAGGTGGTAGTCATGGGACGGGCCTGCAGAAACGCCGCAAATATCAAGAACCGTCAGCCTATCGGAAAAATGTTTGTAAAGGCGCCTTTCACTCTGGAGGATTTCTACAAAGAGATCATTGAAGACGAGCTGAATGTAAAAGAAATGGCCTTCACAGAAGATGTGAGAGACTTTACGTCCTATACCTTCAAGCCCCAGCTGAAAACAGTAGGTCCCAAATACGGCAAGTTCCTGGGCGGGATCAAACAGGCGCTTTCAGAGCTGGACGGCAATCAGGCGATGGATGAATTGAAGGCAAATGGCCAGCTAAAACTTGACATAAACGGACAGGAAATAGTATTATTAGACAGTGACCTGCTTATCGACACCGCACAGACAGAGGGATATGTGTCTGAATCAGACAATGATATCACTGTGGTGCTGGATACGAACCTTACCCCGGAACTGATCGAGGAAGGTTTTGTACGGGAGATCATCAGCAAGATCCAGACTATGCGTAAAGAAGCCGGATTTGAAGTGATGGACAAGATCCGGATATACGTAGGGGAGAATCCGGTGATCGAAAACATCTTCCATGGACACGAAGCACAGATCAGGTCCGAGGTCCTGGCGGAAGATGTTGTATACGGCCAGATGAGCGGTTATGCAAAAGACTGGAAAATAAATTCAGAAGACGTGAAATTAGGCGTAGAGAAGCTTTCATAAGAAAAAGGGCTGTCGCTTCTGGAAAAAGAAGGTTAGCAGTATTTGCCTTCATTACTCTGAAGGAGGAAAGGAAATGTTAGACAATCATTTTAAGAAAGAGGAATTCAAGAAAAGCGTTAAAGAAAACGTGAAAATGCTCTACAGAAAAACCATTGAGGAAGCAACTCAGGAGCAGATCTTTCAGGCAGTGTCCCTGGCTGTAAAAGATGTGATCATTGACAACTGGCTGCTGACTCAGAAACAGTATGAGAAAGACGACCCGAAGATTGTTTACTACTTATCCATGGAATTCCTTATGGGACGTGCGCTGGGAAATAACCTGATCAACCTGTGCGCATATAGCGAGGTAAAAGAGGCTTTAGACGAATTAGGATTTGACTTAAATGTAATAGAAGACCAGGAACCGGATCCGGCTCTTGGAAACGGAGGACTGGGAAGACTGGCCGCCTGTTTCCTGGATTCTCTGGCTACACTGGGCTACTGCGCTTACGGCTGCGGTATCCGCTATCATTACGGCCTGTTCAAACAGAAAATCGAAGACGGCTATCAGGTAGAGGTTCCGGATAACTGGCTGAAAAACGGATATCCCTTTGAACTGCGCCGTCCGGAATATGCGAAGGAAGTAAAATTCGGCGGTTATGTGGAAGTACAGTATGATCCGGCCACAGGCAGAAACCATTTTGTACAGAAAGGATATCAGTCTGTACTGGCGATCCCCTATGATATGCCTATCGTGGGATACAACAATAAAATCGTAAATACCCTCCGTATCTGGGATGCAGAACCCATCACAGATTTCCGCTTGGATCTTTTTGACAAAGGAGAGTATCACAAGGCGGTAGAGCAGGAGAACCTGGCAAAGAATATTGTGGAAGTGTTATATCCTAACGACAATCACTACGCAGGAAAGGAACTGCGCCTGAAACAGCAGTATTTCTTTATTTCCGCCAGTATCCAGGAGGCTGTGGCAAAATTCAAGAAGAACCACAGCGATCTCCATGACCTGCCGAAGAAAGTGACCTTCCAGCTTAACGATACCCATCCGACTATGACTGTGGCAGAACTTATGCGTATTCTGGTAGATGAGGAAGAAATGTCATGGGACGACGCATGGTACATTACAACACATACCTGCGCCTATACAAACCATACCATCATGGCGGAAGCTCTGGAAAAATGGCCGATCGAGCTGTTTTCAAAACTCCTTCCCCGTATCTATCAGATCATCGAGGAGATCAACCGGAGATTTGTGGAAGAGATCAAGGCAAAATATCCGGGAAATCAGGAGAAGATCCGTAAGATGGCGATCATCTATGACGGACAGGTGAAGATGGCTCACCTGGCTATCGCCGGCGGTTATTCTGTAAACGGCGTGGCCCAGCTCCACACAGAGATCCTGAAGAAGCAGGAACTGAGAGACTTCTATGAAATGTATCCTGAGAAATTCAATAATAAAACAAACGGGATCACTCAGAGACGTTTCCTTCTTCATGCAAACCCGCTGCTGGCCTCCTGGATCACGGACCACATCGGAGACGGCTGGATCACCAACCTGCCGGAGCTGTCTAAGCTGAAGGTTTACGCAGATGATAAGAGAGCCCAGCAGGAGTTTATGAACATCAAATATCAGAATAAGGTGCGCCTGGCCAAATATATCCTGGAGCATAACGGGATCGAGGTGGATCCAAACTCTATCTTCGACGTACAGGTTAAGAGACTCCACGAGTATAAACGTCAGCTGATGAATATCCTTCATGTAATGTATCTGTACAACAAGATCAAAGAGCATCCCGAGATGGATTTCTACCCGAGAACATTTATCTTCGGCGCAAAAGCGGCGGCAGGCTATAAGAGAGCCAAGCTGACCATTAAGCTGATCAACGCAGTAGCGGACGTGGTAAACAACGATTCTTCCATCAATGGAAAGCTGAAAGTGGTATTTATCGAGAACTACCGTGTTTCCAACGCAGAGATGATCTTTGCTGCGGCAGATGTTTCTGAACAGATCTCTACGGCAAGTAAGGAAGCTTCCGGAACAGGAAACATGAAGTTCATGTTAAACGGAGCGCCTACCCTGGGAACTATGGACGGCGCCAATGTGGAGATCGTAGAGGAGGTAGGAGCAGAAAACGCCTTTATCTTCGGTCTGTCTGCAGATGAGGTTATCAACTACGAGAACAACGGCGGCTATGATCCGATGCAGTATTTTAACAACGACCCGGATATCCGGAACGTGCTGATGCAGCTGATCAACGGAACCTATTCTCATGGAGATTTCAATCTGTTCCGGGATATCTACGACTCTCTGCTGAATACCAACAGCAGCGACCGGGCGGATACCTACTTTATCCTGGCGGACTTCAAGGCTTATGCAAAAGCCCAGGAGGAAGTGGAAAAAGCCTACAGGGACGAGGCGAGATGGGCGAAGATGGCACTGCTGAATACTGCCTGCTCAGGCAAGTTCTCCTCTGACAGAACGATCCGTCAGTATGTAGATGAGATCTGGCATCTGGATAAGGTTGTCATCGGAAAATAAAGAATAAAATAAACCGTGTGTTCGAGACCTTCCACACGTAAAACAAAACTAAAGGAGAAAATGAATATGAGAGACAAAAAAGTAACTTTTTTGACCCAGGCGGCTATGATCGCTGCCATCTATGTGGTGCTGACCTTTGTTTTCGCACCGATTAGCTTCGGAGAAGTGCAGATCCGTATTGCGGAGATGCTGACAATACTTCCTGTTTTCACCCCGGCGGCTATTCCTGGACTGTTTGTAGGCTGCCTCATCGGGAACATTACCGGAGGAGCGCTCCTGCCGGATGTGATCTTTGGAAGTCTGGCTACTCTTATAGGGGCTGTGGGAACCTATCTTCTAAGAGATTCCAAACGGTTCTTTGCTGTGCTTCCCCCGATTGCGGCCAATATCTGCATCGTGCCGTTTGTGCTCCGCTATGCTTACGGCGTAGTGCTTCCCATCCCCTTCCTGATGCTTACGGTAGGGATCGGAGAAGTGGTATCCTGCGGAATCCTGGGAAATTGCCTGATCTCAGTTCTGGGAAGATACAGATCCCGGATCTTTAAACAGGCATAAAAAACTTTCATATAGATTTTCAGAGGAGTATTCTCAAGAAGCCTTCGAAAGGGATTTTGGGAATACTCCTTTTTCTGTACAACGAAATAACTGTAAAAACTTTTGTCTCTTCCAATCATTTACTTTGACATACCTTAGACCTTATGATAAACTAAAATCAATTATGGAGTCTTATACCCTCAGGGTTCGGTGACATTATTTGAATAAAAATGTATAGAGGTGAGCGAAGTGGATAAGAATGAATACAGGGCAAAACTGGATGAAATAAATGACCTGGTAGACCGACAGGATTACAAAGGCGCTCTTAAGGCCGTAGATGCTATTGACTGGCGAAGGGTAAGAAGCGCCAGGACATTATGTATGGTGGGAGAGATCTATGAGGCCAATAAGCGCTATGAAGACAGCCGGAAACTGCTGTTAATGGCTCATCACAGAGCGCCTATTGGAAGAACCGTGTTGTATCGTCTGGTAGAATTGTCCATTAAGATGGGAAATTTTGACGAGGCGGAGGATTATTACAAGCAGTTTGCGGAAATTTCCCCAAATGATAACAGTCGTTATATTTTAAAATACAAGCTTGCCAGGGCAAGACGTGCGCCTATAGAGGAACAGATATCTATCCTCCAGGAGTATAAGAGCAGAGAGTATACGGAGCGATGGGCCTATGAGCTGGCAAGGCTATATGCGAAGGCAGGAAAAAAGGAAGCCTGCATTGAAGAATGTGATGATCTGATCCTGTGGTTCAGCGAGGGTAAGTATGTGACGAAAGCGATGGAACTGAAAATGAAGTACACGCTTTTGACGCCTATTCAGCAAGATAAATATAATCATCGCTTCCAGAAGGGATACGTTCCGGGAACGGCAGCAAAGGCAGCGGCGGCGGCAAAGGCTGCAGAAAGCCTTGCAAAAGCTTCGGCATCTGCCGAAAGCAGTGAGATCGACGATATTATAAAGAGTGTTGTAGGAGAAAAAACTTCTTCCTCAGGTCCTCAGACTTTCCAGAGAGCTTCCGCTCCTCCGGTTTCGGATACCCAGGAACTCAAGGATAAAGTCGCACAGGAAATCCTGGATGTCCTGCCGGGGAGAAACGGTGGAGAAGAAGAAACGGCAGTCACGGAAGAACCTGCGGAGAAAAAGGGATATATAGTAAAAGAACTGGAACCGGAGACTTTTGAGAAAGCTCCTGAGTTGAAGCCTTTCCATATGGAAGGCATGAAGCCGTCTGTGAAAGTGCAGGCGCCCCAGTCCCGGCTTTTTAAAGAAGAAGATATGAATCCGGAAGACTTCCGGACAGATTTTAAAGAAAAGGAACTGGATCTGGAGACTCTTCTGGCAGAGACTGCCAGCGAACTGGCCCAGGCAGTGGCAGAGGAAACGAAAGGTGCAGATACGACAGCAGCGGAACCGGAATTTACGCCGAAGGAGGAAAGACCGGAGGAAGAATCCGGGGCGCAGCATGAGATCCCTGCACCGGCGGCGGCAAAGTCTGTTATGGTGGCTGACGCCATTGCTTCTGCGCTGATGGAAAAAGCAGAGGAATTTGAAAAAGACGCCAAGAAAACCCAGGAGGCTCTGGGAGATACGAAAGAGATCGCAACAGAGGAAATCCTGGAGGCGACGGAAGCGGAAGCTGAGGAGGCGTCTGAAGAGATCCAGGAGCCTGT